>JAPXLT010000148.1:0-11365 GCA_033809415.1 Lentisphaeria bacterium
GGACGGGAGGGCATGCGGTTTAAAAAGTAGCGCAACCGTCCCGGTTGTGATTGATGTTTGCCTTTCGATGCCCGAATGCTCTCCGCTGCAAGAGGCAGGATGCAGGATCGGTCGGATCGGTCGGATCGGCACAATGCTTTGCGCCGTAGGCACTTAACCATGCTTAACCCCAGGCTTTAGCCTGGGGTGAGGAACCCACCCAAAGACAGTGCCTTGTAAAGGCACCACAATCAGACGGATCATCTTGACAAGTGATTGTATGCCAATTACTTGAAGCTTTCTCTTCAGAAAAATCTTTCTGAAAAAACAAGAAGTCGAGTGATAGTATTACGGAAAGTTTTTTTGTTTTTGTGATATGAAAGCCGTTCATCATACATTCCCCGGTGATTTACGCTTGCTGGCAGATGCTAATGCTTTTAGAATAAAGTTTGTGTCACGAGAATTCAAATAACAAAAGGACTGCGGAGCAACCTTGCAACTAGTCAGTTCAGAGATTTTCAGCGGTATGGATAATTCATAAACACTGCCCAGTGCAAAAGCCCCTGCATGTTTATGCCCGGAAAAATAGTCAGTGTAAAATTTGTAAGTGATACCGGAACCGTAAGAGGTATCCGTCCAAATCTTAGACGGAGTGTCAACTAAACGCCCAGCAACTTCTGCAACAGCTACCACCCTTTTAGTTGGAGCAGTGCAGTACAACACTAAATGCGAAATAGCCTGCACCGGCATAATTTTTCGATACTCAAACACCTTGGTACCAGAAAGAATACCAGCAACAAACTCAGGAAGAATGGAAATTAATATGGCGTTACTCATTGGAACTCCTATTCCTGAGAATTTAATAAGCCGTCTTGAACGACTTTAGTCAGGAATTCAAGAAGATCGTTGGCTCTTCTCAGAATTTCTCCAAAAACCGCTACTAAAGAACCGGATGTGACGCCAAACTCATCAGCTATTTTTTGATAATCACTTCCTTTCCTATGAGCTACTCCCGTTGACCTGAGATTTTGAAGCTTACGTAGAAAATCTATATGTTCTTCATAGCTGTTTATATTGAGAAGTTGAAAAACTTTCTCCAAGCGACTAATGCTTCCTTTGATGTTGGGTCTGTCTTTATCTGGAATTAATTTGTTGAGCTGTTTCTCATTAAGAGAGTCAACCAGTATTTTGGCAAGAGACAATATTAACTCATCAAATTCACTTTGCTCTTCAGTAGCCGGAATTCGAATAGACGACAAGTGGTGTGAGTCTTCTGGGCGAAAAGGGAGCAGTAATTGCCATGTAAGTATTTTCGTGCAGGCATCATTGAGGGCATTGTAACGCCCTTTGAAAATATGGTCAAGTTGATTAGAATCAGTAAATTCACCCAAAATTTGTCTTTTGTAATATACATCACTTATTGTGCCCTCGGGTGCTATGTTATGACTTTTCCAATGCAATTGTTCTTCGTAAGGCAAGGTACATCCCAAATCTCCAAGCCAAACACAAACTTTATCTAAATGGTGATTATCAATCTGTAGTCCCCACAACGAGCCACAGCGAAGATAGTTATCCTCAACCGAAAATTTGCTGGGCTTTCTATAATATTTATCCAACACCTCTTTTCGAAAATGCACCGGTGTGAAATAGTTAGGGGCTTCCGGATTGGCTGAGTATGTAATGTTATCGCCATCGTCATTAACTGCGATAATAAAATCAGCATATTGATCCGACTCCTCTTGCGCAAATCCCCACATGCCGCTTTGGGATTTTGGAAGCGGGGCAATCATCTTTTTACCAAGCAACCTGCTATAACCATTGACGTTGGCACAACGAATATCTCCAAAACCCAAAGCCCAACACTCTGATTCATTATGAACCACTTTGTTGTCAGCTAAAGACAGACCGAGTTGTTCGAGTGGTTGTTGGGAATATTCACGGTAATAAAACTGAATCGCCAGATGCATTTCCTTAATGGCCAGAAATTGACGAATCTCTTTAAGGCGAATTTGTATTTCGTGTTCTCTGAGAACAGCAACCACCTCTTCAACGCCATTATCATCGATCTTAATATACTTATTTTCTTTGGTATCATGGAAAAGATTGTGAAAGAGGCGGAATTCCTCATTAATTTCTTTATAACTAGGACGTATTCCATGAAATTCGCGATCAAATATCAGGGGCTCAATTCCCCGATCTGATCCGTAGCGATAATAGGTCGGAACATCGACACCATTTTCGTAATGAACAATTGCTCTAGGTTTACCATCGTCATGTGATAAATCCCAAGCGGTATTAACCAAACATTTCTTAACTTCAGAATTAGGAATCAAAGCGCAATAAATACCATGATTATGATGTCCTTCAGAACTATCAGAATAATAAACCGTAACCATCTCATTCATTAGGGTTTTCTTAAAGATCTTTTCCAGATTCTGCTCTTGCATGAGACGTATCTTGTCTTGTCTTTGAGTCATATTAAACCTCTTTGTGTTGGTCAATGATTTCGGGTTTGATTCGCCATTCGCCGGTGAGCATTTTCTGCATTAGACCGCGCTTCTGGGCTTTGTATTTGTCCGCAAGCTGTTTCAGTAGGTCAATTTCGTGTTGAACTGTGGTCAATGCTTCTGCAATTTGTTCTTGTTCCTCCGGCAGAGGCCAAAATACGCGTAAGTTCTTCATATCTTTCGAATAAACATGTGGCTGTGCTCCCCCTGACTGAAGAGCATAGATTTTATGCTGTATTGATTTAAGGGTAAAATAAAGAAATTTTGTCGCCCCTTCCACTGAGTAAAGCACATTACAATCAGATGCCCATATTGGGTAATCGTGGTACCACACGAAACCTGCATATGCGCCAGATGCACTTACGGTAATCGTGGGCATTGTATGTGTCGGTCGATTTGTAAAATATGCGTATGTCTGACCGCCAGCCACAACCGGGATGTCGCCTTTAATAATAGATTTTTTTGTTAAAGCCTTGCCTTTCTCGACGTTAATTTCTTTGCCAAACAAATCCCCCAGCCGCACCTTTTTCCGTGTATTCCGTGTGTTCTGTGGTTCTGAAATTAGCTTCCTCAACAGCCATTGAAACTTTTTTCCCTTCGCCTGAATCAACCGTTCAGTTTTCTCAATGGCCTCATCCCAGGTGGATAGCAGGTCGGCAATAGCCTTTTGTTCGGGGAGCGGTGGGAGCGTGATAGGCATTTTTGATATTATTTCGGTATTCAGATTCAGCATTGTCTGACCGAGAGCGTTTCTTTCAAGCCATTTACCAACAGAATCCAATTGCAAATACTGATGTAAATAACCTGGAAAGACATCGTTTCTCATTCTGGCTCTAAGACAGCCACTGCCGCATATCCAGCTATTGTTTTCATCACGAGCAACACCAATCCGCCGTAAATCCCCCCTCCTTGGAAAGATTATATCGCCGGAAATTATTTTATGTTTTTTTAGCTTCCGTGCTTTGGTTTCAGAAATTCTAGCAACAGTCTCGCTTGAAAGAAATCCTCCAAGAATATCTTTCGGCATAACGACAGGAATACCGACATCCACATATTCCTCGGCTTTCAGTTGGCTCCCAAATGGACCTGTTTGAATTCCTTCGGGGATAGCAATATCCTCAAGAAGAATTTGATTGTATGGTCTACTCATCGTTGAATCTCCCTGAGTTCGTCGACCATTTTGTTGGCGTCGACGAAATGGTTGAAGCAGATTGTGCAACAAAGCATGCACGTCAACCTCGATGTGTTCAAAAAACGGCAAAAAGTATACACGTCAATCTCGATGTGTTCAAAAAACGGCAAAAAGTATACACGTCGCAAGCGACCTGTATATATTCAGCGGGAAGTTGAACAGTTCCTTTAACTGCTTAACCCCCAGTTCCTCCAGTTTTTCCGCCATCTTTGCTTGTGCTACCTCTGACATTTTTTCATAAATCTTTGGGTATCGGATATTAGTCACGACTATTTATTCCTTTGGGAGTTCAGATTCTTTAATCAATTTTCTCTCAGCTGATTTGACACGTCTTTCCAGTTTTTTGATGTCTTCTTCGGGGGGGAGGTTTTCTGGTTCTATTCCGCGTTTGCCGAGCATATCGCGAACACTGGTATTATTCTGTACATGTTCGTCAGTGATTGCTCGTTCACCGTAAAGATCATTCTGCCGTACATTGTAATTGGTGATTTCCGTGGCCAGGTTTTTAGCGGCAATAGTTACAGTTGGAAGAAAGTCAGCCAATGGTCGATTAGAGGGTGTTTTCAACCTGATTTTCATCTGTGCTGTGGTATGTCCTCCAAACAGAGCGGCATCGCCCTTGGAACGGATTCGTCCAAAACCCTGATCGTCCACACCGCGTTCATAGATATTTTGGGATAACTCTGTTTCCGACTCAACCAGCCTCTGTCGTGCCTGAAGGCGTTCCCGCAATAAAATATGTTCTTCAATTAGTTCCTGTCTTCTTGTTTGTAAAGCGAAATAAGTCTGCGCAAAAGCTATTTCGAGTTTACGGGGATCTCCGTTTTGTGCGATAAGATAACAAGCATATCGGGTGAGCATGATATCTTCAATCATACGTTCTGCCCCTGAGCCAATTTGAACCATTTTGTTGACGCCAACGAAATGGTTTTGGACCGTAGCTCCGGCATTCTGCGCTGACTCCTTGGCTTTTTCAATAACTTTCAGAAAATTACGCCAATCGGTGTATCCCAAGAGTCCTTGCAGGTCGCGAGCATACCAAAATTCGATATTTTCATTCTGTACCTGCTGGATAACCGCATTAAACGAGCCAGTAAGCTCTAGGATTGTTTTTTTATCCATTACGCATTTCTCCTGTTGATTTCCCCCAGCTTCTCCGCCATCCTCACCCGTACTTCTGCCAGTTCTTTTTCCAGGGCGTTTATTTCTGCCTGTACCGCGTCGATATCGATTTCTTCTTCCTCTTCGAAGGTATCTACGTAGCGGGGGATATTGAGGTTGAATTCGTTTTCCTTGATTTCGGCGACGTCAGCGACGTGGGCGTATTTTTCTTCTTCGGCCCGTGCGGTATAGGTTTCCATGATCCTGTCGATATGCTCTTCTGCGAGGGTGTTCTGATTTTTGCCCGAGACAAACTCACGGCTGGCGTCGATGAAAAGGACGTTCTTGCATTCTTCACGGGCGCCGCCCCTTTCACGGGCGCGGTCAAAAACCAGGATTGCCACCGGAATATTGGTGGTCTGGAACAGGTTGCCCGGCAGGCCGATGACGGCATCAAGCAAATTTTCCTCGATCATCTTCCTGCGGATACGACCTTCAGCCGCTCCTCGGAAGAGCACGCCATGGGGAACCACTACGGCAACCCGGCCCTCTTTTTCCAGAGCGACTTCCACCATGTGGCTGATAAAGGCCCAGTCGCCTTTGCTCTTAGGCGGCACCCCGCGCCAGAAACGGTTGTATTGATCGCTTTCGGCATTTTCAGCGCCCCATTTATCCAGCGAGAACGGCGGATTGGCCACTACGCAATTGAATTTCATCAGCCGATCATTCTCCACTAAAAGCGGACTGTTCAGGGTGTCGCACCATTCAATGCGGGCGCTGTCAAAGCTATGCAAAAACATATTCATGCGGCAAAGCGCCCAGGTGCTGCCGTTGGACTCCTGACCGAAGAGGGCGAAGTTGCGCTTTTCCTGGGCGTTCTTGGCATTGCGCGCCACCTCGTGTGCAGTCTGGATCAAGAGTCCGCCTGAGCCACAAGCCGGATCACAGATGCGGTCGCCGGGCTTAGGGGCGGCCAGCCTGGCAACCAGTTCGCTGACTTTCAGCGGAGTAAAGAACTCGCCGGCCTTTTTGCCGGAATCCGCAGCAAAGCGCTCGATTAGATAGATGTAGGTATTGCCGATGACGTCCTCGGCCACCCGGCTGGGACGCATATCCAATTGCGGCTTGTTGAAATCTTCCAGCAGCTGCTTGAGACGGCGGTTGCGATCCTTGGTTTTCCCGAGGTTGGCTTCGCTATTGAAGTCGATATTGCGGAAGACTCCTTCGATCTTGCTCTTGTTGCTCTCTTCAATGTGATCGAGTACAATATTGATCAGCTCGCCGATATTGGCGGCGGAGCGGCGCTCATAGAGGCTGTAGAACGTGGCGGGGAATTCATCCAGCAGCGTCTCGATGCCAGTTTCGTCATTCTTTTCGCTGAGCCGCACCATGGGGAGAACAAAACGCTCGCGCTCGAGCTTGCGGCGGATGCGGACATCGTCATCGCCGTGCAGTTTCCGATATTCTTCGTAGTGATCCTGCCAGACATCGGAGATGTATTTCAAGAACAGCATCACGAGAATATAGTCTTTATATTGCGCCGGATCAACAACGCCCCGGAAAGTATCACAGGCCGCCCAGGCCGCATTATTAATATCTTTCTGATCAATCTGGTTCATGACAATACTCCTAATTTAACCACAGAACACACGGAATACACGGAAAATTTTCTATAGGGTTGCTGCTCTGACGGATGCGATTGCGTGCGAATTTGCAGTCTGGTCTGGTAACCCCATATCACCCATAAAAAATCCTCTTCCGTGTATTCTGTGTATTCTGTGGTTAAAAAATTCCCGTGTATTCCGTGGTTAAAAAATTCCCGTGTATTCCGTGGTTAAAAAATTCCCGTGTATTCCGTGGTCTCATTTAATGATTCTTTCGATTGTTGCTTTTGGGTAATGTCCAAAGTTCACCAGAAAGCCGAGCTGGTGTCTGCTTGCTTTCAGGTAGTTATGCAACTGTGCGCGATGTTCGTCGCAAATTTCTTTAACTGCCTTGATTTCGACAACAATTTTACCATAGCAGATCAAATCCGGCTTATAGGCCAGTTGGAGTTTTTCCTGCTTATAAAATAACTCCAGTTCAGGTTGAGATACGAAGGGAATATTTTGTTTACGCAGCTCTTTTTCCAGGCATTCCTGATAGACTGCCTCAAGAAAGCCACAGCCCATTTCGCGATACACTTCATAGACGGCGCCACGCAGCAAATAGCTCTCATCCCTATACAAAAAATCTTTCCGTGTATTCTGTGTATTCAGTGGTTCCATTATTCCCCCTTCCCTTCCGTGGTCGCGCACTGCATGAGCACTGCTGACATGCATTGTTCCCGCTTGTCAGCCAGCTCGTGCAGCAGCACTTGCTCGCGAGCAGAAAGCCTGGCCAATTCGACGATGCTTTTCTGTGTTTCCAGGCTTGGCAGTGCCACCTCGAGGTCTTCGATCGTCTCTTTGCTGATCATTTTCTGAGCCGTGCCCCCGGCACGACTTGCCAAAAAAATCTGTGCTTTCCGCTGGCCGATATACCAATTCAAGTATTCCGGCAAAACCTTGTCCGGCTTCGTCACCCTTATTCTCAACAAAGGAGCGGCGACAACGGCCTTGCCCGGGTCTTCGAGAAGAACCGCCGATGTAGTCAATAATCCACGAGACCGGAAGACCAGATCGCCTTTCCTTACGAGATGGTGCGCTTTCACGGAACTCAAATCAACACTGACCAAATCACTACAATTGACCGTGTTGTCATTGCGAAGGTCCTTCATCTGGATCACCGAAACATTACCATCTACAGCAGCCTCGATACGCGACCGAAAAGAGTATCCCATTTGCACGCTTGCTATGTTTTTTATTTTCACCTTCATGCAAAAAAACCTCGAGAAATGCTGTAATGTCATTTCTGCATACTATATACTGTGCATAAAGCGATTGCAAGCCCATTTTGCAAAAATAGCGTTTCTGTAAAATACTTTAAACCACGGAATACACAGAATACACGAAAATTTTATTCGATTTGGATTTTCGCGCAAAGGGTATCGCCTCGATAATGTTCGAACCAGCGTTCTTCACCGACCGTCACTAGCGCATGCGTTTCATCCAATTTTACTGGATGGAAATTTCCCATTCCGGCGGCGTGTTTTTCCTCTTTCAGAATCGGCAGGAGTTCCCTTTCAGCCTTGCGGATCAATTGCATTTCCGCATTGATTTCCGCAATATAAAGCGGTGCACGAAAACGCATGGCTTCGGCGTTGTTTCCGTTGTTTCTGGTGTAAATCAGGAACAGCCGGTCGTTCAAGGCCAGAAAATGCTGCTGGGTTGAAGATGTTTCCAGCAAAGTGCCATCGTCAAAACACCACGGATGAATTTCGCTCCAGGAAAGGCCATTTTTGCTTTCCGCATAGTAGCCGCGTTCGTCCTCGGCGCGAATCGTCATCAGGAACCTTCCTTTGTATTGGATCAGCGAGGGTTCCAGCAGTCCACGATCAACCGGAAGGGAAAGCGTGTTTCCCCTGCGGAGAAATTGCAGGCTTTTTCCGTCATAACGGCAGAGAACCGTGGTCACATGCCGTGCTCTTTCCCCGAAAACACCGAATGTCAGAGGAATCAGAACCTCATCTTCACCAAGAAATTGCCTTTGGGAACTTCCGCAGGAATAGATTGAACAGTTCTCGAATCCTGGAATTTCCAGTTTCCGCCGCGAAACAATCCATTTTCCTGATGAATCGCAGACACCCCAGACTGGGAACCGGCCTAATTGCGCCCCGTCATTCCGCTTCCAGTCCCCCAGTGAATCGAACAGCTTTCCATCTTTGTAATAAACATTATGTCCGATTGCAAGAATGGTTTTTGTCGGTGCATGATATTCCGGGACAACATCGCAGACGCCCTCGCTGATCCCTGGCGGCACTATGCGCCATTCGTAACCAGGAACCGGAATCGGATCGCTCCACGAATTTCCCCGATCTGAAGAAATACTCTGTTGCAAAGCACCGTAGAAATCACTGCCGCTGATGCTTTGCAGCGTCATAAAAACCCCATTTTCGTTCCACATGTTGCAGCAGCGCGGATGAAAATAGCTTACCGCATTTCCATTTCTGTTGGACCAAATGACCTTTCGAGTAATGATCATCTTCTCACCTCTGTCTATGAATAGAAATTAATGCAAAAAAATGCGATGAGAATGTCTATATCTGTGAACCGCCAGCGCTCCATAGGCCAGACCGCAAATCCGCGTGCAATCCCATCCGTCAAAGCAGCAACCCTACAAAAATTTCCGCGCTTTCCGTGCTTTCCGTGGACAAAAAAAATGGGTTGCGGGCGGCAGCCCATCCCAAGGTTTTTTTTAGTCACTCGAAAATTAGGATACCGAATTCATCGGGGCAATGGAAATCCTGAACGCTTTTCCAGGCCAGCCAGTGCGGGTGTGAGGTATGGTCGGCGCATTTGTAGAAATTCCCTGTCCATTCCTGCCCCGTCGGTGATCCGGCGAGATTTGCACGTCTGGCAAAGAACTCGAGGGGGATTTGGAATCCCAGCCGCCAAGTCACCGGGGACTCGATCTCCGGATCGACAATCTCCGGCAGGGTATGGAAGCGTTTGATGCTTGCCAATTCCTCTTCCGGAATGGGTTCAAATTTCTGGGTCAAGATATCTTCGATTTCATAGAGGAGCATTTTGCCTCCGCAGTTGAACTCGAAATTGAAGTAGCGCAGGCTTCCCCTGGGGCGGACATAGAATTCCACGCAACTATCCAGGCAGACCTGCTCCTGGTTTTGCCGTGCGACAGCTCTCACATAGCGGTCTTTGACTTGGAACAGCCCGTAAAGGAAGTTGTCGTCATACTGCAACTTCACCTGCGTGTCAGGGCTATGGGTGCGCTGGCCGCCGGGGCGCAGCAAGGCGGCTGTCAGTGTGACCGCCTCGATATGTTTCCAGTCCGGGCTGTCCCAGCCATTATCGATGGCCACTTTCCCCTTTGCTCTTCTGACCGTGTAGCTTTTCTGGTTTTCGCGTTGCGGAACGACGATAAAGCCGTAGGAGTTGATCAGGTTGCCGTCGGCATCCCAAGGCTTTTTCCAGAGCCGCATCCACTTGGCGGGCAGGAAGTCCGGATAAGCCCCGGCCTGGGGAACCAGCGCGAAGCTTTCCGCTTTGCCGGAGACCTGCCGGGTGCGGCTGAGATTGATCCCCCAGGGATGCTTCTCTGAAGGACCAAGCCTGCCAAAGTCTTTGCAGGGGATGGCCACTTCGATTTCCCAGCGATCAGCAAATTTACTGACATGCGCGGCGGTTCCGGGATTCCACAGCACGGGCAGGGAGTCGCGCTTGATGATCGCCAAATCCCGCGATTCGTCCCAAATGGCTCCGGCTGGATTCACGGCAACCAGAAACCAGTTTTTGCTGGGGGTGTTGAGGTGTATTTCAATATGGTCATCCTGAAAAATCTCTTCCCGGTCAGAAAACTGGCTTTTTTCCGCCAGCTTGTCCATTGACTCTTCAAAACAGCGCATGGCAACCAGGAGGAATTTTCGGTCTTCTGTCAAGCCGATGGCCGCTTCGGTACGGTTGATTTTCGGAATTTGCCCGGTAATTTCCGATTTGAGCAGAATCCATTCGGATTTGTATTTGGTAAGATTTCCATCGGGGATGGTATTGGCCGGGAGAATGGATGCTTCCGTCCAGGCGCCCGTTGGGATTCCATCGCAATCCGAGTCCTGTGCAGCGGCGGTCGCTATCAACGCTGAAAGGACAATCATATTTACAGCTTTCATAGAACCAATACTCGTTACCTAAAAACCTTTTTTAACAACGAAGCACACGAAAAGGCACGAAAGTTTTTTATGGGGTTGTTGCTTTGACGGATGGAGTGGCATTTGGCGGTTGGTTCCTCTTCATAGGACTCGACGCTGCCGTTTTTTCACTCGTCCGGTTTCACTGCTCGATTGAAAAGGTTTTTTCTGCCGTTTTTCCGGAGATTAGCTCTCTTGCCCGCAGGCGCCATTTTCCCTGCTGTTCATTCAGGCTGAGCTGCAAGGTCGCCGAGCAGCTCCCGTTTTCCGCCAGGAGATTTTTGCTGTAGTGCCTTACCGTTTTGTTTTCGGGATTCACCAGCTCGATGCGGACTGTATGAGCAGAAAGCGCCTTGGAATCTGCCAGAATGTCCAGTTTGTAGAAAACAGCATCTCCCCGGCAGTATGTCCCCTTGTCCAGGGAAAGCTCGAGTCCCGTCACTTTGTAAGGGGAAAGGGCGAAAACCTTCGCCTGCCCTCCGGACAGCTTGACCGGGACTTGTTTGCACAATCCATAGTACTTGTTGCCTCTTACATCGTAGATGTGAGCCTCGCGCGGGAAAACAACCGTGGCTTCCTTTTCGGAGTTGTCCTCCGTCAGGTAATCCTTCAAGAGGCAGGCGTATTCCATTTCACCGTTTTTAAAGAAAACGACTTCCGTGCTTCCCAGGTCGCGGCTATTCGAGTCAAGAATTCTTAATTTGGGCTTGACACCTGCCAGCTCCAGGATTTCCCTTATTTTCTCCCTCTTTTCCGCTTCCTGCCCTTTCATCCTGAGCGAGAACACGTAGTCATCAAGAAAAT
>JAPXLT010000149.1:0-11313 GCA_033809415.1 Lentisphaeria bacterium
ATGCATTCGGGTCTATGAGTGACGCGCGATATTCGCGTGGAGAACAGGCAAAATGCTTTCGAAATACATTTGAAAAGTACAGCTGATTCGTAAAGCCACAGCGGTGAGACACGGTTTTGATGGGAAGTGACAGATCTTTCAACAGATGTCTGGCATACTCCATGCGTTTGGCAATCAGGTATTGAATTGGGGAAGTCTTTAAATGTTTCCGGAATTGCGCTCCCAGGGTCGTCTTGCCGCATTTGGCACTCTGGCAGATGCTTTCAAGAGTAATCGGGGAAGAAAAGTTCCAGTCGATAAAGGACTTGGCCAGCAACAACTCTTCCGGGAAAGGAAGCTGCGCAACCTTGCTGGAAAGAAACAACAGCAAATGATAACTGAGCGCAGCAAACTTGCGGACATTATCCGGAGTCTTCTCCTGAGCCATCCTGAATAATTCAGCAAAAATATCGTCGAATTCAGCATCATCACAAGCTGGCAGCAAGGTGATTTTATCAAATCCGAGTCTTCCCAGATGATGCGTGAGAATCGTTCCGATGATGCCAAGATGCCTTTTTGCGCACTGCCCGGATGGACCGACAGCAAGGGTGTGTTCGCCGGGAGGAATCAGAACTATTGTATTTTCCGGAATCAGATATTTTTCCTTTGCCAAAGTAACGATCATGTCTCCTTTGTCGACTCGTTGCACATCGAGATAGCTGGTCAACTTGTGATGCATCCAATAGCCCTTTGGCCAAACCGAACTCCCCACAAAAGGAACCCAGAGCAAAGAAACCTCTGGAATCATAGGCGACCAGCTTTCAGTGTTTTTGATGATCTTAGGCCACAGTTTTCGGTTCCATGTATCCGCACTTGACATGACAATCACCTTATCCGCAAGATTTTATATGTTTTTCAGGATTTATTGTATATTTTAGCACCAAAACTCATTTGTTTCAAGAAAACAATCACATATATTGATATAAAATCTGCGGATGGAAATGGACCACTTCATAACTTTTCAGGGATGCTAACACAGACATGCTGGATTGTCATATTCATTTCATGCCTTTGATCGGCCCGGCAGAAACCCGCAGCGTTTTCTCGAACGCGCCGCCGCAATGATGGCCTGGGCTTTGAGATAACGGTCTTCAGAAAGCCATATAAGTACCAAACCGCAAATCCGCATGCGATTTCATTCGTCAAAGCAGCAATTTCTAGAAAAATTTTGCTGTCTTTTCATGCCTTTCGTGGTTAAAAAACTTTTTAGCCGCCCTTTATTATGCATTCGGGTCTATGAGTGACGCGCGATATTCGCGTGGAGAACAGGCAAAATGCTTTCGAAATACATTTGAAAAGTACAGCTGATTCGTAAAGCCACAGCGGTGAGACACGGTTTTGATGGGAAGCGACAGATCTTTCAAAAGATGCCTGGCATACTCCATGCGCTTGGCAATCAGGTACTGAATTGGAGATGTCTTCAAATGTTTCCGGAATTGTGCTCCCAGGGTTGTCTTGCCGCATTTGGCACTCTGGCAGATACTTTCAAGAGTAATCGGGGAAGAAAAGTTCCAGTCGATAAAGGACTTGGCCAGCAACAGCTCTTCCGGGAAAGAAAGCTGCGCGACCTTGCTGGCAAGAAACAGCAGCAAATGATAACTGAGCGCGGCAAACTTGCGAACATTTTCGGGGGTCTTCTCCTGAGCCATCCTGAATAATTCAGCAAAAATATCGTCGAATTCAGCATCATCGCAAGTTGGTAGGACGGTGATTTTATCAAATCCGAGTCTTCCCAAATGATGCGTAAGAATCGTTCCGATGACGCCAAGATATCTTTTTTCGCAGTGTCCCGAGGGACCAGTCGCAAGAGTATATTCTCCTGGCGGAATTACAACCATCGTTTTCTCTGGAATCAGATATTTCTTCTTTGCCAAAGTAACAATCAGGTCCCCTTTGTCGACTCGTTGCACATCGAGATAGCTGGTCAATTTGTGATGCATCCAGTAGCCTTTGGGCCAAACCGAACTCCCCACAAAACGAATCCATAGCAGGGAAACTTCCGTTATCAAAGGCAACCAGGTTTTAGGGTTTTCGTTGACCATAGGCCGTAATTTCCGGTTCCATATATCCTGATTTGACATGATGACCTCCGCCTCCGTAAGATGTTATATATTTTTTCGGAATTTATTATATATTTTAGCATCATTTCTCATTTGTTTCAAGCAAACAATCACATATATTGATATGGAATCTGCGTAATTTGCAGATAAAATGGATTTGTGGATTACTTTTTTGTTTTTCATAAATACAGCACTGGTTACTGCGATTTTTTTGCAGTATACGAATGGATGGAAAACTGGAGGATTGCCTTATGTTTTTGTTTTTGTTGAGGAAGCGAATTTATATGTGCAACTTTGCGCTGATGCTTGTGATTTTTACTGGCTTTTGCAGCCTTTCGCTTTCAGCTCAAGAAGAAGGCCTGCTGCTGTATTCCAGTTTCAACAGATATACTACCACAGCGGACTTTCAAAGCAATCCGGAAGATATAGTCACTGGCATTCCAAGAGAGTTACAGCTGCGTATGCATCCTGACCTGGATGACAGGCAACCTGGTAAAAACAATTCTGTCTGTTTGAATAATCAAGAGTATATCGGATACCCGGCATATAAAAATTTCAACCCCGCGAGAGGAAGCGTGTCGCTTTGGGTCAAGCCGATCAACTGGCAAATGAACGACATAAAATACAACCAGGTCTTTTTTGAAGCACGCTTTACCGGATACCGCCTGTTGATCCAAAAACAACCTGCCGCAAACATCATAACCTTGTACCTGAAAAGCAAAAACAAAAAATACCATATCAATGGAAGAGCAGAGGATTGGCTGCCCGGACAGTGGCACAACCTGGTGGCGACCTGGGATCGCAACGGCATGCAATTATACATTGATGGGAAAAACAGCCAGCTTAATTTTACAGAAGACCCGGAGCTTCCCAAAGAATCACGCTGGGGAGAAATTTGGCTTAATGCCATACGAGACTGGATAGTCAATCCGGAATGGAAAACCGCTTACGATGAATTCAAAGTCTACGACCGAGTGTTGACGGCAACGGAAGTCCTGGCCAACTACGAAAAAATTTTCCCCAGCACCGCCTTGCCTTCCAATCCGATTGTTACTGTGCCACTATCGGATTGCCCTGTAGTCTGTGACGGCATTGTCGATGCTGCTGAATGGAATGATGCGTCGCAAGTGCCCATCGTTTCTCCAATGCCGGCAAATCGCCACAACAAGGATTATTTTGCCTCGGTCAAATTGAAACACGATGAGCAAAATTTGTATTTGGCTTTCATGGTTCCCGAGCCTGCCAGGAAGTATGACATCACAAGCCGGGACGGCGAACCCTGGTTCAATGACCTTGTCGAATTCCACGTCATCGGCACTGACCAGGTTCAACGTCAGTTTGCGGTTAATCCGGCCGGTGCATTCTACGATTCATTGAATGGCGACAAAAAATGGAATAGCGACGGCAAAAGCGCAGCCTCCCGCAACAAGGACAATTGGACCGCCGAGCTGGTTATACCCTGGAGTGATCTGGGAGGGAAAGGCGAGCTGCTGGCAAATTTTTGCACGTCCAGCTCTGAAGCGCAAAATCTCAATTTCACCTGGTCTGCCGTGTCCGGCCTGGCAAACGGCTTCAAGGCAAAACAGTTTTTTGGCAGGCTGAAACTTGGCCTTGCCAAGGATGCGGTTGCCATCAAATCTCTAGGCAGCTTGCAGGCTGGCAAACTGCAAGTTGCAATCGGTCTGGCACCGGCTGCTGCGGTGGACTTAAAGTTAAGCAACATGGACGGCTCGAACATCAATGCGAAAATAGACGCAGGCGGTATTTGGCAGCAAAGTTTGCCTAGCGGCATAAGCAAACTGGAACTTCGCTGCGGAGAAGCGTTTTTCTATCCCCTGACTTTTCCCGTGAACCCCCCGTTGACTGTCAACGCCACCGCTTACCCAGGAGAAAAACGACTGGTCGTGCGCCTGGACTATCGAGCCGCAAAGCTCGCTGAAAAAGAACAAAAGGGAAAAGTGTCGCTCTTGGAAAAAAACAGCGGAAAAGTTTGGGCAAGCAAAGAGTTTATGGACAAGGCTTCCGAGCAACAAGTCGAATTGCCATTACTTCCTGAGCTGCCCGACAATACGGCCTATATCATAAAGGCCGAACTCTTCACGGAACCACCCCTGAAAGTCGAAAAAGATTTTTTCATTCCGGACATGACCCCATATGAAAAACGCATTGCGATGGATCACACCGTGCCTTCGCCTTGGAAACCACTGCAAGTGCAGGGCAATTCCATCTCGATGTTGGATCGGGAGTACATTTTCACTGCCGGACCGCTTCCGGCACAAATCATCTCCCGAGGCGATTCACTGCTGCAAAGTCAGCCACAGTTTGAACTTAACGGCATTCCATTAAGCTGGGAGAAAACCAAAATCGGGGTTAATCATGGTGATTATGTAGAAGTCAGTGCCGACGGCAGTTTTGCCGGTGGTAGAGTCACTGCCGCTGGTGAATTATGGTTTGATGGCATGTATAAATGGACTTTGTCGCTGGAGCCACAGGCCAGCATAATGCTTAACCGTCTTGTCTTGCAGTGGAGTATGCCTAGTCAATTTGCCCGTTACGTTTTGTCACCCGCATACACACCCTGGAAAAACGATCAGGTACTGTTAAACTGGGATACCCGTGAATATCATTCCCTGCTGTGGTTATGCGGCATTGAGACGGGGCTTGCCTGGTGGTGCCAGTCTGACGCCAATTGGGTGCTTGATCCTAATCAACCCAATATTATTATTCATCGTGATGGAAAAACTGTGAATGTCAACATCAATATTATGGCAAGACCAGCCGAACTCCTGAAAAAAGCGACCTACACCATGGTTTTTCAGGGAACTCCGCCAAGACCTGTGAATACTGCGCAAAGGGAGTGGACTTGGGGCAAGCCCTGGCTGCCTGTCAAGCCGGACATCTGTTTTTACGAAAATGGGCATGGTGGCAGCGGTGTCAAAGATGCCAGCAACATGCAGAATTGGACCAGTATGATTCCTGTGGACAAAACTGCTTTCCGGGAAAAGATCTGCCGGCTGCTCTCTGAGAATATGAAGAGCATTGTTTACGGAATGCCTACTCATCTGACTCGACTGGATGCGGAATACGATTATTTCTTCAAGACCTGGTCTATGCATCCGGCAGTCACCTGGGAGGCGCAAACCGCGACAGGAGAAAAATATTTGACCGAACCCTGCTGCGCACATACCGGAGCGGGCGACTTGTTCGCCTACCGCATCGACAAGCTCCTGCAAGAACAACCCGAATTATTCGGGATTTACTTCGATGTCATGCACGTGAAAAACTGCGACAATCCACTGCACGGCTGCGGCGGAATTGACTCGTTCGGCAAGAAATACTCCACTTCCGGTGCTCTGAATTTGCGCGAGTACTGCTTGCGCGTCTACAAGCTTGCCAATAAATATGGACGTATTTTCTTGGTTCACGCCCATAATGCTTTCTTCCCTTTTGTGCACGATTTAAGCAATGGCTGGAATCCGGGCGAGGAAATGTTCACGGCGGTGCACGACAATCCCGAATGGGCCTATCTTGAGGCAATTGCCCCTGAAGCCTGGCAATCGGCGTGGAATTGCAACCTGCGCGGCGTGGAGATCCGCTTGATGTCGCAACTCGAACGGGTTCCGCAGTGCCTTGGCTGGGGCAAAAACCAGGCCGAAAGCTTGCGTATGCGTTCTTTTGAAAACGCCTTGCATGCTTTGGCGCCCTCCGTGTTGTATGACTTTCAGGTCACCACTTTTGCCACCGAGCCGCCTGGGCATCCGATATTCAAGTACTGGAAAATTCGCAAGGACATAGGATTGGCTAAAGCCAAATTTCACGGTTACTGGTATTCTGACGCGGTCGCCTCTCGTTCTGCTAATGTCAAGGCTTCCTGGTATGAATGGGAACACCCCGCCCCCTATAGGCGGCTGATCGGGGTGGTCAACACCGGTCGCGAAACGCAGAAAGCGGGACTTCTTATCGATTGGCACAAACTGGGACTTCCCGAGGAACCCGGCAGCTTGAAAGAGCTTTGGCAAGATAAACTGTTCAATCCGAAAGAAATCAGCGAGATCGAAATCCCCGGGCATAATTTTTTATTGCTGGGCATCGAATAGAGGCCCCCCCTTGCGAAACGTCTGCTCGTTGCCTGTACCGACGAGCGGACGGCGCAATTGCGTAAAGCCGACATTGGTACACAAGAATCTTGCCAAAGCAGCAACCCTATAAAAATTCGTGCCTTTCCGTTGTTAAAAAAATTTCGTTGCGCGCAGACCGTAATTTCCGGCTCCATATATCCGTGCTCGACATGATGATCTCCGCATCCGTAAAATTTTATATATTTTGTCGGAATTTATTATATATTTTTGCATCATTCTTTATTTGTTTCAAGAAGACAATCACATATATTACTATAAGAAATAAAGAAAATCTGCGGATGGAAACGGACCACTTCATAACTTTTCAGGGATGCTAACACAGACATGCTGATTTGTCATAATTCTCTTCAACAATAAGGAGGTTTGCACATGAAACGATTTTTCTTTACCTTGATTGAACTGCTGGTGGTTATCGCAATCATCGCAATTCTGGCGTCGATGCTGATGCCGGCCTTGTCCAAGGCGCGTGCCAAAGCTCAAGCAATGACTTGTACTTCCAATTTGAAACAATGCGGAATTGGCTTTCTGCTTTATCAAGGTGAAAACAATGACTCCTTCCCGCCCTATAGTGAAGATTACTATACAACGAAGACGCAATATCGCAGCCATATTGCCCACCTTGCAGTGCACCTCGGTTTTTTCAGAGATTTGGAGCATGCCAGAACGCATGCGCCTGGCAGCACTGTTGACACGGCCTGGTTCAATGCTCAAATGGCAAAATTTCGCGTGTTCATGTGCCCGACTGAAAGACGCACTGTTTTACATCTTAACGGTGCGGCAGGCTATGCTTACAGCAATTATTTGGTAAACTCCGCGCTCTTGTGGTCCAACAACGGCGGTCATTACCCGGGCTTGCAGCCTGAACACATCAAAAAGCCAGGCAAAACCATGCTGATGATGGATCATCATCTCGAGACTACCCATTGGACGGTTCCCAACAACTGGTATGTCACACTCAAGGAAAATGGCGGCGATGGCTCGGTATCATACCGCCACAGCAACCGAGCTAATACTCTGATGTCGGATGGGCATGTCGAATCACTCCCACGCAAGGCGGTTCCGGATATTGCCTGGAAACAAACGATTCATCCAACCAGAGGAACCAGCAACCCATGGCTATTTGAATGAGCAGACAACAACTGGACATTGCCCCGTACTACTATCACCCAGAATCTTGTTTTTTCAGAAAGATTTTCAAAAAACAGATGGGAAAGGGAAACCGGCTTCATGCCGGCGAGCCGTCGGCGCTCCATATCGCCTCCGACTAAAAAAAGTAAAGCCGACTTTGTCACGCAAGAATTATGCCGGAGCAATCCCATTACTCAAAGCAACAACCCTACAAATTTTCCGAGTTTTCCGTGCTTTCCGTGGATAAAAAATGGGTTGTGGGCGCAGCCCACGCCAAGATGAATTCGTCCAACCTGAATCAACAGTAAGGAGATAAAATGTTATTTTTCGTATTTTCACTTTCTCTGTTTTTTTCATTCAGCTTGGCGGCACAGGAACCAGGGCTGCTGTTGCACTCCAGCTTCGACAAATTCTCCACACGCCCGGATTATATTGCCAATCCGGTAGAAAATTATCTGTCAGGCATCCATCACGAGTTGCAGCTTAGGATGTATAAGGGAGTGGCAAATCAAGGCAATGCGGTTCTTTTGGACAACGCTGAATTTATCGGCTATCGTGCCAAGGGTAATTTCAACCCAAAACGCGGCACTGTATCATTGTGGATAAAACCTGTCAACTGGAAAAGCTCGTCCAGGGGGTATTACCAGGTCTTCTTTGAAATTCGCGCTGGGAACTACCGTTTTGTGTTATATAAACTGGCGGATGGCGATAATATTTGCGCTATTGTTAGATTCCCCAACGGTTCCCCTTTGGAGTTACACTATCCAGAAGCACAATGGAACAATCATGCATGGCATCATCTTGCCTTTACATGGAATTCCCAGAATGCCAAACTATATGTGGACGGTCAACCACCGGCACCCGGGAGCAGACGCGAAATCGCAATGAAGGAAGACCCAGACTTCCCAGATGAAATCGAATGGGCTTCCATCTGGCTGAATCCGTCCCGGGGCTGGAAAACCAATCCGGAATGGACTACTGCTTATGACGAATTGAAAATTTACGAACGAGTCCTTTCCCCGGCTGAGATACTGGCTGAATATGAGAAGTTTTATCAAAGTCGGTCGATCTCACCGCAAGCTCTGGCAACCATTCCGGCGACGGTACCCATTGCCAATGCCACCTCGAAGAGTGAGTACAGCGATCGTTTCGCGACTGTGGAGATTTCGCGTGAGACCGACAATCTGCTCTTACATTTCAACGTGCCCGGCGTTCCCCAACGCAGTGATATCACTACGCATGACGGGCAGCTTTGGCTCAATGACAGCGTCGAGTTTCATTGTTTGGGAGACGACGGTCTCCAACGCCAGTTTATCGTCAACCCAGCAGGCTGCATCTATGATTCCCTTGACCGCGATGTCACCTGGAACAGCCAGGCCATCGCAACCGGCAAAATACACAGCCATAATTGGGAAGTGCTGCTGACGGTTCCTCTCGCGGATTTGGGAATAAAAGGGAACCAATTCCCAGCAAACTTCTGTTACTCGAAAGGCAGTGACGTAAATTTCAGCTATACCTGGAGTCCATTGCGAAGCGAATTGGCCGGCTTTTCCGCCAAAGAATTTTTTGGCCTGGTCAACTTGCAGGAAAGTCCCGGCCACATTTCTGTAACTTCGTTAGGCAATCTAAAGGGAGGAATACTCGAGGTCAAGTCGGAGAGTGATCCGGCCATTCATATCGAAAGTAGTTTTACCTCGCTTAGCGGGATTACCGGAAAAGGTCCCAAAAACACCCTGCCGCCTGGAAAAACGGAAATTGTGATTATCGGAAAAGACCAGAACGGCAAAACCATTTACCGCTATGTTCAAGTCGCTACGGTCAATCAGCCCTTAACGGTAAATACGGTGGCATTCCCAAATGAAAATCGTATCGAATGCCGAATCGATTTCAGCGCATCCGGACTCAAAAACGGCAAGGGCACCGTCACCCTGGCGGACAAGCGCTCCGGCAAAATTTTTTCCAGTCGGGAGTTCTTTGCCGACAAGCCGGAATACACGGTGGACCTGCCAATTTCTAAAAACTTGCCAGACAATTCGACGTATGTGGTAGAAGTTAAACTTGGCAATTTGAGCTTTAAGCGGGATTTTCGAGTCCCTGACTTAAGCCTGCTTTCCACGCATGTAGCAGTAGATCATAGCGTGCCTTCCCCCTGGGTGCCGGTGAGCGTCGATGGAATGCAAGTCAAAGTCCTTGACCGAACCTATGATTTTTCCAAAGGTCCGTTGCCTGCACAAATCATTTCACGCGGACAAGAACTTCTGATCCAGCAGCCTGCTTTTTGCTTGAATGACAAAGCGCTCACATGGGAAAATGCCAAACTGGGCAAAAACTGGGGGGACTACGTTGAAATCTCGGCCAAAAGCCAGTTCGAGGGGGGAAGTGCCGAGGTCTTTGGTGAACTCTGGTTTGACGGCATGTATAAATTCAAACTTGTCCTTTCACCAGAACAGTCGCTCGAAATCAAGAATTTGCGCCTGTCTTGGAGTATGCCTGCAGAGCAAAGTATCTATGCCCAGACTCCTGAATATACGCCCTGGAAAAATGATGAAATTCAGGAGACTTGGAACCCGGCTGAATACAAAAGTTTATTTTGGCTCTCAGGCACTGTAAATGGGCTGGCATGGTGGTGCTCCAGCGATGCCAATTGGATTATCAATCCCAACAAAGCAAATATTATCGCCAAACGAAATGCGGTAAGTACAGTCATCAACATTGAGTTCTTCGCCAGTCCGGCAACACTGAAAAGCAAGGCGGAATACACCATGGTATTTCAAGCCACGCCGCCCGGGCGACCGGATTACTCTTTGCGAGAAGTAGCGCACGGGCAGCATTGGTTCCCGGCAGCAGACTCGGTCAATGTCGCCGGGCATTCCGGCAGCAAAACTATAGCTGACGACAATATCCTGAATTGGATTTCCCTTATACCTGTAGACCAGGATAAGTTCCGCGCCCACATGCAGAAGCTCGCTGCTGAAGGACGCAAAACCCGTCTCTATGCCATGCCGACACATCTCTCCTCGCTAGATGCTGAGTACGACATGTTTTTTAAAACCTGGGCTATCCAGCCCGCCATTACTTGGCAAGCCAACCGCCCGGGCAGTGGCGAGGAATATGTAGTCGAGCCATGTTGTGCAAATACTCCTTTGGGAAATATTCATGCTTATCGAATCGACAAACTCTACCAGGACAACCCGGAACTGAGTGGATTGTACTTTGATATCATGCATTGCCGAAATTGCAGCAACACGCTGCATGGATGTGGCGGAACAGACGCTTTTGGCAAGGCATACTCGACCTCTATTGCTCTCAATCTCAGGGAATATACCTTGAGGATACTGAAAATTCACCGTAAACACGGACGATGTTTCGGCATACATGCCCACAGTGCTTACTTTCCCTTTGTGCATGACTTGGGAGATTATTGGATGCCCGGCGAAGAGCTGTTCTCGCCCATCGAGGCGAACCCGCGTTGGGGATATCTGGAAGTGGTATCCCCGGAAGCCCATCAATCCGCATGGAATCCGGAAGTGCGCGGAATCTTTATCAGAACCATGGCACAACATGAAAGAATTGCCAGAATTTTAAGGTTTGACGGTGCCAAAAAAGCGGCATTCCGCTCTGACGATTATGCCTTGAACCACCTTTCAAGTTGCATCTTATATGATCTTGCCGCTAGTTCGTTTGGTTCAGAAAAACAGGATCATGTCCTTTTCAAGTACTGGAAAATCATCAAGGATGTCAAGCTGAACCAAGCACAATTCCACGGCTATTGGATTGATCCAATTGCCAGCGGGAGTCCTCAGATGAAAGCCTCCTGGTATTCCTGGAATGGAAATGCGCCATATTCACGACTGATCTGTTTAGTCAATACCGGTCGGGAAACCGCCGCCACTGCCTTGGAAATTGACTGGAAGGCCTTGGGAATTGATCGCCCAGAAGCTCTATAC
>JAPXLT010000150.1:0-11199 GCA_033809415.1 Lentisphaeria bacterium
CATGACCCTTGGCATGGCTTTCTTTCCCACGGTGGTTTCTCTGACCTTCACCGCCCTCGCCATCAAACGCGTGGGCGCAACTGCCACCGCCATCCTTGGCGCACTCGAACCACTCACAGCAGTCGCTGTCGGTATCATCGCATTCCAGGAAAAACTGACCATTCACCTCTGCATAGGAATGCTCCTGATCATTGCAGCAGTCATCATCGTCATCCTACGCCCAGCAGTACCCCAGAAATAATGTAATGCGTCACCTGGGTAGGCGAGGAATTCCTTTTGAACAACGAAATGCCCGAAAGGACACGAAAAAATTTCATGGAAGTGGCTTTTTCTGCGAGAATGTGTTGTGCTTGCCATGAAATTTTTTCGTGTCCATTCGTGTTTTTAGTTGTAAAAAAACTGTCACCCAGCTTTACTGACGCATTACGAAATAAATGAGTTTCTTTCGCCAAAAACGCTTCCCCCGGCTTGCAAAAAACAGAAAAAACAGTACAGTAAGGAACTGTTTCATTCAACCAATATTTTTCGGGACGTAGCGCAGCCTGGTTTAGCGCGTTTGACTGGGGGTCAAAAGGTCGCGAGTTCGAATCTCGCCGTCCCGACCATCCTAAAGCTCCTGCAATCCAACGAGTTGCATGAGCTTTTCTTTTCCATTGCAAAACCCAATTTTGCCACTGTTTTCGCACGAAAAGGCACGAAAATTATATGGTTGTTGCTTTGTCTGCGAGAATGTGTCGTACTTTCCATGCTTACTGGCGTCTTACAGAAATTTTTGCTTCGAAATCTGTCCAGCAAAATTTTCAGTGAATTTTTGAATAAAAAAGTTACATTAGACAGGTCAACCTGATTTTGTCGCATTGGAAACAATTATTAACGGAAGAGGTGAAGCCGCTTCTTTTGAACTTGACTCTAAAGACAGGAAATCTTACCCCAAATGAAACATAATACTCTACAGATCGGATTGGGGGTGGGATTGGTTGCCCTGGCAATACTTATTGCCGTCGGCGAGCCTTCGGCAGGAGGCATCATCATCGGCGCTGTCGGCGGATTTCTGTTGGCAATAGCACTGCAACACTTTCTTCGGGAAAAAAGCACTGACACACGCGTTCCAGTTGATCAACAAAAAACTGAATCGGCGACGCCAAAGACAGAAAGCGTTCGCGACGCATTGTTCCTTGAAATGATTATTTCCAATATCCCGAATCAAGTTTTTATCAAGAACCCGCAGGACGACTTCCGCTATAAACTTGTCAATAAGAACTTCACCGACTATTACCGCATCAAGCACGACGAGGTCGTCGGACATACGGACTTTGAAATTTTCGATCCGGAAGTCGCCCGGCAGCTCCGCTCGCACGACAAGATGGTCTGTGCGCATATCGACCGCGTGTTCCATTTCGACGAGGATATATCCTATCACAGAAAGGGGAACGAGGTCTTCAAATCGCTGAAACTCTGCTTTGAAAGCCCAGATCACCATCCCTATCTGCTCGGCGTCTGCATCGATGTCACCGAGCTGACTTCCGCCCGCAAAAACCTGGAAGCTGCACTGTTCAAGGCACAGCAGGCGGAAAAAGCAAAAACGCTCTTTCTGGCGACAATGAGCCACGAAATCCGAACCCCGCTCAATGCGATCGTCGGCCTGGCGGAACTGCTTCATTACAGCAGCCTGCCTCCGGCGGAACAGGCCGATTACCTGCGCAGCATTTACGCGGCGGGCAACTCCCTGCTCGAGCTGATCAACGATGTTTTAGACCTCTCGAAACTGGAAGCCGGCCAGATGCACTTCACACTGACGGAATTGAACTTCGCCGAACTCCTTCATGACGTGCAGACGATTTTCCTGCAGAAGTGTGCAGAACGCAACATAGCGCTGACGGCGGACCTGCCCGATGACCTGCCGTTGCTCCGGCTCGACAAACTGCGGCTCCGCCAGATCCTCTTCAATCTGATCGGCAATGCGGTGAAGTTCACCGAACAGGGCACGATTACCGTCAAAGTTCGCTTCCAGCGCGAAACACCTCAGGACGGCACGCTGACCTTCAGTGTAATCGACACCGGCTGTGGAATTGCACCGGAAGACCAGGCACGTATTTTTCAGATGTTCGAGCAAGCCAAGGAAAACCGTCGACTGCAGAGCCATGGAAACGGAACCGGCCTTGGTCTGTCGATCTGCCGCCGCCTGATCGAACAGATGCACGGTACCATCGAAGTGAACAGTCAACTCGGAAGCGGCTCCGAATTCATCGTCACGCTCCGTCAGGTCAGCTTCACGGAACCGTCGGTTCAAACTGTTCCGCCAGTTCGCCCGACGGAACCGTACTGCTGCGTTTCGTCACTGCGGGTGTTGTTGGTCGACGATATTGCCCTGAACCTGAAAGTACTATCCTCCATGTTAAAGATGATCGGCATGGAGCCGCTGTGCGCCGACAGTGCAGAGACAGCACTGCAGATTTTACAGGAACAACCGATTGATCTCGTCTTCACCGATTTATGGATGCCCGGCATGAACGGCTGTGATTTCGCCCGCAAACTGCGGAACGACAACCGCTACCGCCAATTAAAGATCATTGCGGTTACCGCTGATACCGAAAGCGCCAGCAACTTCACGATGTCCCTCTTTGACGCAGTCATAAACAAGCCGCTGACGCTGAAACAATTAACTGACACGCTCAACAACCTGTTCCATACCCACTGAATGGCTCCTGCGGAAAACAATATCTAATGTGGTTCAAAGGGCAGGGGACAAAGTCCTATGGGCATGGAATATGCTTGGCGTGAATTGGCGTCCACAACCCATTTTTTATCCACGGAAAGCACGGAAAACTCGGAAAATTTGTAGGGTTGCTGCTTTGACGGAAGTGATTGCTCTGGCAAAATTCTTGTGTGACAAGGTCGGCTTTACGCAATTGCGTCGGAGACGATATGAAGTGCCGACGGTTCGCCAACATGAAGCCGGCTTTCCTCTCCCATCACCGAAAAATCAAAAAACTCAAAACGATTCTCAAAAATGAGATGGGAGCGTTCAAGCGTGGGAGGGCAAATATCAATCACAACCGGGACGGTTGCGCTACTTTTTAAACCGCGTGCCATCCTGTCCGTCAAAGCAGCAACCCTATAAAATTTTTCGTGCCTTTTCGTGCCTTTTCGTTGTCCAGAAAGATCGAAAAGTCGGATTTGCAAAATGTTTTTATTACAATATATTTGCAAATGTACACTTTGTACACCTTTCTGGCTATGGTTTTAAGAAGTCGTATGGTGTCATTGTTTCATGTCAAAGCATCCCCTATATTCTCAGATTGAAGAAGTATTAAGGAAGCGGATTGCCTCTGGCATATACAGGGAGCATGGCGTTTTGCCGGGTGAATTTGCTTTGGCGGAGGAGTTTGACGTATCGCGCCGGACTTTGCGGAAGGCTTTGGGAGCTTTAGAGGCAGCCGGTTTCATTTCGCGTCGTCCTGGGATAGGCACGGTGATCAGGGACACGCAAGTATCCCCCCGACGTCTGCAATACGACATAGCAATTATCAATGATGCGAACCCCGACCCTGCCTTCAATTATCAAAGCATCTTGTCCGATGGGCCGTTGAATCGTGGCATCATGGAAGCGCTGGGGCGGCGTGGACATTGGATGCGCTATATTCCATGGACCTCTGAAAACCGCTTTTATGACCTCGAAGAAATAGTGTCAAACCGACGTATTGACGGTTTTGTTTTCCCCAGTCCCCATTCTGTAGAGGATGTATTACGCCGAGTGGTCGAGGCTCGAATCCCACATATTGCTTTTGAGATCGAAATCGATCTTCCGGGTCTGAATGCGGTGCTGGCAGATGATGTCCAGGCCGCCCGGCAATTGGTGAAACTGCTTTATGACCGTGGCTACCGGCACTTGGCTTTCCTGGCCGGCATATTGAAACCCAAATGGATGAATACCGCCAACCGCCGCCGTCTGAATGGCTTTCTGCAGGGGTGCGCTGAATGCGGTCTCAGCATACCGGCAGAACGGTTATTGTTCTTTGGTGAAGAACGGCGTTTCTTAGTGCAGGAACCTGGGTTGCGACGGCAGGCGCAGCAATTGTTGCAGCAACGTCCTCTCCCACAGGTAGTCATTTTATCCTGCCTGCTTGCGGCACAGATTTTTCTGCAGGTGGCCGGTGAGCTGTCCATCCGCATTCCGGATGACCTGGCGGTGGTTACTTTCAATGGTTCGACCCGTGATCAGCTGGAAACCGATCCGGAGTTAGCACGCCTGGCCATGTTCCGGCATGAACTGCCGCTACTGGCAGAAAAAGGCGTTAGCAGGCTTCAACACTGGTTGAACAACTACCAGTATACACCCAGAATCCACAAAATCCCTTTTCAGTTCCAAGCCGGTTACAGCCTGAAGGAAACCTGACAGCATGAACTCACGGCTCATTTTCCATATGACATGTCCATCTCGAAGTTCCAACCAAAGGAGGTTACTATGAAGAAGGAGTTTACTTTGATTGAATTGCTGGTAGTAATAGCTATCATCGCCATTTTGGCATCGATGTTATTGCCGGCTTTGGGCAAAGCACGTGCCAAGGCTCGCCAGATGACTTGCATCAGTAATTTAAAGCAATTGTACCTGAGCCTGGAATTCTACTCCAGCGACTACGCTTGCTATCCGCCAGTCCACCAAAAAGGAATCAACTGGAATAACAGCACCTGGAGCACAGCCGGGGATTTTCCCACTTGGGCGGAAATGTTCATCGCCCTGGGATATACTCCGCTGGCAAACCGATATGCGCGCTATTCTGTCATCAAAAAAGGTGTTTTTTTCTGTCCGGAGCATGAAGCGGGTCGATATGGATTAAGCGGTGAACCGGGTGCTTTGCCGCAATACAGCAATGGGACTTACAGCAGCTATGTCTACAATGCCTGGTACCATAACTACAATCGAAGCAATAATGACAAAGGATTGGCCAGCCGTTCGCCGACATCGGTCAAATATGCCGCTGACACCATTGCTTTTACAGATGGTGATTATTTTATCATTCATGAAGCGGAACGGCGCAGTCGCGTCCACTACCGCCATTCGGGTCAGGCCGCCGTAGTATTTGTTGATGGGCATGCCCTGATGGCAAAAAAAGTCTTCTTCTCCTTCGACTCCTTGGAACCCCTCTTTTGCATTGGCCGCAAACTCTGAATCCAATCCGTCCTTCGAACATTTTTTTAACCACGGACTTTACACGGACTTTACACGGACTTTACACGGACGGGACACGGACGGGACACGGACTTTACACGGACGGGACACGGACTTTACACGGACGGGACACGGACTTTACACGGACGGGACACGGACTTTACACGGACGGGACACGGACGGGACACGGACGGGACACGGACGGGACACGGACAGCTGATCGGTCGGATCGGCATAATGCTTTGCGCCGTAGGCGCTTAACCATGCTTAACCCCTGGCTTTAGCCTGGGGTGAGGAACCCACCCAAAGACAATGCCTTGTAAAGGCACCACAATCAGACGGACCATCTTGACAAGTGATTGTGTGCCAGCAACTTGAGGATCAGTTTTCCGACAATCTTTCACAAAAAACAAGGAGTGGTAGCACGGATGAACAAGCTGTATTCAATCTTATTGTCAGTCGCTGTATGCAGCCTTCTGCAAGCAACCAACCTTGTTCCTAACGCGGATTTCAAGGTCTTCGACCAGCAACGCCCACAACACTGGACCCATTTTATCGGTCGAGCCAAAACAAGCCCTTTTCAGTACGAGAATGGAGTCCTGACGATCCGGGAAGCAGCTTCCAACTATGTCAGCAGCTCGAACGTCTTTATACCGCTTGATGGCTTTAAAAGCTATCAGTGGGATGTGGAAATGAAACTGGATAATGTAAAAAAAATGGCTGCCATTTTTTACTATTGGACAGATGCCGACGGCAATCGCATTACGTCGGAGCGTTATCTGACAAAACTCAAGGGCAGTTCTGACTGGCAGAAGATCAGCCGGACAATTTCGCCGGACGATCCGGCCAAGACGCATGGAATCCGAATCTGCCTGGCCATTTATCATGATCCTGACAGTCCCGGACAGGTTTTATATCGCAATCCCTCCCTGCAAGTCGCCGATAGGAACCGTAATCGGACGGCGGCAGCTCCCGCAGAGAAGAAAAAGCCTCCGACAATTCCGGTTTCAAGCGCGGGGAGCTTTGCTGAAAACATCAATTTCATTTACAGAAAGAGTCACGAGGCTTATCAAAAATTTGCCGGGATTCCCGGTTTTCTCAGCATGAGCAGCTCCGTTCCCTCCCGCGAAAGTGTCATTTTGAACGTAAGGGTGCCGGAAGCGGCGACCTTGGAGCTGCACCTGCTGCATGGAGGGTGCGCAAAATTCCAGAAGCTCTTTGTGCCTGAAAAAATCGAGCAGTACAATCAGGAGAAGGCATACCGCTATCAGCTGCCGACGGGGATCATCTGGAATTTTATTGGCAACGCACTCTTCTTTAATGAAAATGCACCACTCAAGGAATATTCCATCCACTTGGAATTCGAATTCGCCGAACCGGCGCGTAATTTTCAGCGTGAAATACAGGTGCAACTGCGCCCACGCATCACCTCGCCGGCGCCGACCGGTGATTTTCAATTGTACAGCTGGTACAGCTATCCGATTCTGCGCCTGGACCTCGACCAAGGTACGATGGGAAAAGACCTGATGAAACTGTGGCAGGATTGCGGCTTCCGAGGCGGAAATGGAAACTTGAATATCCCGGACTGGAGCGGCTACTGTGATATTTCCAATGTTTTCCACTATCGGCATAAAGACGGGATCAGCCTGCCGGCGTCGCAAACCCCGGATGGCAATCCAGCTCCGCTGGCATGCCTGAGCGTCCTAAATGACCTCGATAGCGGCTTTCTGCAGGGCATGCAGGCCAGTGAAAGATTGACTGGTCTCAAGACAAAGCGTTTGGTCTATGATTATGAACCCTATGCCGGTGGTGCCGGATGGGTCACTCGTGCCTGTTTCTGCACACGATGCCGGAAGGATTTCGCGCAGCAGGAAGGCCTGCCTCTGCTCAGCGCCAAAGAAATATTAACACAGCATGAAAAAGCCTGGGTTCGTTTCCGTTGTCGCCAGCGTGCCGAGTTCATCAAGAATATCAATGCTCTGATCAAAAAGACCAATCCGGCAGCTGAATTTTATCTTTGCTCGATGCCGTTACCTTCGCCAACGGATGCCGAGCGCTTTTACAAGGAATATGGCATCGACCTGAAGCTCTGCGAACCCTTTGTTGACGGACATATGCCAATGAACTACAGCCCTAGCCTCGATTTCTATTACCGGCAGCTGCAAATGGCACTCGACTTGAAAAAGCCGCTCTATCCCGTACTCGATAACGGATGGGGTGCCAATTTCCATTACCAGCCTGAACGTAGTCGCGGCCAGCTGTTGGCTAGTGCTTTTATGGGTATCAAAGGCATTTATTTCGGTGCCGGGCTGATGCGCATGGATGCTGCCTGGCTGGAAATGTGTCACCAGACCCTGACCGCAATCGACCGTTTCCAACCCCTGCTTGATGATAGCAGCATCGAACAAAAAACCTGGACGATGCAAAAAGGCCTGTTTGCCGACGGCAACGTCTTCACTATGACCCGATATCAGGAGAAATCCGGCGTATGGCTCCTGTTTTCCGTCAATAACAGCCCCAAGCAAACGGCATTCGCTCAATTGCGGCCAAATCAGGATGCGGAAAAACTGTTCTCGAGGAATTATGCCGTGCGGGAATTCTTCTCAGAAAGACAACTCTGGCCGGATAAAACACGGACGGCTTTCTCGAAAAGCGAATTGTTCGACAAGGGGCTTCCTCTGCAGCTTCCTCCTTTTGCCTGTAGTCTGCTGGTCTGCCGCCCGGTGGAAGAAGGTTTTTCCGCAGCCGAAGGCAGCGGCCTGGTTACTTACGCAAGCGATCTTCGCTCTGCGGAAAGCAACTTGCGCGAGCAACTCGAAAACCAATATAAACCGCGTTCCGAATTCGGGATGTCGAGCCGCATGCTGCCGGAAGGCCTCGAATTGCAGACTCCTTCGCAGACGCTCCTTGTCCATCTCGATGAAGGTGCTTGCGCAACCTGGTCGGCCAACAAGGATGGCAAGCTTGCACGAATCGTCAATGACTGGTTTGTCGAGCCGGAAGTACTGGTGCTGACTGACAACCATGCTGAACTAAGCGAGCTGAAATTTTCCGGCGATGAGTTGCAGGCAGAATTCCGCTATCAAATCCAGGCTCCTGCATTTGAAGGGCTCATTTTCAGAAAACGCTATATCCTAAGCCGTAATCGAACTGCTGTCAACGTACAAATTAGCATCGAGCCAGGCAGCGACTATCGCCCCTTCCGCTACCGGGTTGCCAACCTTCTTGATATGGATCGTGATCAATCCGGCAGCAGCTATCCGGATAAAATCGAATACCGTGTACAGGGCATGAACGGCGACGAAATCAGCCGGCAGGGGCATGCCATCTTCATCCACCCGGAGGCTGCTCTGCCCGAAGGAAAGCCGTTCTTTGACAGATACGCCGTCGCGCAGACCTTCACTGGAAACTGGCTGGAGGCGCAGCATACTCTCAGCAAAAAGCGTCTGCGTGCAGAATTCAACGGTGTCGACCAGCTTTTCCTCTGGCGCGCCGGACGAAATGCCACCATGGAATGGATTTATGCCGACCCCTACCCCGACCGCGACCCGCATAAGGTCAAAACCTGGCATGCGGAATTCAAACTGGAATTTTTCACCAGTCCATGACGACAACCTGCGCCATTGCCGTTCCCAAAGCAAGCATGAGCAAGGGGAACGAATGTGGGTTGTAACCCAAAAAGCCCGCTGAGAAAAGGAAGATTATGACACAGAAGACGCATTCGTTTGCAGGATACTGGATCAACAACAATCCGCCGGTGTGCTGGTGGGCTGCGGAAGCTCACCCGGCGCCTTTTCTGCGGCGGGAATTCGACTGTCCGGCAGCTTTTCAGGAAGCCCAGCTGTTCATTTGCGGTCTGGGATATTGTGAAGTATGGGTCAATGGGCGCAAGGCCACCGAAAACGTCCTCGAACCGGTTGTTACACAATATGACCGCCGGGTACACTATCTCTGTTATGATTTGAAACACCTGCTTCGCCCCGGCAAAAATGCCATTGGCGTCATTTTGGGAACGGGCTGGTACAACCATCACAGCTCGATTGGCTGGCAGTTCAGCCATGCCCCTTGGCGCGACAATCCAAAAATGCTTTGCGATCTGATCGTTGATGGGGTTTGCCTGGTGAAAAGCGACAGTAGCTGGAAAACGACGACCGGACCACTGATTTTCGACAGCCTCCGCAAAGGCGAAACCTACGACGCACGCTTGGAAATTCCCGGTTGGAATGACATCAACTTCGATGATTCCGCCTGGCAGAACGCTGTGCATGTCGCCCCGCCGCCCGGAACGTTGGTGCCCCAGGAAGTCCCCCCTATCATCATTAATGACCACTACAAGGTAATTTCCAGCAAAGAATTTCCCGATGGCACCGTCTATGATTTCCCGTTGAATATCGCTGGCTGGTGCCTGTTGCAGGTGCGTGGAGAAGCCGGCGCTGAAATCCATCTCACTTATGGCGAATTGAAAACTGCCGATGGGGATCTGGACATCAGCAATATCTCCAATCCGACTTACAGCACACGGCATCACCTCGATGTCTACATCCTCAAAGGCGATGGCATCGAATCCTGGGAGCCACGCTTCACATATCATGGATTCCAGTTCGTAAAAGTAAAAATCGTCGGCAAGGCCGAGGTTATCAGCCTGGAAGCGCGTTTGATCCACAGCCAATTCAAAGACGCCGGGCAATTCACTTCCTCAGACCCCGTCCTCAACCGCCTGCAGGAACTCACCCGGATCAGTTACTTGAGCAACTATGTGGGCATCCCGACCGACTGCCCACAACGCGAAAAAAACGGCTGGACCGGCGACGCCATGCTGGCCGCCGAGACCGGGCTGTGGAACTTCCAGAGCGCTTCCGGATACCGCCACTTCACCCGCCTGCTGGCCGATACGCAACGCCTTTCCGGCCAGCTGCCCGGCATTGCCCCCTGCGCCGGCTGGGGCTATAACTGGGGTAGCGGGCCAGCCTGGGACAGCCTGCTGATCCTGGTGCCATGGTACGTCTGGCTCTATACCGGCGATGACCGGCCCATCCGCGAAAACTACCCTGAAATGAAACGATACATGGAGTTCTGCATGGGCATGGCAGAAAACAACCTGCTGTATTTCGGTCTAGGAGATTGGTGCCACCATGATCGTGCGCGCATCGCACCGATTGGCATCACCTCAAGCGGTTACTACTGCATCGATGCCATCACTATGGCCAAATTCGCGGACATGCTCGGATACCGGCAGGATCAGAAGGACTTTCTCGAGCTGGTGGAGAAAATCCGCAATTCCTTCCGACAGACCTTCTATCATGGCGATGGGTTCTATGGCAAAGGCGAATGGACTTCATTGGCCTGCCCGGTATATCAGGGTTTGGCGGAACCTGATGAAGCGAAGGCGGCTGTGCAGCGGCTGCTCAAGTCCGTCCGGGATAACCGACACCGGGCTGACTTCGGCATCCTGGGTGCAAAATATGTCCCTCGGGTGCTATCTGAATATGGTTACGCTGAAGATGCGTATCGCCTGATTACCCAACCGGAATTTCCCGGCTGGGCAAACTGGCTGAAATGCGGTGCCGCCTCACTTTGGGAGCACTGGGATGGCACCGCTTCTCGCAATCATATCATGTTCGGAGATATCTCCGCATGGATGTATGAATTTCTCGGAGGAGTTTCCCCCCTTGAAAGCGCCCCCGGCTTCCGGCAGTTCAAAATTCAGCCGAATCCGGTTCCGCAACTGCAATCGGTTGAAATGCATCATGAATGCCCATTCGGACGCATCCGTTCCGCCTGGCAACAGAATAAGCATCAATTCTCCCTGCAACTGGAAATCCCATCAGGAACTAAGGCCGACCTGATCCTACCGGACGGTACACAACACCAAATCAATGCCGGAAAATATGACTTCCAATGCGAAATCCCATGCAGTAAGGCAAACTGAGTGTTTTTAATGGACAGGGACAGGAATGGACATCATGGACGCGATGGACTTGACGTTTGATGGACGAATGGACAGGCATAAAAAATGTCGCCTACTGTAC
>JAPXLT010000151.1:0-11178 GCA_033809415.1 Lentisphaeria bacterium
GTCACGCAAGAATTTTGGCAGAGCAGGCTCATTCGTCGAAGCAGCAACCCTACAAATTTTCCGAGTTTTCCGTGCTTTCCGTGGACAAAAAATGGGTTGTGGGCTTCAGCCCACGCCAAGGCTTTTCGTGTATTTCGTGGTTAAAAAATCTTAAGTAACGAGTATTGGGGTGCGGGGGGACGTCTGTCTTTTGTCCACCCTGTCCCCTTCGACGCTTTTTAACCCTGCCCCCTGCCCCCTGCCCCCTGCCCCCTGCCCCCTCTCCCACAGGAGTTCCTGGACGGTTTTGCGGGAGGTTGGCACAATCCAGTCTGCCGCAATTTCAGCGAGTGGTTGCAAAACGAAGAGTCTCTCGCACATACGGGGGTGCGGGATACAGAGCTTGGGGCTGTCCAGGATTAAATCATCGACAAGCAGTATGTCGATATCAATCAGTCGGCTGCCTTGGCTGTCATGCTCTCGAGGACGCCCTAGACGCTCTTCAATGCTCTGAGTCAGTTCGAGCAGTTGCTGCGCCGTGCCATTCCAGAATCCAATGACCGCACTGTTGGTAAAATCGGGCGTGCCCGGATGACAGCCGACCGGTTCACTTTGCAGGCAGGAGGCCATTTGCAGACCCGACACTCCACCAGCCTCGAGCATCTCACAGGCACGCTGAAACGTTACCTCCGGCTGACCAAGATTGGCGCCGAGGGCCAAAGCGATTCGTTTGCCTGCATCTTCGCTCATTCTGGAACATCCGAAAAAAAAGCACCAGCCTGCAAGTTGCAGACGGGTGCTAAGAAAAAGCCTGGAAGCATTATTCGATGCTAATGGCTTCAACGGGGCATTCGCCTTCGCAGGCACCGCAGCTGACACAGGTATCGGCGTCAATCACTGCTATATTGTCTTCAATTTTGATCGCTTCGACCGGACAAGCACCTTCACATGCGCCACAACCAACACACTTTTCCTTATCAACTACTGCTGCCATCTTTCACCTCATGATTGAATTGCATTCTCAAACTGCTCACGCCACGGCAATAAAACCGAAAACGCGATCCGTAATAATCTCAATATAACCCACTTTTTGAACTTTCACTTCTTTTTAACAACGAAACTCACGAAAAGGCGCGAAAAATTTGCGGACGCACTTTTATTCGGTTTGGGTCTTTCTTACGAGGCTTTTTCCTCCGAGGAAGCAAAGGATGCCGGCGAGGATCAGGAGAAGAATGCTGACTATGACCAGGGGTATGCTTTTGCCCCATTGTTGCTGGAGCAATATGATCAATGCCCAAATGCTGATGACAAGCATGAAGATCAGCGGCAATAGCGCAAACAGCACCGGGCGTTTCGTGCGGTTCAAGAACAAGGTGACTGCAAGCAGAGTCAGTGCGGCAAGCAGCTGATTCGAGGCACCGAATACCGGCCAGATCTGGTTGCCGCTGCCGCTGAAGGCCATGATTCCAGCCAGGATGACTACGCCCAGCGTCGCAATCCAACGGTTGCCCAGGATGTTTCGGTACCCACAGGCGTTTGCAGGCGCCTGCTTCTGTGCATCTTCCTGTCCGGGCAGCACGAGTTCCTGCCAGATGAAGCGTGCCAACCGGGTGGCGGTATCGAGGCTGGTCAGAATAAATGCGGAAATGGCCAGCGCGATAAAGTTGCGCCCGACTTCAAAGGGGATATGGAGGCTTTCACAAAAATGCCCTAGCCCATTGGCGAAAATCAGCTGAGCGGGTTCTTTGGCAGCAAACATTGCCTTGACTTGATCCATTCCGAGATAGCCAACGCTGCAGATGGCCAGCATGGCAAGCAGCCCTTCAGTCAACATGCCGCCGTATGCAACCGGCAAAATATGCGATTCACGGTCGATCTGCTTGGCAGACGTGCCGGAGGCGACCAGCGCATGGAAGCCCGAACAGGCACCGCAGGCAATGGTCACAAAAAGCAGAGGAAAGACACCCGGGATCACGTCCGCATCCGCAACCACAGCCGGCAGGGCAATCGATGGACGTGCGGCAAAGACTCCAGCAAAACCGAGAATGATCATTGCATAGAGCAGATACGAATTCAGGTAATCGCGTGGCTGCAACAGCACCCAAACCGGGATGACCGAAGCGCACAGGCAGTAATACAGCAGGAAAATAATCCAGAAAGCACGTGCGGCTTCCCTCGAGCCGAGGATGGCAGTCAAGTCAATGGGGATGATAGTTCCCAGCCAGATGCAGAGAAAAAGCAAAGGGACAAAAATCAGGGAACCCTCGGCCAGCGAGAGAATTTTGCGTCCGACAGCGACACCGAATAGTGGCGCGATGCCGATAAACAGCAGGGAAGAGGTAGCTACACTGGGGGTTGACAGGAAAGAGTCCGCCACCATTGTAGTGAAGACCGTTACTACCAGCACCAGTGCAGCGAGGCAGAAGAGCAGGAACAGCTGGCGTCCAGCATAGCCCAGTTCGTTTTCGATGACGTATGCGATCGAGCGTCCCTTGTTGCGCACGGAAAGGAACATGGCGGCAAAATCGTGCATGGCGCCGATAAAGACGCAGCCAATGGTGATCCAGAGTAGCGCGGGCAGCCAGCCGAACTGTGCGGCCAGGACTGGACCGACGATCGGGCCGGCGCCGGCAATCGACGCGAAGTGGTGCCCGAACAACACCGGCATTGGCGTGGGCACATAGTCGATGCCGTCTTTGAGTGTATGCGAGGGACAGGGGCGGCTATTGTCAATGCCAAAGACTTTTTGCAGGAAACGGCCATAAAAGATATAGGCAGCGGCAAAATACAAGACACTCAACACCATCATCCAAGCAGCATTCATTTCTCCGGAACTCCTTCTTTCGTATCTTTTCGTGTCTTTTCGTTGTTAAAAAATAGGTTGTAGGTGCCAGCTTACCTCGCAAGTTTCTGCAACAGCTGTTCGACCTCGGCGTCGCACATTGGGCGTGGATTGGCTTTCATACTGCCGCTGCGACAATTTTTAACTATATAGGGGAAATCCTTTGCAGTCAATCCAAATGCCGCGAAATTGTCGGGAATTTGCAAGGTTTTCAGCAGTTTTTTCACTTGTTCGAGCAGGGCTGTTGCCTGTTGCAAACCGATATTGCGTGCGAGGATGTCCATGCTTTCCTGGCATGCGGGCAGATTCCATTCGAGGATATGCGGCAGGAGGACGGCGCAGGTGAAGCCATGCGGGAGGTTCAGCAGATGTCCGATGGGGTGTGCCAGGCCATGGACGGCGCCCAGTCCGCTTTGTGCGAAGGCGAGTGCTCCCAGCATACTGCCTTCGGCCATGCGCAACCGAGCCTCGGCATTGCCGCCATGCTGCCATGCTTCCGGCAGCCATTTCAGGATCAGCCCCGTGGCCTTTTCGGCAAGACCGCGGCTGTATTCGCTGGCACCGCTCGAGACATAGGATTCGAGAGCCTGGGTCAGGGCATCGAGCCCGCTTTCAGCAGTGACTTTTGGGGGCAGATCGATGGTGAAATCCGGATCGCAGAGGGCGACTGCGGGCACCATCAGCGGCGAGCGAATAGCGCGTTTCAGGTGTCCCTCGGTATCGGTCAGCACAGCGTTTTTGGTGATTTCGGAGCCGGTACCGGCGGTTGTCGGCAGAGCCAGCATCGGCAGCATCTTCTCCGGCAAGGGAAGCACACCGTCAAAGTACTCCTTTACGCTGCCATTTCCTTGCGACAGCAAAGCCGCCGCCTTGCTGGCATCCATGACACTGCCTCCGCCCAAAGCCAGCAGCACATTGATTCGATGCTGGCGGATCAGATCGATGATTTCCGAGACGGTGCTCAGCGGAGGATCGTGGGGAACACTGCAATATCTTGCCACGACCCGATTGCCTAGCGAGGCGATGAAATCCTTGCCAATCTCACTGGCGGAAACGGTGCCTGATCCAACCAGCAGCATGCGCACAGGCGCACCGGATACCAGCTGGTCGGCTTCCAAAGCAGCCGAATCACGGCAACCGCTGCCAAAATGCAAAACCCTCGGAAAATAAACGGAATAAGACGGTTGTGACATGATGGACTCCTCACGGACTAAACACCGATTTTTAACAACGAAAAGACACGAAAAGGCACGAAAAATTTTTATAGGGGTTGCTGCTTCGACGGATGAGCCTGCTCTGGCAAAATTCCTGTGTGACAGGTCGGACGGGTCAGACAGAACATAGACCTCTCCCCCTGCACCACTCGCCACTCGCCACTAACCCTGCCGCCTGTCCCCCGCACCCTGCCCCCTGCCCCCTGCCCCCTGCCCCCTGCTATGCATGATAGATGCCGGTATGATTTGAGATTTCGCTGTTGCAGGTGCAAAGGTCTTTAAGGCTCAGATCGTGGACATTGTGATGTCCAGTCAGTTTGGCGAATTGAATCAACTCTTCGGTACTGACTCGCAGGAAGTTGGCGACTCGACGGGCAGCCTCATCGACATCCAGGCGGCTGCGCAAAGCAGGGTCCTGGGTGGCGATGCCCATCGGGCAGCGTCCCGTATTGCAGATTTTGTATTGCTGGCAGCCCATGGCAATCAGTGCGGAGGTGCTGATGCTGACCGCATCGGCGCCCATGGCCAGCGCTTTGGCAAAATCCGGAGATATGCGCAGACCCCCGGTGATGATCAGGGAGATTTTGCCAATGTGATTGCGATCCAAGAATTTTCTTGCTCGGGACAAGGCATAGATGGTGGGGATCGACGTAGCCATTTTGATGAATTTTGGCGCGGAGCCGATTCCCCCTGGACGGCCGTCGATGGTGATGAAGTCCGGACCGGCCTGCAAGGCGAAATCGAGGTCGTTCTCGATATGCCCCGCAGCGAGTTTGACGCCGATGGGGCGCCCGTTCGAGGCATCCCGCAACCAGTCTATCTTGTCTTTCAGTTCTGTCGGTGTATGAATATCAGGATACCTGGATGGGCTGACAATGTCTTTGCCGGCAGGAAAGCCAAGTTCCTTACTGATTTCCTTGGTGACGTTCACTCCCGGTAAGACGCTGCCCATGCCCGGCAGGCAGGACTGCCCGAACTTGATCTCGATGGCATCGACTTTCAACAGATTCTCCGGGGTGATCCCATACTGGTTCGGAACATACTCGAGGATGAATTTCCGGGAAGCGCTAAAGCTTTGCTGTAAGATACCGGTACCGCCGGAGCCAATGGCCGTACCGACCATTGCACTTGCCTTGGCAAGTGCCAGCTGAGCTTCCGGTGAAAGGACGCCGAAAGCCATGTGCGAGATCAAGATCGGCGTATCCAGAACCAGCGGTTGCGCGGCATTGGGTCCGATCACGGTCTGCGTGACGACTTTATCTTCGTTGGCAAGCGGCAGTCCACTGAGCTGTTTGCCCAGGATCAAGATATCATCCCAGGAAACGACCGGCAGGTGTGTTCGCATCGCTTCATCGACGGAATGCCCAGTCTCCGCAATGGCATGGATGTCCTCCATCCACTGTTCGACATCATCATGTTTCCGTTTCAAGCCTAGAACCTCGGCTGGAAGCGTCGGTAAAACCGGGGATGACTGATTTTCCGGCTGATCCGCATCCTGCCCGATTTTCAGCATGAAGTTGCTTTTGCCGGCGCCGCATTCGGGACAACACCAGTTCTCCGGCAAGCATCAAAGGGAACCCCTCTGGATTTGTCATCAAACAGATATTTACAGACTTGACAAGTATAAAATGCCATTGGTTGCACTCCTTATTCGTTCCAATAGGTCGTAAAAGTATTCCGCAGAAAAACCGGGTCTTCACGCCCGGTAGTTTCCCGTATGCTGTGCATGCCCCACAGCGGGAGGCCCAGATCGAGGGCGGGGATGCCCAGCAGCGCTGAACAGAGCGGGCCAATCGTGGAACCGCATCCCTTGTCCGAACGGGCGGCAAAATATTGCACGGGAATCTGATTTTTCCGGCATTGACGCAGCAATTCCGCCTGGCTGATGGCATTGCTGGCATAACGCAGCGAGGCGTTGTTTTTGATGACGACTCCCCGGTTGAGTTCCGGGGCGTAGGCCGGATCATGCACTTCCGGAAAATTCGGATGCAAGGCATGTGCGGCGTCGGCTGAGAGCAGCGAGGATTGCGCCAGCATGCGCAATAGCAAGTCATTGCCGGCAGTTTTCCGCGGCATCAGGCGGGTCAGGAAATCTCGCAGGAAGGCAGAGTTTGCCCCTTGCATCGAGGTGCTGCCGACCTCTTCATTGTCCGCGAGGAAAAGCACTCTGGAAGATTTGCCCGGTTTCATGTTGCAGAGAGCATTGACTGCGGCATAGCAGCTGGCCAGGTTATCGAGGCGCGGCGCCAGAATCAGCTGCTGCGTCAATCCGGTCAGGCAGGCTGATTCGGTTTCATACAGGAATAGTTCCGCCACCAAGGCATCGGGCGAAGGCCGCTTTTTTCTCTTCGGGAGCAGCTTTGCGAATAGATCTTCCAGGGTGGCTTTGCCAAACAGCGCCGCAAGATGCTGCTGTGGATTGTAGCGGAAACCCTCATTGATATCACGACTCATGTGAGGAGCGACATTGGGTATGACGGCCAGGGGCTGACCCGAGCAGACCAATTCAGGAACTGCCGCAGGGTCATCCAAGTCCACGATGCGTCCGGCAACCCCCAATGGACGATCCAGCCAGGAACTGTGGATTGTGCTGCCGTAAATTTCCACCGGAATGCGCAGGCAGCCCCCAGTCATTTGCGCCGCCTGATGTTTTAATTTCAGTGCAGGACTGTCGGTGTGAGCGGCGATGATCCGGAAGCCGGTCTCGGCTGACAGCGCTGTCTCCCCCATCTGGAAGATGGCCAGAGCGGACTGGTTGCGGACGACGAAACCGGCCTGCCCCGGCTCGATATCCCAAGACTCGCTCTCATTATATTCCTGAAAACCGGCTGCCTTCAGGGTTCCCGCCATATTGGCAACTGCATGATATGGCGTCGGAGACGCATCAATGAAGCCCAGAAGCCCAGTAACAAAATCTTGTGATGCTGATTTTTTCATGTGATGAACTAAACAAACCACTCAAAAGAAAAATTTTTTCGTGCCTTTTCGTGGTTTTCGTTGTTAAAAAATCCTTATTTGGGTACTATCTAACTATAATTCGAAAATCGGGCAATGGACATTATATTAGGTGTGTTTGCGGAGAATTCCGGTATTTTTGTTTATATTTTGTAAGGAATATGTTGCCATGACCGGCGATTTTGTTGTTGTTGGAGCCGTTGCGGATGATCCGCTTGCGAACGATATTGCGCATTATCTGAACCAGGAAACTGAAATTTCAGATATCCTTGCAAACAAATCTTTTGCAAATACAGAATTCTGCCCGCGCTTTATTAGCGATGAAAGGGACTTCGATCATATCGGGCATCAGCTCGATGGCAAGACGGTCATTCTGGTTTCATCCTGTTCGGGTGAACACAGCCGCAACGCTCGCGCCATGCGTTCCTTCCTGGTAGCCCGTGCCGCGAAAGACAATGGCGCTGCGAGGGTCGTTCTTGTCGAACCGGACCTCTTTTACAGTGCGCAAGACCGCGGTCCGCGCCCCGAACACAGTCGTCCAGGCGTGTCCCGTTCGCTTCAAGACTACAAGAAATTTGACGGGCAGCCGTTTTCTGCGATGCTCTATGCGGATTTACTGAAAACGAGCGGTGTTGATGTGGTGATGACGGTTCACAACCACTCGGATGCCGTGCAGGAGTTGTTCTGTCAGCATTTCAAGGATTGTTTCTTCAACCTCTGCCCCGCCGAATTATATGCAAACTATCTGGCCAACTACGGCCTGACCTCGAACGACGACCCCTCGAAGGGCATGGTCATCTGTGCGCCAGATAACGGTGCGGCTCCCTTTGCAAGAGAGGTCTTCCACTACTTGAACAGGGAAAATGAAAAGTTGCTGCTGCTGCAAGGCAAACCGTCTTTGCTGCTGATGGACAAGGAACGCTGCGGAGAGCGCAAAGTCAAAATTGTCACCCGTGCGGACAGTCCGACGCGTCTCGAGGACCTCGCCGGTCGCGTGGTGGTGGTTTGTGATGACATGGTTCGCACCGGTGGGACGATTGCGGAGTGCTGCCGTCATTTGAAGGAGGCCGGGGTCAGCAGGGTGATCTTTGTCGTCACTCACTTTAATTCATCTCCGGAAGTCAAGGAGAATTTGCATGTGAATATTATTGACGATATCATCACCACCAATACCCTGCCCAATATTCTCAATCGCGACATGCAGGGACGCCTCCGGCATAAGATGCTGGTTCTAAAAATCGAGCGCTGGATCGTCAATGCCCTGCGCGAGCATGTGCTCGGCGGCAACTTCGTTCCTTATGTGCCACCCTATACCGTCGATGTCTCACGCAAAAATCCACGCTGGTCGCTTTCACAGCAACTGCTGGGAAATACCTGACAGGCCCTTAAAAAATTTTCGTAATACTATTGCCCAACTTCTTCTTTTTTTGTGAAAGATTTTTTATGGACAATGGACAGAGATTATGTCGCGCCCTTACAGGGCTTTGCCGATGGTGTGATCCCTGACCCAGGGCGTTGCCCTGGGCTGGTATGTCGCGCCCTTTCAGGGCTATCCCAATATCATCGGTTCGGCTGATCTGGCGTCCGTGTAAAGTCCGTGTAAAGTCCGTATGGGTTGCGGGCGATCAGTCCGCGCCAAGCCTTTTCGTGTATTTCGTGGTTAAAAAATCTTAAGCTTCGGGGTACGTCTGCATGATATTTTCCGCGAAGGTTGCGAATGTGCCCTGTTCGAGATGTTGGCGCGCCTGACGCATCAGGTTGATGAAAAAATACAAATTATGAGTGGTCATCAGCCTGGCGCCGAGAATTTCGCCGGTATGCAGCAGATGCCGTATATAGGCTCTGCTATGGTTCTTGCAGGCATAGCAGCCGCAGTCTTCCTGGATCGGGGTGAAATCATCTTTATAGCGGGCTGCTTTTACTGGTATGGTTCCGGTTGGCGTATAAGCGCTTCCATTGCGTCCCAGGCGGGTTGGCAGCACACAGTCAAACATGTCAATGCCGCGCAGAATTCCCGCAATTAGCTGCCGCGGAGTACCCACACCCATCAGATAATGCGGCAATTGCGGGGGCAAAGCGGGTACGCAGATATCCAATACCTCGAGCATGCTCTTTTCCGGCTCTCCGACACTGACACCGCCAATGGCAATCCCGTCAAAGTCCATAGCGGCAATTTCCTCGATGGCCCGCAGTCGCAGGTCTGCATAGGTGCTGCCCTGCACGATGCCAAAGACCAGTTGACCGTCGGCTCGGGGTTGCTGGCGGCTTTCATGGGCCCAGCGCAAAGTCGTCTCGAGGGAAAGGCGTGCTTCGTCCCAGGTGGCCGGCCAGGCTGTGCACTCATCGAAGACCATGGCGATATCCGAAGCAAGGATGCGCTGGATTTCCATCGATTCACGTGGCCCCATGAACAAGCGGCTGCCATCCAGATGCGACTGGAAAAAAATCCCGTCGCGGGTCTTTTTGCTGAGTTTGCTGAGGCTGAAGACCTGGAATCCGCCGCTGTCGGTGAGGATGGCCCTGTTCCAGTTCATGAATTTGTGCAATCCCCCGGCCTGCTGCATCAATTCCATGCCTGGCCGCAGGTTGAGATGATACGTGTTTCCGAGGATGATTTCGGCATCGAGTTGCTCGAGTTCGTAGTTGCACATGGCCTTGACGCTGCCCTGGGTGCCAACCGGCATGAAAACAGGCGTCTGCACATCGCCATGAGCCGTATGAAGAACACCACGGCGGGCAAGGCTGCTCGAATCGTTTTTGAGAATGGTAAAATGCATTGGACAGGGTGCAGGGGACAGGGTGCAGGGTTAAGAGTGACGCAACCGAGACGGTTGCGCTACCTTGGTGAAAAAATAGTGCCGCAAAAACGATTTTTCAAATTTTTTCGTACTACTATCACCCAGAATCTTCTTTTTTGTGAAAGATTTTTTATGGACGATGGACAGGGACAGAAATGGACGCGATGGACTGAATGGACAAGAATGGACTGCTGAATGGACAATGGACAGAATGGACAATGGACAGAGATTATGTCGCGCCCTTTCAGGGCTTTGCCGATGGTGTGATCCCTGACCCAGGGCGTTGCCCTGGGCTGGTATGTCGCGCCCTTTCAGGGCTGATTCCAACATCACCGATCCGACTGATCAGCTGTCCGTGTCCCGTCCGTGTCCTGTCCGTGTCCCGTCCGTGTCCCGTCCGTGTCCCGTCCGTGTCCCGTCCGTGTCCCGTCCGTGTGGGTTGCGGGCGATCAGCCCACGCCGTGTCCTTTCGTGCTTTTCGTGGTTCAAAAACATAAAAGGCAAGAAGTTTGTGTGCGCTGTTTTTCTGCATGAATTTTCCGCAGGATGTATTAAATTAAGTAGTTTACGATTTTTCACCCGGGTTATTTATACAGGATTTTGTTATGCGGACACCGATTACTGCTGCTGAACTTCGTCGTTTATTCATTGAGTTTTTCAAGAGCCATGGGCATGCTGAGATCAAGAGTGCGCCATTGGTACCGGAAAATGATCCGACCTGTCTTTTCACGACGGCGGGCATGCATCCTCTGGTTCCGTACTTGCTTGGGGCGAAGCACCCTGCCGGCAAACGTCTGACCAATGTGCAGAAATGCCTGCGCACGGGGGATATCGACGAAGTGGGCGATCCTTTCCATCTGACCTTTTTTGAAATGCTGGGCAACTGGTCGCTGGGCGACTATTTCAAGGAGGAAGCCATCGCCATGAGCTTTGCCTTCCTTACAGAAAAGCTGGGCTTCCGCAAAGAGGAAATCAAGGTAACTTGCTTTGAGGGCGATGAGAACGCTCCCAAAGATGAAGAGGCGGCAAATATCTGGAGGCGCCATGGCATCCCGGAAGAAAACATCTATTTTCTTGGCAAGGAGGACAACTGGTGGGGACCTGCCGGGCAGTCGGGCCCTTGCGGACCGGATACGGAAATGTTTGTCCCTTTGGATCGTCCTGATTGCGGGCCTGATTGCGGGCCGGCCTGTGGCTGCGGCAAATGGGTGGAAATCTGGAACGATGTCTTCATGCAGTACAACAAGACGCTCGAGGGGCAATACATCCCACTCGAACATCCAAATGTCGACACCGGCATGGGCGTCGAGCGAGTCACCGCCTTCATGCAAGGTGTAAAAAGCGCCTATCAGACGGAACTTTTCCGGGGAATCTTCGCCCGCATCAAGGA
>JAPXLT010000152.1:0-11174 GCA_033809415.1 Lentisphaeria bacterium
TAAGGCGCCCCCATAAATTTTTCCGTGTTTTCCGTGGTTAAAAAAGCGGTGTAATAACACAGATCTTCTCAGGTTTAGACTGACATCCCCTTGGCATCCTTGGCGTCTTGGCGGTTAGTTCCTCTTCATTGAACCGCCAAGACGCCAAGGACGCCAAGGGGCGTTAAAAGGCAATCTGACCGATCCGAGCAACCGGCATCCTGCTTCTTGCAGATGGGAGCGTTCGGGCGTGGGAGGGCAAACATCAATCACAACCGGGACGGTTGCGCTACTTTTTAAACCGCCCGTCAAAGCAGCAACCTCAGACAACTGAACCTCAGGTTCAAAAAAGCGTGCGTTATTTTTTTATCTGATTAATAAGCAAGAATTTAAGTGTGGAGAAAAATTATATTATTGAAATTTGACTTGTGAAAATACAGTGGCGCCCTCTAGCCCGAAGCTGCACAAAAATAACCCCGGGTTGCGTCGTGCTCCGCACTTCCGCACCCGGGGGTATTTTTGTGTGGCGCTCCGCGCCGGAAGAACCGCCCGGATAAGTATCAGCAGGTCTTGAATGAATCATCTCAAGAACAAAACAGTGCCAGTGCAACTTCACAGAGGTTCAGTCATCTGAAGTTTTGAAAACAAAGGAATTAAGACAAAAAGTCGGCTTTAACTGCTTTTTTTAGCTTGACCAGTCAAGGCAATTGGCCGCCATCTTGATTGCGAAGGAAGTTTCGGACCATTTGCAGCAATAATCCGATGTCTTTTCTGTCTATACTAGTTGCATACCGTGCTGGTCACATGATAGAGCCTAATCTTCGATGGTCTCTCGCAAGTAGCCCCCTCAGGCTGACAGGAAACGGGCCGTGATCAGGGCGGCGGCCTTAGCCGTCTTGACCATGTCAGCCACGGTTACTCGTTCCGAGGCGGCATGACTCATGCCTGGCGTCCCTGTGCCAATTCCTACAGTGGGAATGCCGACTCGCAGGAAATGCGCCAGGTCGCCCCATCCTCCCAGTGGCTTGACGGTCGGCACCGTACCCGTGGCATCAAGATACGCACTTTGGGCAAACGCGATAAAATCCGGGTTGACCGCCATACTTGAAGCGGCTGGCACATCCTTGACCCAAGTGACGGTCGGCGGCGACTTCCGCAGTGTTTCCTCCTCTGCGACCGCCTCGGCCAGGCAGCGCTCAAACAGCTCCCTCACTAACACGCCGGAGTCAACCCCGTCACGCTCCTGTGCAGCGCGCATGTCATCCAACGATGTCTTGATATTGAAAGCCAGTAATGCTGACGCCGGGACATTCGCCGGGTGGTCGCCAGCTTGAAACACCCCGAAATTGAAAATGCCGGGCTGATCGCCGCGCAACGTGCGGAAACGCTCCAGAGCCGGCAGGAGCTTGAAGGCTTGTTCTATGGCGTTCAAGCCGCCATAGGCCGAGTGACCACTCCGCCCAGGGACAGTCACACGGGCCGTTACGAAGCCGTTGCAGCCGTTTTGAAGGCAATCGCAGTCACCGTCAATTACCATCGCGGCATCCGGCTTCGGTAAATGCGCAATGCACGACAAACTGCCGCGGCCAGCTCCGTCGCACTCCTCGTCAGTCACTACGCAGCATACCAGTTTGCCTCGTAGTCCTTCCGGGCAAGCCAGCAACATCTTCACTGCTTCAATCATGACGGCGATACCGCCCTTGTCGTCACTCGTGCCGCGCCCATGCAAACAGCCTTCCCGCAGTTCGCCGGAAAAGGGGTCGCCGTCGTATGTGTCAACCGCAACAGTATCTATATGCGCATCCAGGAGGAAAGTCGGCCCTTGGCCGTCGCCGAACATAAATTCCGCCACTACGTTATGCCGTTTTTCCACCTGGCGTCCGCATGGTGCCAAGATTTGGTAGCGGGTGAAGACCTCGTCATCGCAAGGAATGCGTGACAAGGTCGCCCCCATTGCCTTGAATACTTCTTCAATAGCCAAAAGCCCAGCCCATTCGCCGGACGGCGCTTTGTCCCCGGAATAGGGATTCACGGTCGGAATCCGCACCAATCGCTGGCACAAGGCAACCATCCGGTTCTCATCAAGACCAGACAACAAAACCTTCTCCTGCACTGTCAACATTGCTACTTTCTCTTTTTCAAACTGGAATTGTCCGCAACTGCCTATTGAACGACCTCTTAGCTGTTTTTTTTGAACATCAAATCAGCGGATTGACTGCTTCCATGAGCGTAAGCGCTGCGAATTTTCTCTCATTCCCTGCGTCGAGTCAGTGCCCAGTTGCCGGTCACTTTATCCTGTTGCCATTGGTCGCCGGGCAACAGCTCTTCGTAGTTTTCCAGCACTTTGCGTATGGCCTCGGCGTAGGGTCTGATTTCCTCTGGCCTGTAATGCTTGAACCATGGTTCTCCCCAGATGCGGCCATTGATGCGTTCGGTTTCCGGCAGCTCGCCGGTCAGCGCACGCGGATCCACATCGTCGGGCAGGTAGACTCTGGCGGTGGGCTTGCCGTGCCCATAGATGTCGATGCTGTAAAACAGGGGATGCTTGTGCAAAGGCCGATTGCCGCCTGCGCCGCAGTGGTGCACCCCTTCGGCCCACAAGGCCTCGATAAAGCGGTTGATGGAAAGCCCCTGCAAAGCTTCGCTGTCATAAAAGGCGCGTGAGGCATACCAGCCTGCCTTCGTGCTGCCCTCGTCCTTGGGATGGCACCACCTGATGCCGGGCAGGCCATCGAGCAGAGACCAGAAATATTTCATGGCCCGGTCGATCTCGGCCATCTCGACAGGATACTTCTTGAGCTGTTCGCGTCCCATCACCGAGGAAAGCTGATGCATGCGGTACTTGTAGCCACCCCAAGGCAGACCGCCGGCACCGGTCTTGGTTTCCTCCCTGACCAGGCTGTGACGGTCATGATGCCCCCAGAGTATGGCGCGTTCGTAAATTTCCAGGTTGTCCGTGTACAGTATGCCGCCCTCGCCGACGGCGAAGGACTTGCCACTCATCAGGGAGCAGGCACCCACATCACCGATTGTGCCCAACATGCGCCCCTTATAAAGACCGCCTTGGGCGTGCGAGACATCCTCGATTACCTTGATGTTATGCTTGCGCGCCACGGCCATGATGCCATCCATGTCCGCCGGCATGGCAGTGTAATGCACCACCATCACCGCTTTCGTGCGTGGCGTGATGTGCGCCTCGAAGCTTTTAGGGCAAAGGCAGAGCGTTTCCGGGTCTATGTCTGCAAAAACTACGCTTGCGCCCAGCGATAGCGCCGGTACGGCGCTGGCCCAGTAGGTCAATGAGGGACAAATCATCTCATCACCCGGCCCCAGGCCTATGCCGTACATGGCGCCCTGCAGAGCCGCCGTACCCGAGCTGTGCGCCAAAGCGTACTTGCTGCCCTGCCAGGCGGCGAACTCCGCTTCAAACTTCTTGGTGATGTCGGTGCCGGACATATTGCCGTCGCGCAAAACCTCGAGCACCGCATCTTCCATCTCCTTGGTGACAATAGGCCAGTGGAACATATCTGGCGACGTCTCCGCTGCAATCGTCGGCTTGCCGCCCAATAATGCCAATTTACTCATAGCAACAACCTCCTTTACAACCTGAATCCATTAATATCTGACAAGGGCACCTTATTCTTCAGGGATTGCGCAAACAGAGTTCGCCATTGACTTTGACTGTCTGGCCAGGTTCAATGGCATAAATAATGTACCAGTCTCCCGGGATAATGCCATCTGCCGCCAGGCGTGTTTCGGGCGCCAGGGTGAGGAAGGTTCCACCGGTGCCGCCGCCGAGTTTTTCGGTATCAGCAATCAGATAGGTCTTGCCGCGTTCCGGGAAAAAGACTTTGGCGCCTTCATACCAGGGCTGATTGGCAAACGAAGACATCGGGCGATTAGTGCGCAGCACATTTGGACGCTCCGGATCGAGTTCCGCGACCTGGTGCCACCCAGCAATCAAGGGCGCCGCATCGGCAAGCTCCAGCCGGACACGTCCGTCCGGCAAAGCCTTGGCAGCGGCGATGGCAAAGGACTCGGCATTATCCAATCCAGTCGGCCTCAGGCAGCGGATAGAGATAGTTTTTCCAGCCAGGGCATCGACTGGCCAAGGCGCGTCAGGGCGAATATAGAGCGCCGAGGTGCTGCGGTATCCGGTGAGATCGGCTTCGATATCATCAAGTTGTCCGGTGAGGTCAAGTGCCGCCCCAAAACGGCGTCCTGCCACAAGCGCGTAGCTTCCGCTGACCATTCGCACCAAGGTGATTTGTCCAGCCGGATTCTGCCGAATCAACAGGAAACGCGCATCGGTTTCAATGCCGCCATCTAGGCGCAAGGCTGCGTTTTTCATCTGGTACACCAGGGTGTCGGTTTCACCGTCAATCGTGGTCACATGCAACGCCGCGACCTGGTGCGGCGGCAGAGTGGATTCAAGCACATCCAGGCTGGTAAAATCGGCGATATGCGGAGTCTGCCCAGGGCGATTAGCGACAAAGAGATTGACAAAGCGGCTGTCTAGCGGTTGTTCGCCAGCAACTTCGCGGCGTTGCGCCACCATGTCAAAAACATCAGCAAAAGAAACACTGACGCTTTTCAAGGTGGCGCCATTGCCAAGCTCTTGTTTCAAGACCAGCGGCGTCCATGGGAAAACAGCGCTCCATACCCTGGTTTTGTCATCTTGGGGCAACGAGAGCAAGCGCAAGGCGATTTTGCCATGATTCGGGTCTCCTTGTCTCGGGGCGATGTCTTCACCGGCCTGATTACGCCAGAAAGCGTAGTAGTCAATATCCCAGTCGCATTGCCAAGTTTTCCCTGGAACTTCATGCTCGCGGACGGAGCTGGGGATGCGCAGGATAGACATCTGTTGGTTGACAAAAGAATTGGCGCTTGAGGCCGGGGGGTTGTCGTTATACCAAGCAGCAGCCAAATCCGGGAAGTTCGCTTTAATCGGCAGCGTGTCGCTGCGTCGTTCACCCCAGATGCTGTAGAAGGAGGTCTGCTTTTCTCCGCCCTCGACAATCAGGATGTCAATCAGATAAGGCGCGCCTGAACTGCTTTCAAGAGTAATCAGAGCTCGCCGGAACTCACCGGAAAAGTCATTGCGTGTAGCAGGAAATTCCCCCTGGCTGCGTGCTTCAAGAATTTGCATTTCTGGGCGAGTTTCGTCATTTTCAGCTGCGCCGATGAAGGTGATCAATTCGCTGGTTCCCCGGTTGTCGCTCCAGCCCGGGCCTGGGCCGCAATCGTTGATAGTGACGGTGTTTTGGTTGAGGGCGCTGTGGGCGAGCACCCAGCTCCAGCAGCGGCCTGAATGCGAGCTGAGGCGAAGGGGCTTGGGGAAGTTCAATTTGCCCAGCTCGTCCATTTCCGGCTGACGGATGTTGCGCCACCAGGATGCATAACCGCCAGTGCGGACGGCTGGGACACCGTCAAACCAAAGCGACATGCCGAGCATATCTTGCGCATTATGCAGGGTAGCGCGACTGTAATGCAGGGAAACCTCAAGTCGCTGCTGGGGAGCGCCAGCGCGGAGGAGGCCGACTCCGAAGCCGGGCCAGTTGCGACTGGGCAAAGCGGCGTTCTGCGTAACCCGCTGATCATTTTGGAGTCGGGAATGCAGATGATGGTGCTGGTCGCCGAACTCAAGCTGAATTCCGCGCAAAGTATTGAGTTGATTCCATTCGCGAGCAGCGGCGATGAAGAAAGGATTTTGCTTGAGGAAATCGGGGTCAAGACGCTGCCAGCCATCAGGGTTAGACATATAGGGGTAGTAATACGAGTTGAGCATGGCCATATAGTTTTGCGCACCCTCGCCGTTCATGCCATCGTGATAATGGTGGTTGTAGAGAGTCAGTTCCTGGTTGGCGCCAGCAAACTCAATTAAATACTTGTCCTCAGCCAAAATGGCGCAAATGAGCAAGTCCTTGTAATTGGCTTCCTGATAATTGGTGAGCAAACGCTGGGAAAATGAACTTTTATAGAGCAGACAAATTTCGCGCAGCAGGCGTGTGGTGATTTTTTCGGCTAAAGCCTCGGGGCTGCCGTATTTTTGGCGGGAATAGTATTTGAAAGCGGGATGATGGCGCATGACCGCGAAAGGCTCGGCCCAGATCGCTTCACGGTGCATGTTGATCCAGCCTTTGTCGCCGGCTGAAAAGGGATTACGACGGTTCCAGGGGCCGAGATAATTGTGGGCGTAAACAACCGGGCGAGGGAGACTTTCCCATTCCTCGCGACCGAGTTCGCTGCCGTCACGGCCCGGCGCAAGCAAATTGCTGAACGACAGCGGCAGGGCGAAGTAGGTGTCGGCGGCATAGTCAAGGATAAGAGCGGATTTGTAGGGATATTTCGGGTCGCCAGTACGATTAAAGTCAGCCAAATTGCGGAGCAGCTGATTGGCGGCCCCCAGCCAGAAGCGATTGTCAAACAAATGTTGAATAAAGAGCTCCCATTCGTTGCCATGACGGTCTTTGTACAGCGTACAAGGGATTTCCCGGATGCTGTCATCGAGATATCGGAACGAGGCAGTGGCGTTGTGCTTGAGGTCGTAATCAGCCGGTGCGTTGCGGTAATAGAGTTTTTTCTGGCAGCAGGTGGTCACCGCAAGGTCTGGATTGTCCGCAGAAAAGTTCAAGCCAAAGAGGTCTTGGTCGCAGAACGGGCAGTAAGTGAAGAGTCCGCGCAGGCTTTTCCGGGCATTGCCTTTAAGGCTGGCGGCCGTATAGGTCATGGGGTCAATATCCACGCCACGAATCCGGGCGTATGGCGAGATGCTGCGTGGGAAACGGTCTATGAAATCAGCGTCAGGAGGATCGGCCTGAGGAAGTTGCGCAAAGGCGTCATCGGTCAGAGGGCCGGACCATTTAGCCATGGCTTCCTGGTTGATGTCGGCTAGCAGGTTGGTAGGCTGCAAGCGCATAATAGTTCGGCCTGGGATCAGTTCAGACAGACGCTGGGCACGGTCCGGGGCATTCCAGAATCCGTCCGTACCAGCTGTTGCAACGGCAAAAACGATTAAAAAAAAGGCGGTGATCCTTATGGAATGCATGATATTTCTCCTGGTTGGCGCGTAAATTTGCCTGTTCCCTTTCCTATATGCGGGCATTTCAGAATTTAGTAATGTACGATGCCCGTCACTACGTCGTATGTGCTGAGGCAGGTAAAAAAGTGTTTAAAGTAGTTGCAAGACCAGTGATGGCTTCCGGGTAGCGCCGGACGGTCTGAAGCAGCTTCCAGCTCCGCAGGCGGCATCATCCGAGCGCTGCCGTCCAGAAAGGACGCCCCCGCCCAGCAGCTACGCCAGCTTCTGTAGAATGAGTCATTCGTCGGAAGTTTGATTTTCCCCGCCCCATGCCGATAACGCACCACCGATGCCATTATGATCTGGTAATCAATCCACGCTCCGCGGGCTTCAGCCGATTTTGTGCACCAGGCATTGTAATCCACCTGCGATGAAGAATCGCCGCAAATCACAGCATCCTTCGGATACTGAATCATCTGTAAATGCACATAACGACCGTAGGTCACCCCACCGCCAAGACGCCTATTCATGCCATACGACATGTACCCGTAGTCATTGGCTTTCGCGCCAACGGCAGCGGGGCAGCCAGCCTGCAATTTTTCCGGTATTTCAGCCGCTGTGAACCACCATTCGGGCCCGTCCACTGTCGCTGCATTTTGTGTCGAGTTCACCGCAGGGAGCCAATCATCCCATGTCTGTGTGTACATTGACATGAGCATTTGGATTTGCTTCAGATTGCTCACGCAGAGAATATCCATGGCTTTGGCACGGGCTTTGCCCAGAGCCGGAAGAAGCATCGACGCCAATATGGCAATAATCGCGATGACGACCAGCAGTTCTATCAACGTAAAACTAAACAGGAATCTTTTTGTGGATTTCACATTTATGCTGTAGTTGCTTTTCTGTTTCATTTTGCTGTTCTCCTTTTTTTGTTTCGATCATGGTTAAGATTGTAGCTGTCAAGGTTTTTCGGAAGAATCTGGTCTTGAATTCTTCCTGGGAACAAAGAAGTTCCGCCGGGATTCAGGATCCAGGCAGGTTTCTTTTGAGAATCAGCCTCGCTGCATTGCGCCCCAGGATTTTATACTTGTCCTCGAGGCCGATATCCGCAAAGACGACTCGTCCGATTTGATGTTCGCAACTGTAGAAATTGACGTCGCTGCCCCAGAGCATTTTATCTACCAAGCCCCTTCGTACAAAATACTCGATTACTCCTTTTGGACTTGCTGAAAAACACAATTCAAGGCACACGTTCTCATACTGCAACGCCAATTCGGCATATTTTTCGCGTTCGCAGCAGCCCGCATGGGCCAGCACAAAGGTAATCTTTGGATAGCGCGGAAACAGCGGCTCAAGGTCAGGGAGCTCAGCACCCCACGTATGGATTAAAATCGGCAGCGCATGCTCGTTGGCCAGCTCAAATAATTTCACGTAATTGGGATGCGAGTAAGGAAGCCTTGCGGAGGAAACAATGATTTTCATTGCTGTGAGGCCAGCCGCCAGGCCTGCCTTGATTTGTCGTTCAATGCTCTCAGAATAGCCTACGTCAGCGGTGATATAGCCGAAAATTCGGTCGGGATAGCGTTCTACGGCGGCGACAATCTCGCGCAGCCCAATGTCAGCATAGTTTTTCAGGCCGGCATACGGGCTTATGCAGCAGACATCGCAGCCGATGCGATCCATCGACTCAATAAATGAGTCCACGTCATTGCGGTACAGCGGAAAAGACAGCCCCGTGCCGATATGCGCATGGGTGTCGACCACATAGCATCCAAGCGGAAGTCCGGCAAGTGCTTGTTGTTCCAGGATATCGTGTTTCATATTTGCACCTCGCTAAGCAATCTTTCGATGTTCCCATGCGCTACTGCTTCCAGGGCTTCCTGCCCAATGCCGGAATAAAAAAGCCCGGTCACACTGGCACCTTCCTCGCTGTCGGGATATCCGCAACCCCATACCCAGCGATGAATGCCATAGCGCTTGCAAAGCTCAGAATAGCCGCCATGCAGAGAAAATGAAGTGCTAAAGCAGAAATACAGCTCCGGGTGCGTTTTGAGAAGCGCCTCAACCATGACCTGACGCCCAAGTCGTGCGCCATCAAGAATAATGACACGCATCTTGGGAAAGGCCTTCAGCGCTTCATGCAATTCATTAGGGTCAATCATCCGCCAGCTCAGAAGAAGCGGAATGCGCTTCTCTTGGAGAATGTCAAAAAGTTCGCCACAGCACCAGGGATACAACGGAAAGCGGATGTAATTCGTGTCCCCTTTCATCCAGACACTGCGCATACCTGCTGCTGCCATCGCTTCAATCTGAGGCGTAGCATCATCAGGAGTCACCATCCAGACTCCTTCAAATGCATCCTGCCCGGCGAGATTCTCAAGCAGCGTCGCATTGGCAAGCGTGGTGTCAGCATAAAGTCCCGGCATGCCGCGAACTAATGCGCGCACGATTGGAAAGCGCTCAAACCTGGCCTTCATGTCGGCCAGGGTGGGTTCATTCTCGTGAATCAGGGTAGGCGGGCGCCCAAGCAGGGCATCGCAGGCAAAAAGCCGCTCAACTGCTAATTTACTGGAAGCCATGATCACCAAAGCTCCTTCCTACTTTTAGGGGGCAAAAACTATTGTTTTTTTGTAAAAAATTATCTTCAAATCAGCCCTTAGCGTCTCCATTGCAGGGTTCCCCATATTATATGCCTTACCTAGGGCGGAGTTGCCTCTGACAGGTTGGCTTGCCCTGGGCTTTTATGCTGCTGGCCCTTCAGGCCGTTCGAGCCAAGCATGCGGTTGCCTGAAGACAATCACTCCGCCATTGATAACGTCCATTTCTGCTTGTATATGCCCGTGTCGCAGGCTTTAGGTTCTACTTAGCATAGCTTCATTCCTCCTTGCTTTTTTCGCAGCTGGAACAACAAACGATGGGAAGCTGGTGATTTTCCCTTGCAAAAATTCTGCCATGCGCAGCCCTGCGCAGCGTCCAAGGGCTTTGCCATCATAATAGGATGGTGTTATTTCAATCTTTCGCTGCTGATGTTTTTTCTGAAGTTTGCAGGAGATGTGATTCTTCTCCATAAAAATCGGTATCTTTTCTCGATTTTCCTGCGCATCCAGAGTTTGCAGCAAGCATTCATAACGTTCCACACCGCCGTTGCAAATGATGGCGTCGATAGTTTCCGTGGCCAGCAGCCTCGGGAGTTTCTCGGGAATTTCAGCTATGGTGTCGATAAAAAACTTTCGCGGCAAGTCAATGCCATGCTTCCGCATTTCTTTCTGGAATCTTTTAGCGCAATTGTTATAGACTCCGAGCCAGGCAACTCGTTGAAGCTGCCTTTGCTGCATTAACTGGGCATGTTGGACAGCAAAATTCTCATAATCCCTAAGAATCGTATTGCCGGAGGGTTTGCGGGATTCCATGTCATAAATTAAATCCATGACAACCACGGGATACTCCCGCTGCAAGAGCTCGTTGATGTCGTCTATCCTGTCTTCCGCCGGTGTGACCCAGAACAGACCATCCATTGCCATGTTTTCAATCTCTTGGGCAACGCTCTGGTTTCCGTTCAGATTCAGGAATTCAAAGCAGCAATTGATATTTCGCAGAGCTCCCATGAAACCGGTCAGAATTTCGGACAGGGCAGTATCAAAACAATTTTGAGTGCCCTCATGACAAAGAATGCCCACAAGAAAAGGAACCGACATCGCCAATTCCGGATTGGTGAAGGCTCCATGCCGCCCAGGCAGACGGATCAGATGCTTGGTTTGCTCGAGAGACTGAATCGCACGGCGCACGGTGATGCGGCTGACCCCGAATTTCTTGCATAGCTGCATCTCGCTCAGGATGCGCTCGGGCTTTGTCCCCGCTTTGGCTACGCATTGCAGAAGGTAATTTTTTACCCCGGCAGTCAATGGCATGGTCTTGCTCGCGTTCCGCATCCCGATAATCCTTGAAATTCAACCCGGATCAAAACTGTATTTGTTATAAAAATATATCAGTTTTTGCGTTTGTCAAGCAAAAAGAACAGACTTTTTATTGTTTTTATTTTTAGTATAAAGCGCCCCATAAATTTTTCCGTGTTTTCCGTGTTTTCCGTGGTTAAAAAAGCGGTGTAATAACACAGATCTTCTCAGGTTTAGACTGACATCCCCTTGGCATCCTTGGCGTCCTTGGCGGTTAGTTC
>JAPXLT010000153.1:0-11150 GCA_033809415.1 Lentisphaeria bacterium
CAAAGTCCGGGTGACATTGCCATGGGTTTGTCCATGGCGGACGATGACAAATTCAGTTCGGGTAGACTTCATGATGCTTGTAATGAGATGATGAGTAACCGAGGAGTTATTTTTGAACAACGAAATGCACGAAAGGACTTGGCGCGGACTGATCGCCCGCAACCCACACGGACGGGACACGGACGGGACACGGACTTTACACGGACAACAAATCGGACGGATCGCCATGTGCCAAGGTCGGCTTTACGCAATTGCGTCGGAGGCGATATGGAGCACCGGCTTCCCTCTTCATCAATCACAACCGAGACGGTTGCGCTACTTTTTAAGCCGCATGCCATCCCATCCGGCAAAGCAACAAACCCTATACAAAATTTTCGTGTCTTTTCGTGGGGTTCGTGGTTAAAAAATTCTTTTTGGATGGGTTTTATTTAACGTTTGCGGATGACGTTGCGGTCGTAATCGATCAGGGCATCGATCCAGGCTGCTCCGGCGGGAACCCCGGCTTGCAGGCAGAATTTGTCCCAGACGGCTCCTATCGGGAATTGTTTCAGTTCTTCGAGCAGAGCCAGTTTCATCGCGCCATCCCCGTTGTCTTCAAAGCTTTGCAGAATTTGCACTGGTTCAAGCAGGGCGGCGAGCAGGGCTTTTTGCGTAGCACGTGTGCCTACGACCCAAGCCCCGATGCGGTTGATGCTGGCATCAAAGAAATCGAGGGCAATGTGCATTCTGGAGAGGAAATTTCCGCGGATGACTTGCTGGAAGAGGCAGCGCAGGTCATCATTGAAGATGACGACATGGTCGCTGTCCCATCGGACGCCCCGGCTGACATGCAGGAGCATTTCCTCTTTGAACAACATAATCGCTGAAATCTTGTCATGGATGGTTTCGGTGGGATGAAAATGTCCCATGTCAAAGCAGAGCATTTGCGGGTGGGTCAAGGCATAAGCCATGTAAAATTCATGGGAGCCGACAACGTAGTCTTCGCTGCCAAGGCCGAACAGCTTGCATTCCAGGGCGTCCCGACAGTAATCTGGCGAGATGTTTTCGGCGAAGATATGATCCAGGGCTTCCATGAGGCGTTTGCGTGGCGACATGCGGTCGATAGGCTGGTCTTTGGCGCCATCCGGGATCCAGTGGTTGACGATACAGGGTTCGCCCTGTTCGCGACCGATGGTTTCCGCAATTTTACGGCAAGCCAGATCGTGGCGGATCCAGAAGTTGCGGATAGCGGGGTCCCGATGGGAGAGCGTATAGCCGTCGTTGGCTTTGGGGTGGGCAAAGAAGGTGGGATTGAAGTCCAGCGGGATGCGATTTTTCTTTGACCAAGCCATCCAGTTGGCAAAGTGCTCGATGCTGATTTCATCGCGGGGAATGACTTTGTCCCCTGTTTCCGCATAAATGGCGTGCAAATTGAAACGCTTTTTGCCGGGGATCAGCGAGAAGGCCTTCTCAGCATCCTGGCGGAGAGTGTCCGCGTCGGTTGCCGGACCAGGGTAGTTTCCAGTAGCCATGATGCCGCCGCCGCTGACTTGGTCTGGATGCACTTCAAAGCCGCGCACATCGTCGCCTTGCCAACAATGCAAGGAAACTGGAGTTTCCGACAGGGTGCGGATGGCCTTGTCAGTATCAACGCCCAGTGCGCGATACTGCTTCTTGGCATCCTCGTAACGTTGCTCTATCTGCTCGATGGTTGATGCTGAAAACATAATCGTTCCTTTTAATGGACAATGGACAGGGACAGGAATGGACAAAATGGACGGAATGGACAAGGATGGACTGCTGAATGGACAATGGACGATGGACAATGGACAATGGACGATGGACAATGGACAATGGACGGGGTTACCAGGCTTGTTTTGCGGCGCAGTCGCTTAGATAAGCGAAGGCCTTTTCCGGCTGCATGTCCTGCAATTTTTGCAGTGTTTTCTGATCGGGTGCTGGCAGTGCGCCGACGGAGGCAAAGAATTCATTTCTTTGGCGGCGTTCCGGGAAGAGGTTCTGGGCTTTTTCATCGATATAGGAGAAATCGGCGAAGCGCAGCAGACGGGTATGGCCGACCATGATTTGAGCGCCTTGCAGGAAAACCGGACGGTAACGTTTGACCGCCTCTGCGTTCAGGTCATCAACTAGACGCTGGCCGGGCTTGTTGCCCTCCGTGCCGATATTCACTGGCAAATCCAGCTTTTGAGCAGCCTGCATGTAGCGGTCGAGTTCGACGACTTTTTTCTTTTGTACATCCAGGTCTTTAAAGTTCCAGTTGCGATCCGGGATGATATTGACCGCTTCAACTTTTTTGCTAAGAAGGCACTCGAGTTGTTCGACAGGGTTCTGTTCCCCGGGCAGGCCGCCATCGAGCCAGGCGCTCATCGGAATGGCACGGCACTCCCGGATCATGGCAATGACTGTATCCAGCGCGGGGAAGGTTTTCGGCGTGGGCTGTTCGTAACCGAGTCCGCCGCGCTTCATCAGTTTGCTGCGCAGAAATTCCTGGAAGGCATTGCTATTTTTGCTTTTTTCACTGAGCTCCTGCACGTCCGCCTTGAAGACCCTGGCCCAGAATTCGATTGCTTTCTCCGGGCTGCCGAAGAAGTCCAGCGCCTTTTGATAAAAAGCAAAGACAATGTGCCGTTCGGTGGCGTTGTGATCCGGAGTCAGCGGCCAAACATCCTTTTCGTAATCGAGCGACATGGGCGCGAGGTGGGCATTTACCCGACTGATTAGATTGCGGTTGCGGACATGGGACTGGTTCAACATGTCATTGAAGACCTGTGCCGCCTTGCTGCCTTGGGGAGGCTGCTTCACAAAGCCCATGCCCATAAAATAAAACACACCGGGTTCGCCGGGAGAATTGATTTCCTTGTCGGCATATTCCTGGAAGAAGACCCGGCTCTCGAAGGCGACAGCTGAACGCAAGCGAAGCAAATCGGCGGCAGCAAAAAATTCCTCGAGTCCCTGCAATACATCAAAATCACAGATGGCGGCACTGTACAAGCCGAGCTTCTTCATCTCGAAAGCTACACGCGACGGGGACCATCCTTCGCCATTATAGGAAAAAAAGGTATGAATGTGCATGTTCATATCCTGAGATTCCGGCGGAAAGACAGTCCGGGCAGCCAGAGCTTCTAAAGCAGTCCGGCGAACTGCCGGATCAAAATCCGATAGCTGAGTTAATAAATCTGACATCATGACTCCTGAAAAACACGGACGGGACACGGACTAAACACGGACTAAACACGGACTAAACACGGACGGGACACGGACGTTTTTTAGTCTTGATTGGATTGGAGATGTAAAAAAGTAACTGTAATCCTCTTTTACATTTTTTGCAACCTTTTTCGCGTTCCACTTGCAATTCTGCGTTTGTTCATTATCTTATGCTTGTTCAACAAAAACAAACATTGTACATAACTATGAACATGAAACATGACATAACAGATGCAGTATTGAACAGCCTGAATGCCTTTCTGACTGGCTACGGCCTGGCGAAAGCTCGGAAACGCCAGAGTCGGGATGGTGGTGCTGCGAGCATTGATTTTGGTCAGGGGGCTTTTCTTGAAGTACTTGATGCTACTCTGCTTTCAGGTGTGAAAACGGCGCAGGAGTGTGAATTGCGCGGGAAAGAGGACCTGTTGGCAGTAGCTCCATACTTTCCGCCTGCTACCGCAGACAGGTTGTGTAGTGCTCACATCAATTATGCTGATACGGCTGGGAATCTGCATCTGCGTCTGAACGGTAATATCCTGTGTGTCAAGAATTGTCCACGACCTGCTGGCTTGCTGCGTCGAGTGACTCCTGGAAGATGCTGGAATCCCCAGGGGATGAAGGTGCTGTTCCTGCTATTGACTGAACCGGCTGCCTTGCAATGGACTTACCGAAAAATCGCGGGAAAAAGCGGGGTGAGCCTCGGTACGGTCAACAATGTCATCAAAGAAGCGCTTGAACGAAAATATCTGATTCGATGGGACAAGGGCTACAGCTGGGGGAACAAGCCCAAAATGATTGATTTGTGGACGGCGAATTATGCCGAGATTCTTCTGCCCCGCCTGGAAATCGAACATTACCAGGGAACCTTGGAACATTATGAAGCGGAGCAGGTTCTGTTACCGGCAGGAGAAACCGCCGCTGCAATGACCGGCTTGATGAAGACCACATCCGCCCAGTTCTGGCGTCAGGGCAACATTGCCAAAATCATCGCTAAAAATCGCTGGCGTGCGGATGCAAATGGGAATATCACGGTCATCAAAGCCTTCTGGCCAGAGAACCGTTCATTTGCAAAAGCGGTTCCATGGTTGCTGGTATATGCCGGGCTTATGGCAATGGATGACAGCCGTTGCCAGGAAGTGGCAGGGGAAATCAGGCAGAAATATCTGGAAACTGAAAAATGACACCTGGTGAGGAAATTCTTTCCATCATATCTGAAGCTGTAAAGTCATTGAATGGGCATCTGATGCTGGTGGGCGCTTGTTCCCGTGATTACTGGATACAAGCCATGAAGGTCTATGGCACCGCCAGAATGACGGTCGACATTGACCTGGCCTGCCGGGTTGCAACTTGGGCTGAATTCCAGCAGATAATGGATTTTCTGAAGACAGAGAATCAGCTGCGCCAGGATACTAAAGTCAAGCATCGTCTTTGGCTTCGTGATGAAATATATGCTGATTTAATTCCATTTGGTGGAATCGAGGATGCTAACGGCGAGTATGCCTGGCCACCTGATTTTGACGTGACTTTGAACGTGCAAGGATATCAACTGGCCTATGAGGACGCTGTCGAGGTCAGTATCGGGCGAACCGTCCTGAAGGTGATTCGTCCTTGCTGGCTCGCAATGCTGAAACTGAAGGCCTTCACGGACAATCCTGGCAGGACAAAGGACTTGATAGATGTCTTCTTCGTCATTGACCATTACTTGGAGTTCATCGACGAAGAATGCCGATTGTATGGTCCAGATGCCACTGATGCGGATATCTTTTCCTGCGAACCATTTGACACACGTATAGCGGGAGCCACCTTGATAGTTCGCGACTGTCATGTTCACGGCGGAGACTTGTTACGTCCCATTCAGACAGACATACTGAACTTCAATAGTAATGACTACTTGACCATTGTCTTTGCCCGCGTTAATTGCCTGGAACAGGAAGAAGCACAATCCTTGCTCAATACGTTATTGGCTCCCTTGACATAATACAACTGTTTCAAGGGGCCGGGCATATTGCTTCTGCAGATGGGCGCAGATTTCCAGGATTAGGAATCGCCATGATTTTCTGGGAATCCCTATGTCCCTATGTCCCTATGTTTCTTTATGATTTCTTATGATTCTTCTTGAAATATCGTTGTTTCGGCATTATTTTTTCGCCGTGGTTCAGACAGCCTCCAAGCCCCACCCAACCGGGGGACGAACCACTATTATGATAATTTGCGCGAACGTCGAGTCGAGGTGCTTTTCAATCATGGAGATGAGGACGCTGCGTGGGAACTGTCCCAGGGGGCAGAGCTTTCCGAGAAATGGTGGCTGAAGCTGGCGGAATGGCGTTCAAAGACTGTTCCGGAAGATGCCGCTGCCATTTTGAGGAAACTCGTGGAAAAAGCACTTGTGCCAACAGGTGAATATGCCTATGCGGAGGCTGTCAAGTTCCTGAAACTTTACGGCAAGTACATGGGCTTGGCTGGGAAAGATACTGAGTTTGCCGCCTATTGTGCAAACATACGGGCAGCATACAAGCGCAGACGGCTGTTCCTGGCACAAATGGATAAGGCAAAACTATAGATATTGTTCAAAAAGCATTCTTCCGTTATCAGCTTCGTGTGTTATTCGATGATGTTTTCCGCTCGGCGGATATACATGTCCTGTTCGGATTTTGCCATTTCCGTGAAGCGGACGTTCCAGCCGCAGACTCGAACTTGTAATCCCTTGTACTTTTCCGGATGTTTTTGCGCCTCTTTGAGTTTGGCGGCGTCAAAGATGTTGAAATGAATTGCCGCTCCGTTGCCGGCGAAAAAGACTCGGATCAGCTGTCGCCACGCCGCCAGCCCATCCGACCCTGTGACGGAACTGGGATGCATCATCACGTCCAGCGGAAAATCGCCTGGAAAGGAGGCCGCGTCAATCGCCAAAGCAGACCGGATCAGAGCCGTGACGCCGTTGATGTCGGCACCCATGGCAGGCGATGCGTTCTTAGACATTTCTTCGCCGGCAAAACGACCGTCTGGCGTGGCACCTGTTTTAGCGCCTTGCTCAATGAATTGCTTGGCGCAGTGAACGGATGATTTCCAGACTCCGCCGCGACTGTTCGGACGGCCGTTGATGCGATTACCGAGTGTCCTGGAAAGCATCTGAGCGAACCGATCCACCTCGGGAATGCCGTTGCCGTAACGTTTTCTGAAGGCGAGAATCTTGCGATGGAGTTTTTCGTGTCCTTCCCAGTTCGCATTCAGGGCGGCGGCCATTTTTTCCAGGGAAATTTCCCCTTTCTTATATACTAGTTCCTCGATGACGGACAGGGCGTCGATTGCCGATCCAAACCCCGTCGTGAGCAAGGAGGAGTTGTTGTGGTCAGAGCCGTTGTGGAATGCGTCCCGCCCTGTCCGCAAGCTGTTCGGGATGGTGGGGGAAAAGACGTTGGAGGGATTGATGGCGGCGAGATGCGCCTCGAAGTCATTGACCACCGTGATGTTGGCATTAATAATCCAGTCAAGCTCCTGAATATATAGCCGATAGAACTCATCGAAGGAGTCCAGCGCATGTAACGGCGGCACGGGGGCGCCGACAAGCTGCCCGGTCTGCTTATCGATGCCGTTGTTGAAGATCAATTCAAAGGGCTTCAGCATATTGAGATGACCGACGCCGGTCGTGTTAGTATGGACTCTCCCGCGGCTGCCAAATTCATAGCAACCTCGGATCAGGCATGTTCGCGCATCCTCTTCGGTAGAGCCGTGAGAAGTCATAATATGCCGTATTCCCTCTTCTCCGACCAGTACGATGCTCTGATTTTGGTCACGAATCAGCGCGGTGACTTTGTCGATAAATTCATCTGGCGTATTTGCGGCAATCTTAATCTGAATCTTCGGAGTTGGCAGATGCAGTTTTGCCGCCTCATCCAGAATAAAATACGTCAGGTGATTGATCTGGGTAGAACCGTCCGCCCGGGTGCCGCCTAGATAGACCGGCTGCCCCCAGTAGTTGTCGATCGAGCCCCACTGCATGAAAAAGTGGTCAAACATTTCCCGCATTTGGGAATCAGTAAACGTACCGTCTTTCAGGTCACGGTCATAAAACGGAGTCAGCATCCAGTCTAAATTGCCCAGAGAACGTACCTGAAGGTGATCCATGTGTTCGCTGAACATGAAATAGAGATAAATGATCTGGAGTGCGTCGAAGAAATTCTGCGGCGGTCCGTCATGCAGTCTTTGCAGGGAGTCGGCAACAAAATGACAGCGCGCGTTGTCGTGTATTCGAGCGCGTTCGATAAACCGTTTGAGCATCCGGAGCATGGCTTCGTAGGTGATCCGGATTCCCTCGAAATAGGCCTCTTTTGCGGCGTCCAGTGTGCCGGATGCGCGATGTTTCTCCTGCCATTCCATAGCATTGCGGAGTAGTCCCGGGAAGCCCAGTCGGAGAACCTCATCCCATTCCGGCACCGAATGGTCGAAGTCAATCCAGATATTGGAGGCTCCGGACTGATTCAGCAGATTCCACAATTCGACCTGTTGCAGGGGAATCCGTCCTCGGAGTTCTGCCAGCAGCGGTGACATTGGGCAGGGACGGCGTTTCCAGCAGGCAAACGCCGGGAAGAAGTCATGTGGGTCTACCTCGATCTGAAGATTGTCGGCCAGAAATTCAAACGCCCGGGCTTTGATAATCGGTGCCGGCGCATCTAATTCGGCAAAACGCATGATCTCCTTTGCGGCGGTATCCTGATCGATTCCGGTGGATGGGTCGAATTCGGGCGCCTGAAATTTCTTCCAGAGATATTCTTCATCCTGGGCGTAAGTGCCAAAAATCATTTTTCTTTTCCTTTTTGAACAACGAAATGCACGAAATGACCCGAAAAATTCATTTGATGCTACAACACCAAGCTTGTTTTTTCTTATTTCAATGAATTGACAACTTTTTTCAGTCCGCAAGAGCGGAGAATTTCCGCAGCACGCTCGATTGCCTCGGTATCCGGTGCCGGAACGTCGGGCATGGTATCCGGATGGCCTACCGCTCGAAATTTGGAATGTGCCAGCGAGTGGTACGCCAGAAGCCGTATTGCAGAGATGTTTTCGAGTGGAACCAGAAATTTCCCGGCCGCAAGTAAGTCGTCAGGAGTCATATTCTGTTCCGGCACCAGCATCATCCTGATTTCAATGTCTTTCCCGGTAGCATCGAGTTTTTTCAGATTTTCCAGAATCAATTCGTTCCGGTAGCCGGTCAGGCGGCGGTGTTTTTCGGCGTCGGCGCATTTGAAATCGTAAAGAAACAGATCGGTATATGGCAGAACGCTTTCAAAAGCGGACCATGGGACATTGCCGCAGGTATCGACCGCGCAATGAATTCCTTCGGCTTGCATTTTTTTCAACAATTCCGTGCAAAATTCACTGTGTAGCAGGGGCTCGCCGCCGGAAAGGGTGATGCCGCCACCGTTGCCGTAGAAAATCCGATCCTCGAGCAGTTTTGCCGACGCTTCATTCACGGTGATGGTTTTGCCGAAAAGCTCCAATGCGCCAGAAGGACAAGCATCTGTGCATTTGCCACAGGCTTTGCAGGCTTGGCGTTCAAATTCATGAACGCCATTGACGATCTTGTGGCAGGAACAGACTTTGGCACATTCACCGCAGCAGGTGCATTTCGGATAATGAATCGCCAGTTCCGGCTGTGGAAAACGGCTTTCCGGGTTGTGGCACCAGATGCAGCGCAGCGGACAGCCTTTCAGGAACAGCGTGGTTCGGATACCCGGACCATCGTGCACGGCAAAACGTTTGATATCAATATAGCGGGCGTCTTTTTCATCTTGTTGCCGTAAACTGTCAAATGTGGCATCGTTCATCAGAGCAGATACCCCTTTCTTTGCTTTTATAACAATATATCACTTTTTTTTGTGCTACTATCGCCCGGAATCTTCTTTTTTGTGAAAGATTTTCTGAAGAAAAATCTCCAAGTCATTGGCACACAATCATTTGTCTGATTGATCCGTCTGATTGTGGTGCCTTTACAAGGCACTGCCCTTGGGTGGGTTCCTCACCCCAGGCTAAAGCCAGGGGTTAAGCATGGTTAAGCGCCTACGGCGCAAAGCATTATGCCGATCCGACTGATCCGACTGATCCGACCGATCTACTTGATCCGTCCGATCCGTCCGATCCGACTGATCAGTCGGAGAAACCAATAGACCAGATCACAAACTCGCGTGCCATTTCATCAGTCAGAGCCACAACCCTAAAAAAATTTTCCGAGTTTTCCGTGCTTTCCGTGGACAAAAATGGGTTGTGGGCGGCAGTCCGCGCCAAGTCTTTTCGTGTGGTTCGTGGTTAAAAAATGATTAAAAAATGGGGTTTAGGTGCCAGCTCGTTCCAAGTAATTGTTGTTTTTCGCATGATTCGTATTATATTCGCTAGGTGTCAGAATGGTTATTTTGTTTTTTATAGATATGCTGTTATGAAAGGTCTCTGCTCCATGGCTCACAAGTACAATTTAGTTCCTCAGGATGTTCCCCGGGTACAGACGAAATACCGCACGATTGTCACCCAGTTGCCGGTGCCCGAATCTCTGGCAGTTTTTGAGCGCTTGGCAGCACACGAGCCGATCAGCATGTCCGGCCAGCCGCCGGTGATCTGGGATCGCGCTGAAGGGATTCATGTTTACGACCGTTGGGGAAACAAGTGGCTGGATTGGTCCAGTTGCGTTTTGATTGCCAATGTCGGTCATGGGCGTCCGGAAATCTGTGCTGCGCTCAAGGCGGCTATCGACAAGCCGCTCTTGGCCACCTATGTTTTTCCGCATGAAGGCCGCGCTGAACTCTGCAAGATGCTGTCTGAGACCGCGCCGGCTGGCATGGACAAGGTTTTTCTGCTGTCAGCAGGAACGGAGGCCACGGAGAATGCAGTCAAGCTGGCACGCACCTATGGCGTTCGCAAATACGGTCCGAAAAAGCATGTGATTGTTTCTTTTAGCGGTGGTTTCCATGGGCGTACGCTGGGGGCGCAGATGGTTGGTGGCATGAGTGGTCAGAAGGACTGGATCGTGGAACTCCCCGGCGGCTTTGTGCATGTTCCCTTCCCAGATGGCTTTATCAACGAAGACACCAGCTTCGAGGTTTTCCTGAAAGTCTTGGAAGATAATGATCTGAATGCCGACGATGTTGCTGGTGTGATTACGGAATCTTATCAGGGAATCGGTCCGAATTTCCTGCCGGATGAATACGCACGCCGCCTGGGACAGTGGTGCAAGAGCAACGATGTTGTCCTGATCATGGATGAAGTCCAGGCCGGCTTCGGGCGCACCGGCAAATTCTTCTGCTGGGAGCACTACGACCTAGTTCCGGATTTAATCTGCTGCGGCAAGGGAATCTCTTCGAGCCTGCCGATTTCTGCGGTGATCGGACGCAATGATATCATGGACATGTATGCTCCCGGTTCGATGACCAGCACCCATTCGGCCAGTCCGCTGCCGGTCGCTGCTGCAATTGCCAACCTGAAGATTCTTCTGGAAGAGAAGCTTACAGAGCACGCTGCGGAGATGGACGGGGTTCTCGGGGGCGGCCTGGATGCTCTTCAGGCAAAGTATCCGCGACATATTGGCAGGTCTCTGCATCGCGGTCTGGTTGGCGGCTTGCTGATGGTCAAACCCGGCAGCAAAGACCCCGATCCCGAGACGGCGCTGGCAATCAATGAAAAATGCATGCAGAAAGGGCTGCTGATGTTTGCGCCAGTCGGTCTTGGCGGCGGCTGTATCAAAATCGCACCACCTCTGATTACGCCCCAGGATGCCCTGGAAGAAGGATTGGCAGTATTGAACGAGGCCTTTACCGAAGTTTTGGGGTAAGGGTGCAGGGTGCAGGGTGCAGGGTGCAGGTGGCAGGGTGCAGGGTGCAGGGTTAAAAAGTGGCGCAACCGTCCCGGTTGTGATGGTATCTTTAGTCTTTTCCAGCTGAATGGCGGGGTGCAGGGTGCAGGAG
>JAPXLT010000154.1:0-11027 GCA_033809415.1 Lentisphaeria bacterium
TTACACGGACTTTACACGGACTTTACACGGACTTTACACGGACTTTACACGGACGGGACACGGACTTTACACGGACAACAAATCGGACGGATCAGTCGGATCGGACGGATCGGACGGATCAGTCGGAAAAACCATTAGACCAACTTGAGAAACTTTTTGAACTTTTTGATTTTTCGGTAATGGGAGAGGGAAGCTGACTTCATGCCGACGAGCCGCCGGCGCTCCATATCGCCTCCGACGCAATTGCGTAAAGCCGGTCTTGGCACATAGCGATCCGTCCGATCTGTCGTCCGTGTCCCGTCCGTGTCCCGTCCGTGTCCCGTCCGTGTTCCGTCCGTGTGGGTTGTGGGCGGAGTCCACGCCAAGCCTGTTCGTGTGGTTCGTGGTTAAAATTGGACACGGTCTATTTACGCAGGACATCATGCAACGAGGCGGCAAATTTTTCCAGGATTTCGTCGCATTCGCTGCGGTTGATGATCAATGGCGGCTTGACTTTCAGGACATTGCGGCGAACTCCACCCATGCCCAGGATCAAACCGTGGCGGAAGGCGGCCATGCGGATTTCACCGGCCTCCTTCTCCAATGGGTTCTTCAATTCCGGATCGTCAACCAGTTCCACCCCGATATGCATGCCCAGCTGGCGGACATCCCCGATCTCCGGATAAGTCGCGGACAATGCGCGGAGCTGACTGCCCAGATATGCGCCCATTTCACGGCAATTCGCCAGGACTCCATTCTCGAACAGCTCGAGTTGCTTGGCGGCGGTGACCATCGAGAGTGTCGGATTGGCAAAGGTGTGCAGCTCCTCTGTATCGCCCTGGAAACCTTCCAGCTTGTCGGAGATGATGATGGCGGCCAGCGGCAATCCGGCACCCAGTCCTTTGCCGAGAACGATAATATCCGGAGTGACCCCGAAATGGTTGGCGGCAAAGACTTCCCCGATCCGTCCAAATGTCTGTATTTCATCATAGATCAGCAACGTTTCAAATTCGTCGCAGATTTTGCGCAATTCCTGAAGATAGCGCAGCGGCAGAATCAACTGACCGGCGCTGGCCTGAATAGTCTCGACAATGACCCCGGCAGGCTTTCCGGATGTCCCGCGCTGAAAAATTTCCCGGGTCATCTTCAGGCAGATATCGATGTATGTTTCCGTATCAACGCCAAGGGGATTGCGATAAGTCACTGGGTTCGGTATCCGGATGAAATGACGGGTCAACGGCAGAAAACGGCTGCCGCCAAAGAATTTACCTATGGATTTGGTTGAAATCCAGGAAGCCCCCATGGTGCCCAGGGTGGTGCCGTGGTAACTGTCAAACAGGGTGACGAAGTCCCGGGAGGGCTGAACATTTTTAAAGGCGATCTTCATGGCCGCCTCGATGGCCGGGCCGCCGCCGACAGTAAAAGACACCCGATTCATGCCTGCCGGGGCAAGCGAAGCGAGCTTATGCGCCAGATAATAGCGGGCTTTCGTGTCGAAGCCCTGGTGGATGTGAGTCATGTTTTCAATATGCTCACGGATGATCGCATTGATTGCGTCATTGGCATAGCCAAGATACAAGGCCCAGCTTTGCGAGGTGCAGTCAATGTAATCCTTGCCTTCGGTATCCCAGACCCGCACCCCTTTGCCATGATCCAGAACCGGACCGCCGCGGGAACCGCCGCCCAGCATGACATGCGCACTGTAGGCCTTCAACTGCTCCGAACTCAATCCATAAATCTCTGAAAGAAGCTTATCCATCCCGTTATCACCAATCCTTTCTGAGTTATTCAATCAAAACCACAAGAAACACGGTAAAACCTCTCACTTCTGAAACTTAATATAATCAAAAAAATGATTCTTTCAATAATTAAAATGAAATCTTTGCTGAAAAATGATTTATTTAATCATAATTGCCGACCCTTTGCTTGCGTTTTCAATCACCAATGATAGATTGATACAACAACCCTTTTTTAACCACGAACCACACGAACAGCCACGAAAATTTTTTTCTATGGTTGTTGCTCTGACGGATGGGATTACCTGCGGTTTAAAAAGCAGCGCAACCGTCCCGGTTGTGATTGATGCTTGCCCGTCCACGCCCGAACGCCCCGTATGCACGAGGCGGGATGCAAGGTTGGACGGATCCGTTGTCCCTGTCCCGTCCGTGTTTAGTCCGTTTATTCGTTGCGGAAGCTTACTGGGCCAAAGAGGCCGGAGGCGTAGCTGCTTTTCTCGAATGTGCGTACCAGGAACTCGTAGAAACTAAGCGGGGCGATCTTTGCCCATTCTTCTCGCGCATGGTCAGTGGAGACGGCGTTGGCAATGGTATTAGTCACCGTGATCTCCAGGACATTCCTGCCAGATTTCAGCGCGTCTCCAGTCTCAAATACGAATGGGCCGAGCATCCTGGCGCCGAGGTCAACGCCGTTCAGTTTGACGCTGCACGCGAATCGGACATCTCCCAGATCCAGGAAACGACACTGCCCTGGATTCTTGCACGTGAAGCTGGCGCTGTAGCAGGCGTCGCCGCTGAAGTCATCCCCGAGATAAGGACGCCAGTCGCCGAGTTCCGCTTTGATGCGTTTTTCCTTCGGTATTGAGATGCATGCGTCGTAGTCAAACTGCCGCACGGGCTTCAGGAACCAGCCGGTTACTTCCTGGACGACGCTCCCGAGAGTGGCTGGCATTGGAGCGGCCTTCTGTTTTCCAATGATGAACGCCTGCGATGACCAAGGCGCAAAGCACCAATGCCAGGAGCCGTCCTTCTTTCGGCGCACAGGATGAAATTCCGCGCGTTCCGGGTTCGCGCAATAGAGGGTGCCTGTCTCGGCTGCCTGGAGCGTCACGTCCATGGTCTGTTCGGATGTGTTGAGGACAAAATAGAGCGCCTCGCCATTGCCCAGGTCGCGCTTCTGCACCCGGAGGTTGGCCGTGGCAGGAGTCACATTCAGCAGGACCGGGAGCTTTTCGATTTCGTTCATCGTGTAGACGGAAAGACCAGCCCGGCGGAACTTCGCCAGCTTCTCCTGAACATCAGGCGGCATCCGCCCTGTTCCAGGAATTACAATTGACTGGTATGATGCCTTGCCGGCCTTCAGGACGCCCTTCACGACTTTAGCGTCCCGGAGCAGCGCGTCATCAACATAGTCGAAATCGCATTGCTTCTCGACAATACGGTCGGAAACTTTGAGATTGCGGATGACTGCGTATTCCGTTTCGCGCGTCACGAGCCATAATGAGCGCATATCAAAATAGACGGCGACCGGGACAACAGCAGTTCCTTGGAACATAAGCCAGGACATCCGGGTAACGTATTGGTGCCATTGGCCGTAATATGGCCAGAGCGGGTCCATTTCGCCGAAACGTGGACGGCATCCTTCATTGCCGCCCTTTTTCTTTTCAAGCGGGATGTTGCTGAAGACGAATGTATTGACACCGCAGAGCAGCATGTAGTCCAGGAGAAACTTCATCGCCCAAGGTTGAAGGCCGCCGCCGTAAACAGCGAACAGCTCTCCCAGGACGTGTCGAGCGCCAATCTGATGGGCGGCGCTGGAGGCCAGTTTCGGAAACGGATGGAGTCGTTCGCCCGGATAGAGCTGGTGCCAAATCATATCGACACCTGGCATGTCCAATCCGCGCAGCGAGCGCAGGAAGGAACCCCAGCCAAGATGCGGCGCATTAAACCATTCATCCTCGCCGCCAAAATGTCCGCCAGACATAATTCCATGTCGGCGGCACCATTCCCGGATTGGTTTCAGATACCGCTCCTCGAAGAGCTGTGCGATGACTTCCAAGTAGTCCAGCCGCTTTTCAGCCAAGGCGTCGTAAAGCTCGCAGCCGGGATTGACGAGTTTGCCGAGCCAGGGTTCGATGTCATAGCCCATGCGCTTCTTGAATTCCGGAAGGAAATCCGTGCACCAGGGGTAGCGGTTCAGGGTGCGTGCCGGGACTGTCGGCTCATCCGTGAAGGCAAAGCGCACCGTTTTGCCGAAATGCTTGCCCCAATGTTTTGCGTAGGCCTCGTGCGTCAGCTTCAGGAACGTCGGGATAACCTCTTTCTCCAGGACGTTTGGTATGGGTGCACTCGCCTTGCCTTCAGGCAGAATTTCAGCAGTCTCGACTTTGTAGCCCCCTTTGCCATCCGAGACAATCGTGCGGCAGGCGAATTTCTCCGGATTGCTCCTGACGACCTGCCCACAGGCGCTGCCGGATGGCCAGCCTCCTTCGTCGTACAAATAGAAATTCATCCCCAGGCGGGCGGCCTCCTCTACCACATCCTTCACGATTTTATGATATTCTTCAGAAAGATACCTGGGGGTCATGGTCGAACGCGAGTTCACTACGAATTCCTGCGGAATCGGATGCATGCAAACCGACTTTGCGCCGCGAGCAACCATCTCCCTTAGCGCGGCCTGCATCTTCGCCGTGACCATCGGCGAGGAAATAAGCCAGAAATACCCGGGAGAATGTATGCTGTCAGGATTACGGAAGTTGTTTAGATCAAGCATGGTTAAACTCCTTGACCTGAAATTGCAGGAAAATGGAAAAACTATTCCTACGATGTATTCATATTATGCTATTGATTAGACCCCGTCCAAAAAGGATTCCGAGCACTTTTCATCCGCAGATTACGCAGATGAACGCAAATTTCCAGGATTAGGAATTGTAGGATTTTGTAGGATTTTCCATGTTTCTGCATGACTTCTTATGATTCTTCTTGAAATTCCGTTTTTTCGGCACTATGTTTTCGCCGTGGTTCAGACAGCCTCCAAGCCCCACCCAACCAGGGGGCGAACCACCCTTATCGCGCGCGCGAGCCGAAAGCGAGAGAGACAGGACGCAGTGGACATGGTAGACAAGACATGGATATTTCTAACTTTTTCCTGCACCCTGTCATTCAGCAAGAAAAGACTAAAGACACCATCACAACCGGGACGGTTGCGCTACTTTTTAAACCGCATGCCATCACATCCATCTGAGCAACAACCCTATAAAATTTTTCGTGTCTTTTCGTGTGGTTGGTGGTTAAAAAATCCTTTTTGGACACGGTCTGATTCTTTCGGGATGATACGCTTTGATGGCATTATTGCGGACGATATCCCACAGCACTTCATCGGTGCATTTGCTTTCAAAGAGCATTCCCAGCATGCAGCGTACATCCATCCAGTAGGAATCGCTGCCGAAGATGATGCGTTCCGCGCCGATTATGCTGACGGCATTTTCCAGGAAGCCATTATGGAAAAAGTCTCCTGCCAAGTCGCCATAGGTTTGGGGGAAGCGCCGGCACATCTCGGCTGCCTCGCTGAAGCCATTGGGACGGCCTCCCGTATGACCGAAAACAAAAGTCACCTGGGGATATTTCTCCAGCATCGGCGCAAATTGAGCAGGCGTGCCGAAGCGTTGATTCGGATTGTAATCTGAAAGTCCCCAACTGTGCGTCATGATGGTTTTATGAAAACGCTCCGCCAGCTTAAACGCCTGTTCGTAGCGTGGGTCCGAAGCATAGACGTGGTGCGAGACGGGGTGTAGCTTAATGCCGATGCAGAAAGGGTCTGCAAGACTCTTTTCCAGTTCGCGAAGCGACTCTTCCACAAAATTTGGATCAAAAACTTCAAAGTATCTGACCTGCCCATGGCTTTCACGGCACATTTTTTCCAGTACGACCCGGGCAGGATTTCTGGCGGCTCCTCTAATAGTCTCGGATGGTGTGCTGTAAAAATCTTCCACCCACACGGAATGCATCTTCTTCTTCCAAATGCGCCAACTCGGCACCGCATCAGGAGCGGGGAAACGGCTTTCGGTTTCAGGGTTGATGGTATGGGTGTGGGCATCCACTATAAAGGGAGGAATTTCAGGCATGGGAACTTCGGGCGCAATCACCTCTGGAATTCCCAGAAGCCTCCGGAAATTATTGCCCGCAATATCGCATTTGGTCTTCCAGTCGAATTTCCCCAGGGCAATCATGCCCAGGGTATTCCCGGCATCCAAATAGGGCATCATGCTTCCATAGAGCAGTTTCTTTGCGACCCCCTCGGCAACCAGCCGCTCGAGGGCAAATTCATTGCAGAAATTAGCGGTTGCCAAATAGAGGTTGTCATGCGTTTTCAACAATTCCGTCAGCGGGGCTATGTGATACAGTAATTTCTGGGTGCCAGACACAATGATATAAGGCAATCGGGGATTTTCCCGAGCCAGTTGCGCCATTTCCTCAAAACTATGCTCGGTTTGGCGCAAGAGACGGGGAACTGAACCGGTGAAATCCAAAGTGACGGACTCTGTAGGAGGGATGACGGGAGCATCGGCAAAAGACGGAGGAAGGTCGGACACATAGCAGTCCAACCAAGGCAAGGCTGCACGGATTTTGCGATAGGCAGCTCGTAAAGTCGTCAAATGTTTCATTATGCTACCAGCACCCAAAAGCTTTCACAAACAAGAAATCTAAGATTTGAGCATAAAATAAGGGCAAATACGATTTTGTCAAGCAAAAATAAGAAAATTTTTTAATAAAATGATTTAAAAAATCGTAAGGCACCAGTGAACCTGGATAGGCGAGGAATTCTTTTTTTACAACGAAATGCCCGAAAGGACACGAAAAATTTTCGTGTTCATTAGTGTCTTTCGTTGTAAAAAAACTGTCACCCAGCTTTAGAAACTCACGTTCTCGAGTTGCAAATGAACAAATTTGCATTAGTTTTTATCGTATCCGTGCGGCTCCTTATTTCTTGGATGGATGATTTTTAGAATAATGGGTACGGAATTGGTTAAGGCATCCTTCGGGACTTTCATGGACTTAGTTAAGCGAACAAGGGATTTGCTATGGGACGGGCACCATTGCGCCGACAGACGAAAATTTTGAATTACCTTCAGGATGTCCCTGAAGTCAGCGTGCCGGAACTGGTGCGATTGACCGGGGCATCGATAGCAACGATCCGGCGGGATTTGCTGGATATGGAGAAGAACGGGCTATTGGTGCGCACTTTCGGCGGGGCTCGTTGCGCTGTCCAGCAATCTCTGGTATTGCGCACATTCGAGCATCGCAGCATGTTGCAGCATGACGAGAAATTGGCCATTGCCGCTGCTGCCGCCGATCTGATCAAGCCGGGGATGACGATCGTCATTGACAGCGGAACAACCTGCTGGCACTTTTCGGCACAGCTGAAATTGAAGGAAATAAAACCCCTGCGGATCATTACACCGGCCTTGGCAGTGATTGAAACGCTAGGAGGTACCGAGGGGATAGAAATCTACCTGGTAGGAGGATTGTTCCGGATTCGCAACCTGGATTTTTGCGGTGCCCTGTCCGCCTCGATCTTCAATAATTTCCATGCGGATGCGGCTATTCTGGGCTGTGACAGTTTCATTCCTAATAACGGCGCGTTCTCGCAGGATATAGATTCCGCCGCCATCAGCCAGGCAATGGTACAATGTGCGGACAAACGCATCTTACTTTGCGACCACAGCAAATTTGCTAAAAAGGGATGTTATCGAATTCTTACATTGCAGGAAATCCACTATGTGGTAACCGATCAGCCTGACAATGCATTCAAGGATATGCCCTATGAAGTTATTGTTGCCAAACAAAGCCAACCCACAGAATGAATGAAAATTCCAGGCGTATTTCATCCACAGATGGATGCAGATTTCCGGCGCGTTTCAACATAGCCTGATTTTCCTTTTTGAGCTATTCAATCAAATGTGGCAAAAACTCTCGAATGCGAAGAGAATATATTCACATAAGTGATTTTTATTATCACAATTAGCCATGTTTTACTTGTGCTTTCGATCATAAATGATATATTGATACATGACCCATTTTTGTCCACGGAAAACGCGGAAAATTTGTAGGGTTGTTGCTTTGACGGATGAAATGGCATGCGGATTTGCGGTTTGGTTTGTTGGTGCCTCCGACGGATCCGTTGTCCGTGTCCTGTCCGTGTCCCGTCCGTGTCCCGTCCGTGTCCCGTCCGTGTCCTGTCCGTGTCCTTCCCGTCCGTGTCCCGTCCGTGTCCCGTCCGTGTTCATCCCCCCCCTCTTCAAGAAAAGAAAAGGACTCATTGATGTTCAAGGCATTGCAGAAACCGCGTGTAGTTTATCTTGGCTTGTCTTTGGAATTGTATCAGACCGCAATGGCGTCGTATATGGAGCGTTGGGGCAAGGTTTTTGACTGTTGGTGTCAACAACTTTCGCAACTGGCGGAAATCGTATATTCGCGCACCTGCTATACGGAAAGCGACATGGCCGAAGCGGTGGCGGGATTTGCGAACTTGGCGCCTGATGCGATTGTGATGTCTCCGCTATCCTATACAGCCAGCCTGACGAGTGTTCCGTTCATTCAGGATTGCGGCATTCCAATCATCCTCTGGAGCACGCAATTTGCCGACCGGATCAATGAGGATTACCGGCCCGAGGACCTCAGCATGAATCATACGGTGCAGGGAACTCAGGACATCACCAATGTGCTCTTCCAGCGCGGCGTCGATTTTGCGGTGGTCACTGGCCATTACCAGGATGAAGCGAGCAATGCCAGGCTGGCTGATTGCTTGATTGCGGCGCGAGCCGCTCGGCTGGCACGCAAAATCCGCACCGTTTCCCTGGGTGGCATGTTTAAGGGGATGGGAGACTTTGAATTTGACGCCGCACAGGCAACTCGGCAGTGGGGACCGGAATTCTTCTCTGCGACAATCGACGAATTCAGGGAAGAATTCATGGCTTCAGATGACCGTGAATTGGAGGAATTGCGGCAGCAGGACTTGAATATTTATGAAGTCGCCCCGGAATTAAGCCGAGAAACCCATCTCGAATCCCTGCGCGGATACCTGGCTTTGCGAGGCTTGCTGAAAAAGTATCAGGCCGATGCCTTCACGATGAATTTTCTCAACCTGATCAAAGAACCCAAATGTCCCGGGCTGCCTTTTTATGCCATCAACCGCCTGATGGCGGAAGGCATGGGATATGCGGGGGAAGGAGATGCCTTGCGGGCGGCACTAATGGCGCACTTGCGCCAGCTCGCCGGCATGGCCAATTTCACGGAAATTTACACGGTGGATTTCAAGCGCGATATCATGCTGATGTCGCACATGCAGGAATGCAATCCCGCCTTTGCCCGACGTGACCGCAAAATCAAATTGCGGCACAAGAATTTCTGGGCGCCGGGAGTGCCGCCTTACTGCGGGATGTATTTTACCTTGGAACCAGGCGAAACAACCCTGGTCACCTTGACTTGCGACGGGAAAGACGGCTTCCGCTACATCGCCTTTACTGGAACCATTCAGGATGCGGAGCTGTTCCCCAATTATGACCGGCCCTACTGGCTGCTGCATAGCCCAGGCAACGTATCGGAATTGCTCGACCGTTACAGCCTGGCCGGAGGCACCCATCACCTGATCGCCTTGCCCGGCAATCAGATCGCCAAACTCAAACGCTTAGCTTTCTGGCAAAAATTTGATTTCTTCGATGTTACGAAATGAAAGAAGACATATTTTTTAACCACGAAAGGCACGAAAAAATTCGTGTCTTTTCGTGCCTTTCGTTGTTAAAAACCTTTTTGGATATCCGGTAAAATGAAATCACAATCTCATATTGCCATTGACCTTGGTGCAGGCAGCGGTCGAATCATGATCGGAACCCGGCGCAAGAATGAAATCCAGTTGGTGGAAGCGGCCCGCTTCAGCCATCTGATGAAATCGGTCGATGGCGTCCTTTGCTGGGATTATCAAGGCCTATCGAGTAATTTGATCGACGCTTTGCATGTTGCTTGCAGTAAACTTGATGCCGTGCCACAGTCAATCAGCTGTGATTCCTGGGCGCAGGACTTTGCCCTTCTGGATGCCAACGGTAAGGTATGCGGCAAAATCGTCAGTTACCGCGAGCAGCGCACTGCCGATATGCCGCAGCACATCACCGCCATGATCCCCCCTGAAGAATTACAATCCCGAATCGGACGGAAAACCGTAGGCAGTTTTTCCACCTTGGCGCAACTCAAATTCCTGGCGGAGCAGGAACCCGATTTGCTTGATCGTGCATCGACATTGCTGCACATCGCCGATCTGATCCATTACGAACTGTGCGAGAACGCGGTTTCAAACTGGGCACTTGCCTCTGTTTCCCAGTTGATGAACATTCAAACGCAGACCTGGGATGCCGAAATGCTGGAGAAACTCCGAATACCTACTCATTTCCTCGGCAAGATCGCTTCCGGGAGCATCATCGGTCAGGTCAATGATTCACGTTTTCCGGCAATTCTTCAGGGAGTCCCGGTTGTTTCCGGGGTCGGGCACGACACGGCGGCGGCATTTCTGGCCGTTGATTCAGCGCCTGATGCCTTTTTTCTTTCACTGGGCACGTGGGCCATGCTTGGGCATCAGCATGATGCAGGCAAGCCCTTCCCGGAGGGAGCCAATCCACTGGGCATCGTTCCCGGTCTCTGGACTGCTTTCCGCGGACTCCCCGGGATGTGGCTGCAGCAGCAGTGCATCCAGCATTGGGAAAAGCAAAGAATTTTCCCCGGCTATGCCGCTTTTGATGCCGCCGTGGACGCATCTGGTTGCAAAGGAGTCTTTGACCCGACTTCACCGGAATTGTTCAGCCCCGCCGACATGCCTGCCGCAATCCAGGAGCTTTGCGACCGGAACCACTCCGAAATTCCAGTCACGCCCGGCGATTTCGGAAAAGTGATCAACCGGAGCCTAGCGGAGTGCTACGCCCAAGCCGCCGGGCAGACAGGCAAGCTGATAGTTACCGGCGGGGGCATAAACAATGCCCCGCTGATGAAAGAATTGTCAGCCCGGTTCGCCATCTGCAAGGGTCCCTGCGAAGCAACTGCATTAGGCAATATCAAAGCCCAGATCATCGCACTTTCCTAATAAAACGCTTATTCTACAAATTAGGAGAGCAAGCATCATTCACAACCGGGACGGTTGCGCTACTTTTTAAACCTAAAAAAAGCAGTTGACTTTTTCCATTGATCGGCAATCAGATTTTTTTTGTCCACGAAAAGCACGGAAAACTCGGAAAATTTGTAGAAGCGTTACTTTGATGGATGGAATTG
>JAPXLT010000155.1:0-10978 GCA_033809415.1 Lentisphaeria bacterium
TCATACCTGGATCCGTGAAGTACCACCCTAAAAAAGACCGAAAAAAGATTGACAACCCGTTAATGTGTAGTATATTATGTTGTTTGAAAAGTGCCATAATTCCACTCACCAACGAGGTTGTCAATGCCAAAATTTATGCTAAGTTCTGAAGAAATCAACTCGAATGGCGGTTTTTCCTTTGTGAAAAAACTTCTGGATGGAAACTCCCGCATGAAGGATTGGGACGCCGAGTTTCCGGCGGCCCGCAACTCCTGTTACTCGACATCCGTCATTGTCCGCAGCGCCATTGGGCTTATGACCGCCGGCAACAGCAACTATGCCGACATTGAAAAATTCCGTTCCGACTATCTCTTCCGCGAGGTTGCGGGCGGCAACGTTCCCTCGCAGGAAACTTGTCGTCAGCGTCTGGACACCCTCGCTGAAAAGGACTGGCAGCGCGTTCTCGACGCAAATGTCAGCGACCAGCTGTCCCGGGTCAACCTCACAAGGATTGATGTTGGCGGCGAGAAATTGATCCCCCTGGATATTGATGTCTCCGTGTTCGAGGACACCGCCTCGCACAAGGAGGGCGTCTCCCTGTCCTATCACAAGGTCAATGGCTTTGCGCCGATCTTCTGTTATGCGGGACGCGAGGGTTTCATGGTCGCCAACGAGCTGCGCCCCGGAAGCCAGCACAGCGAGAAAGGCGCGGTGGAGTTTCTCAAGCGATGCGTCGCCATCATGACACAGGCGGGATACAAGGCGGAGGAGTTGCTGGTGCGCGTCGATTCCGGGCATGACTCAAGTGATTTCATCAGGGCGCTCTCGGAGCTTGGAGTCAAATACCTGGTAAAGCGAAATTTGCGCAAGGAAAGCCCTGAACAACTCCTGGACAGCATACGTTGCTACGAAACTCCTGAGCAGGCGCGGCCCGGAAAGATTGTCTACCGTGGCATCCGGAGCGACAGAACCCCCGCCGATTTCCCTGAATACAAAGGTTTCATGGCTGTGGAGGCCATTGAGCGCACAGTCCTCGCCAACGGCCAGGCGCTGCTGATGCCCTCCATTGAGCTTGACAGCTGGTGGACAAACCTGCCGCATTCCGTGCGCCAGTGCGTCGCCCTGTACCACGACCATGGAACCAGCGAGCAGTTCCACAGCGAACTCAAAAGCGACATGGGCATTGAGCTTCTCCCCAGCGGGAGTCTAAAGACAAACGCCCTCGTCCTGGGGCTGGCGACCGTGGCTTTCAACTGCCTCCGCTTCATAGGCCAGGCAGCGCTGCAGAGTGTGAAGTCCCCTGCGGACGAAAAATCCCGCCAGTTGCGCTTTCGCCTCCGCACGGTGCTGCTTGACTACATCAAGGTCGGCTGCAAAATCGTCAGGCATGCCAACCAAACAATCCAGAAGTTTGGCAGAAATTGCCATAACTTCCTTATAATGAAAGAGGTTTATGCAATCTGCTGAACAGAGGCAACCAACAACTATTCCAGGCAGTAGTGTTGCAAATCGACACGAAAGGGATACCTGTGTCCATGGCGTATGTTCCTAGCACAAAAAACAAGGGAGAGAGGCCAAATGAGCCCATAAATGAACATTGTTGAATCAATACAGCCTGACTGTGAGTGCAGTCGGTTGGAAAAATCGTCATTTTTTTCAAAATCAGGATTCCTGAATCCATGGAAATGGCGAGGCGTTTTTTACTTCACGGATTCAGGTGTTATAATATACGCATAGCTTAAAAGAAAAACAAATTTCTGCAAACAGCCAACAATACGGAAAGAAAACAAAAGATGAAGAGAAGGTTCACACTCATTGAATTGCTCGTAGTCATAGCGATTATTGCCATACTCGCTTCGATGTTGCTTCCAGCTCTGGGCAAGGCTCGTGAGAAGGCGCGCAGCATATCATGTGTCAATAAACTCAAGCAGATTGGGCTGGCCTCCTTGATGTATGCAAATGACAACCATAGTTATTTGCCAGTTGCGGTGGTGAGCGTCGGCAATATAACGCAGATGATGGGTTACAATCTAGTCACTGAAAATGCCGGTACTGGTGGTGATCCCAAGGAGACCAATCTCTGGCGCCCAGGGAACATGCTTATGGCATTAGGATACCTCGGATCGATAGACCGTACCCAGCGTGTGCCGGATCAGGTTGTGGCTCGTTATTTCCAGTGCCCTTCAGATAACACTTACTGGGGAAATTTTTACGGTGGTTATGCATTGTCGAGTTATATATGGGGACATTTTGACAAGCTTTTTCCGACTGCACCTAAGGAGCAAGCGCGCCTGATTCTTGACCGGGACAACCCTAACAATGCCATTTATTGCGATCATATTGGAAGAGCGATTTCTGGGGCGACGCCAAGAAGCATTGCCAAAGGGACTGCCAATCATTTTGGTGGCGCCAATGTCTTATATCTCGGGGGGCATGTTGTAAGCTATCGATTAAGCTCTTACCCCTCATATTTCACCAAAATGGACTATGATTCCGATACGCTGCGTATGTTCGACAAGCGATGAGAACTTGATTCTGTTATTCTGATTATTCAAGTTATGCGGATAACCGGGCAGATCGAGTTAGTCTGCCCGGTTTTTTTCTGGCGTAAAAGCTAATGACGCCTTTTAGGCAAGGACAAAAAACATGAACCTGTATCCTGATATTTGGGGTGGCGGCCAGCTCCTCGCTTTTTCCGGACTTGATGGACAAACCGATTTTCGCAACGGTCTGTGTTTGCGCACATCATTCAAAGGCTATATTTTTGAATTGAAAAAAGATGGGTATGTTCCTCGCGATCCGGAAATTGCCTATGTTGGAGCCGAGCCGGAAAAAATCGAGCTTACGGGAGATTTTTTCCGCTTTTATGCAAATGGAAAGATTTCCAGCGGGGTGCTGGTTGATGCGCATCATATTCTGCTGCAAGGGGAATTTTCTTGTACGATACCCGAGCAATATTTTGATGTGCTTAGAGAGGAAGATAAAATACTGATTGCCAACAGTGGCTACCTTAAAGCGGATTTTTTGCAACGCGACATCGATTCTGAAATCAAGGCAAGATCCGTATTCCTCCATTCGATTACTCTGCCCGAGGGGCTTTCCGGTTCGGTGCGTAAGACTGCAATCAAAGCGCTTTCGCAACTCAAGACAATGATATATGCTCCTGAATACCGCATTCCTCATTATTGGACGACGCCGGATCGTTGGCCTCACAAGCAGATGTGGTTGTGGGATTCCGTTTTTCATGCCATCGGGATGCGTCATTATGATACGGCAAAAGCGCGTGATTTTATCAGTGCAATGTTTGATCTGCAGCGCGAGGACGGCTTTATTCCGCTTTGTGGCAATCCGTATTCACTACACTGGTTGACACAGCCGCCGATATTGGGTCTGGGCATGAAGCTGGTCAATGAAATTGAAGCTGCACCGGAATGGATTGCCGGACTTGCTCCCAAGCTAGGCAATTTTATCAAGTGGATATTGGCTCATCGCGACAGTGATGGGGCAGGGTTGGTCGAGTGGGCAATTGAAGGTGATCAAAATTGCCGCAGCGGTGAAAGCGGGATGGATAATTCGCCTCGTTTTGATAAAGCATGGCATCTTGATGCTCCGGATTTTAATGCCTATCTGGCAATGGAATGCGAACATCTTGCAGAGTTTCTCCCCGCGGAGCGAGCAGAGTGGTTCGAACTGCATCAGCGGCTTTGCCGACTTATCAATGAAAGGCTGTGGAGTGACAAGATAGGCATGTATTGCGATTATGATGTAGAGCAGAATTGTCGTACTGAAGTGATGGCAAGCTCGGGTTTCATGCCGCTAATCTGCGGGGCTGCGAACAAACAACAAGCCGCCAGTATGGCAGCGCATCTGACTAATCCGGAAACGTTTGGTACACCTCTGCGTATTCCATCAATTCCCAAGTGCGAGACCGCTTTCTATAGTAAAGACATGTGGAGAGGGCCTGTGTGGGCACCGGTCAATTATTTGGTTGTACTGGGGTTGCGCCGGTATGGATATCATGAACTTGCAGCTGATATTATGCGCGATTTTATGAATGAACAGGCAAAGTGGTATTGTATATGCGGTTCCCTTTTTGAATATTACGATGACCGCAAAGAAGTCAATCCCCGGGAAATGGAGCGAAAAGGGCGTTCCCCGAGTGGTGAATATCATCCATTTCATCAGGTGTTTCACGATCTGGGCTGGGGTGCAACGATCTATCTTGAAACCATCAATCATCCCGAATGGATCTAAACGAAGGAACTTGTCATGATGATCCTGCTGCCCGTATTATTACTGCTGCTGTCCTTTTCACTGCATGGGGCGTCCCTTTTTGGAGATGCTGCCGAATACAGGATTTGCGACAGGAGTGGCCGTGTGCTGGAAATTGTGCGACGATCCGATGGGCAAAAAGTCGTGACCGGAGTGAACAATCTCTATAAATTGATGGCGCATTCCGGTGATCATGAGGGCAAGGAGCTTGAAGACCGTGTATTGAAATCCCATCATACTGCCTCAGAACTCTTTTTTGAATGTGATAACCCGGCTCTTCCGGCTCTTCGGATACACAAACGTTATTGGATCGAAAACACCGGCTTGCGCCGCGAACTTACGTTCGTCAATCTGAGTGGGGAAAAAAAGTTTATTCTCCCGTCAAGCGAGAGTCATTTTACTGCGGAATTCAAAAAAGACAGCTATTACTTTGGCGCCGGATATCTTGGACCTTATTTGCCGGCTGCAATAGTTGAAGAGCCTGTTTGTGTTGTGAAGTATGTGCAGTCCAGCAAAGGCATGGTTCTGATCAACTCGAGACATGAAATGGGCAGTTACGTTAACTATCGGGTCAAAATCAATGATACGGCAGTATTTCCCTGGTGGCAGTCCACTATTGGCCGGTATCGCGAAATGGAGGATCGCCTGTGGTATCTTCCCGATGGCTGGCGCATGGCGCTTGGGACGCTTGATCTCGAACCGAATGGTGGAATGATCCGCTATACCGATGCATTGATATTCTTCCACGGAACTCTCTGCAATTTCTTTGATAAGGTTTTGCTTCAAGACTTAGATTTCAAGGCTGCCCTGGCGGAAATTCCCCCCATTTCGGAGCGGATTCAGGATATCTTTTGCATACCTCAATGGGGGCATGAACCCCACTTGCGTTATCTTACCGAAATGATCGACAATGGTACGTTTATTTACCGGAGCCTGCTTTCTACAGATTGGGGGGATTACCGCTGGGAGGATGGGTTTAACAGCCGCGGCGGCGGATTTATAACTGCGGATGAAGTACGTAGTTACATTCAGAATATACACAATATTTCTCCACGGATCATGATGGGAGTTTATGCAATTACGATTGCAACGGATCGTTTCAGTAAACTCTTCCAGGAACGCCCTGAGTGGTTCCGGCGTTACAGCCGCAGCGGCGACGAGGACCCGCTTTTTCCGGGCGTTCTTACCAATTTTCAGAGTATGATCAACATTCCTGAATGCCGTCATTTCATGGCGGATCAGCTGTTTGACATGGCAGACCTAATTGGCTCGCCATTTGTTTATCTTGATGAAGCTCAGCATCAAAACACAATTAACTGGCAACGTAACGAACTGATTCGCGACGATCACTCGGTGATGCTCTGGAAACGGATGAGAGACAATGCGCAAAAACGTAATAAAATACTTTTTTTCAATGGCAGCGGCAACCCTTTTGCTGACATCAATTATATGGAGGGCACTTCACGGCAGCTTGCCGCCGAAAACTGGCGCGAATTTGCTGGAATTGCATTGGGTCTTGAACTGTTTTCCAAATTACGTCCAGATGGACGTCTGGCCTTGCTTTATTGGGGCGGCAACAACGACTACATTAGCCGCTGCCTGTCACTGGGATGGATTCCGGTGCCCAATATTGGCGCTTCCATTGCACAGATGCGTGCAGTTTATGAAACTGGCAAGACTTTGCCGGTCGATGCGCGTTACAGCCCAGACTGGAAAAAGGATCCGGCTACACCGGTTGAATCGTATTCGGTACGCCGTCGCCATACCGACGATATCCTGATCTCATTTGTAAATCGAAAAATACAGGTTTGTCAGCTCCCCATTACAGTTGAACTAGATTCGCTCGGTTTCTCGGCGGATGTTAGGATCAATGTCTGGGCGATGCCGACCCAATGCAAAGCCGAAAAAGAATATGTTCTTAGCGATACAGAATCGCGGGATAATTATCAAAAATATGGGTGGTGCGAACGAATTGTTTCTGCACCGAAGCTGATTTATTCCGGTAATGCGTCAGGGATTCTACATCATGAGTTTACAGATGTCTCTCCCAATCAGCTCGTCCAGCTGGTCATTACGCAGGGTTCCATGGCGATCTGGTCTCTCGATGGCTTGCCGCAAAACTACTTTTATCGAAAACGGCAAAAAGCGACAATAGAGGGTCAGAACGTCATTTCCGGATGGCCATCAATGGAGGTTTTGCTTGCCGATATGGATCATATCTTTACCGATGTGACGGTCAATGGACAGCTGGCGAACATCAAAAATATCGATATAGGCGGGATGCTTTTTCAGTGTGTTCGCCTTAATGCCGGGAATAATCAACTCGACTGGAAGACGACGCCGCGCCAAAAAATAACTCAGGTCCCTTTTACTGCTGAATTGTCTCATCGACAGGTGCTGATCCATACCGATGTTCCGGAGACTCTCTTTGCGCTGGAACGGAACGGGCGAACGGTATTTACCGGGACTTCGCCGATAGCTCTACCGGAGCAGTTCGAAAATGGCAACTACATCATTCGCCAGGCAGGACAGCCCAGGGGAGGGCAAACGTTATCTCTTTCAGGCGGAAAAAAGAGCCGGGTTAAATATCAGGAATATCCACAAATTCCCGAACTGGTAAAGATCAATGAACTTGTGCACCGGGTAGGAAATTTGACGGTGACTCGAGAAGCAACCTTTCTGAGCCGGCATCGCCAGTTGCGTCAGTTGCAGACAAACTTGGAGCCGTGCGAAGTTCACGCATCCGCTGCCACTCTGAAGCTATATGCAGGAACAACCCGTCGGGAAGATATAATGGATATAGACCATTACGCCGGATTGGAATTTTCCGGAGCCGAAACACTGCGGCTTAAGCTGAAGAACAGTTTCTATAAAGCATATTCGCTTGGCGGAGATCATAATCATGTTTATAGCAAAGTACCCAAAAAAGACTTCTCCGGCTTCGTGGTGGATTACCGCGTCGATGGTAACTATGTCAAACGAGTCAACTTCTCGATAGGCTTGGGCGGCGAGGCTCTCAAAAATCCAAATCCGGCATGGGGTTGCAATCGTGTACAGGACTTGCATGTTGACCTGGGGAACCTTTTGAGCAATCCGGAGCGGATTTTTTCACTTGATCTCAAAAAATTTGCGCCTGAAAATTGGGATGGCACGGTGTTTTTTTCTGTGGGCAATAATCATATTGAACCCAACCGTACGCTGGACGTTGGAATTCTGGAAGTCAATCGTCTTGATGCTGGGGATTTTATAGACGGTATTGTTGTTGGCAGCCTCGGCAAAATTGACAAGCCGATGCCTGCGCCGCTTGCACTGCCCATACTCAAGTCAGCGCCTCAATCGATGCAGAGTCTGACTTCAGAATGGCAGAGTTGGGCCAAAATCTCCGCTCTGTTGCCCTATCCTGGCGATCAGGCACTGCGAGAACAGACTCGAGGTTATCTGGCCTGCGATGCACAAAACCTCTATATCGCAATCGAGGCAGATGAAAAAGGCAGGGCACTTGAAGTTTCGAAGTCCATTCCGTGGAATAACGATTGTGTGGAAGTTTATTATCAGACAGTAGATAAGCAGATAGTGCAGATCCTGGTTGATGCAGCAGGGCGTGCTGTCAGTTTTCCGGATTCTGTGTTGAATGAGACAATAATTAAAACGTCCCAGAACAGGCATCAGGGCTATATTGTCTTTCTGGCGATTCCCTGGAAAACACTCAAACTCAAAGGGGCTGTCCCAGGCGAATCGTTCAAGTTCAACCTCTGCCGCACAAGACTTGAACCCGGAGCGGAAAAAAGCTCCTGGGGACCGGCACGGAAAGAGTTCGGTTTCCGAGATGTTGAGCGATACGGCACTGTTACAGTCGGAAGAAAGATTGATGGTACGGAGCAATACGAAATTTTCACTGTCGAATAAATACAATGAAAAGAACCGAAAGGTTTTACAAAGTAAAAAACAACTATTTCGAAAGGAAACTAGTATATATGAAGGCAAGGCTGGTTTTTTCTTTGCTTCCTATCTGTATATTGTTGCATGCCAAGCCTTTGGTTAACTATGATTTCGAAACCGGGTTACTGACTCCATGGCGTAGTCCGCAACAGTCTTACGGCACAGTCACTTTGTTCAGGCCAGTAAAAAGCGATACCGGCGGCAATGGCACTTTTTATCTGGAATCCCGAGGGGATAAGCAGAATAAATACAATCAATTCATCACTCTGGTACAAGATATTGAGGTGGTTCTTTCTTCCAATGCTTTCTATTGTTTCGGCGGCTATGCCAGGGCAAATGTAAAATCTTCGAGCGGTAAGCACGCCAAATTTGCCATCAGGGAAGTCAATGCTGGGGGTATAACCGTGATGTATCAGGATATTCTGGTAAATCTGGATGATCCGACGGGCAGATCGTATGAGAAGACCTTCTCGCCATCACCGGAAACCAAAACCTTGCAATTTTATCTGATACTCTCCGGATTGGAAGCTGATGATGTAGTAATTTGGGATAATATCTTCTTTTTCGAAGATGAACAATCTGCGTCTTTTGATGCTCGCCGCAGCAAATCCACCAGTGCCAAATTAGAATTGAAAAATGATGAAATATCGGCATTTATAGATGCTGACAGCGGTTTGCTGGACAGTTTGCGTTTCGGTAATATAACAATCCACCCCTCTGCCCTCGATAACAGCATCGTATTTGTCCGCTTCAACGGTCAGGATGTGACATTTAAAAACGGCAAAAACAAACCGGTATTTTCCGGGAACACCATAAAAACAGAGTTGTTCCCTGAGGATCAAGCGGTGCCGTTCAAGGGAGTCGCAGAATACAGTATAGACAGCGGATTCTTTACGGAAAAAATCGTTTTCACTGCTCTGGAAGCGGTGCATTTCCCAGTAAAAATCGGAATCAGACACGGCGTTGACATGGAGCAATGGGACAAGATAATCTGTGCCCTCTATCCGGCACGGGTACTCGATGCTCGCGAAAGTACCATTTTTTCTTATAGCGAAAAAAACAACGACCGAAATATCGGCTTGTTGGATACTTATCAGCATCCGGTATATCCTATGACTATGCTGAAAAGTCCCAGCGGTATTTTGCTGGCGGGTTCATTTAATTTGGACAAATTTGTCACCATTTCTCCCAATATGCCTCAAGGTTATTTTCCCAGTTTACAAAAAAATCCACTGTCAGTAAGCAAGGGGGAAAATTTTGAGTTCGTCTACAGCTGCTGTTTTTATCCGGCAGATAAATTCTGGGTGCGGGATGTATGGCGCGATTATGCAAAACGAATATACAGCAACAATCCGATGATCAAGGATTTTATCCCCTACAAAGATCGTCCTTACCGCCCCTATTTCCGCGGCGCCCATGTGGGTTCCACGTTCTTTATGGAAAGCCGGGAAAAACGACTGCCTCCAGAAAGCAATATCTGGTGGTTCGGCTGGTTGGATTGGCTGAATGAAACTTACCCGGTAGAGGGCGAATGGTGGACTAATGCCATACATGGCAAGTGGCACAAGGTAACCGCTGAAAAAATGCAAGCGGAGATTGCCCGCTTGCAACGCGCAGGACATAAACTGGCGCTCTATTGCCGCCAGCTTGCTAACCTTAATTTGAAAGGTAGTAAATTTCCTGAATCCTGGTACCGGGTCAAAGCCGGTGGTTCGCTGGACCTGTATGGCGGCGGCTATCGGGTGCAAATATCACCGGAAATGCAAGAAGAGCACGGTTTCCCGGATATTCCTTGGGGTACTTATGATTTTGACAATCCGGAATTCAACGAGCATTACGTCCAACAAATCAAAGCCGCAGTGGCATTTTATGGGACCAAAGCCATTGGCTGGGATATGGGTTGGCGCCCGGATCATCCGGGTATGTTTGCTGCACAGGCACAAATTTTTTACTGGATGCGCAAAGAGTACCCGCAAAACAAGGTCATCACCAACGAGTCCGGCGCTGGCCCAGAACTTTTTGTCGCCGACCTCGCGTTGCTGGAAAATGGGGCTTTGGGTGGGAAAAATGAATATGATTTTGAAGCTATCAAGGCATTCGGAAACCCAATGGTCTGCATTGAAAGGGTAGGGCTTTTCCAGGATGCAGTACGCCTCAATTTGAGCGATGGGAAAAGCAGTTGGCTCAGTGCCGATGGCTTGCATAAAAACAAGCAATATTTGCTCTATTTGCTGAAAAAACATCCGGATTTAGGCAATGATCACAGGGAATTGGCGCGCCTATGCCAGTTACGGATGTGTCTGTGGGATCAGGGACTCGGTGCTGCACCTGGATATTTAAATGAACTTGAAAAATACCCGGCGCCGATCCTGACCATGGCGCAGGATACCGTGAGTATTCCATTGATAACGGAAAGTTTTGTACTGAGATTCTCTAATAACCAAGACTGTATGAATCCTTTGTTTGCTTCAGCCTGGCTGGATGAAAAAATGGCACGTATGGTTATTTTTAATGATTCAGATGAATCACAGGAATTCTCGCTAAAACTGCAGAAAAAATATTTCTTGCGGCACAATTGGAATAAAACCCAGCTTGCTAATGGTGAAATCTTTGCAGTCGATCCCCAAAAAAGTCTACCAACAAAGGTGACATGGAGTGAAAACGAGCAGGATATTATTTTCTTAGGTAAATTACCGCCATATACAGCATATATGTTTTTTAAGGATAAATAGTAATGCCTCTGTAGTACAAGGTTTAGGGGAATGGGGTGCGTAGTGCGTGGTGCGAA
>JAPXLT010000156.1:0-10889 GCA_033809415.1 Lentisphaeria bacterium
TGCCCCCTGCCCCTGCACCCTGCCCCCTGCACCCTGCCCCCTGCACCCTGCCCCCTGCACCCTGCCCCCTGCACCCTGCACCCTAACATTGAAAGTCCCTTTATGACTGAAACGCTTGCATTGCACATTGAAAGCCTGGCCGCCTATGCTCCGACTTGGGGCTTCTTTCTGATCTTTTTCTTCATGGCGGTCGAGAGTTCATTTATTCCTTTCCCCAGCGAAGTAGTCATGATCCCCGCCGGCTTCCTTGCATGGCGGCAGGAATTGACTTTCCAGCAGACCAGCATCGACTTCTTCATCGCCTTTCTGGCTGGGCTGGCCGGCTCGCTCGCCGGTGCCTATGTCAATTATTTCCTCGCGCAGAAACTAGGAAGGCCCTTCTTGCACCGCTACGGAAAATACTTTTTCCTTTCCCGCCCTACCCTTGACCGAGCCGATCAGATTTTCCTCGAATATGGAGAATTGGCCACCTTTGTTTGCCGCCTGCTCCCAGGCATCCGGCAACTGATCTCACTGCCTGCCGGATTGTGCAACATGGACCTGAAACGCTTCACCCTGTTCACCGCACTCGGCGCCGGAATCTGGTGCCTGGTGCTGATGTTCATCGGCGCATGGTTCGGACATCTCACCGAAGATATGACTTATCTAGAAATGGTCGAGCAGGGTTCCGCGATGATCGAGCGCAATATGCTCTGGATCGTCCTCGGCCTGGCAATCATTGTCATACTTTATATCCTCGTGCATCGCCGCATCATGAACCCTGCGAACACCGCAGCAAAACAACCGGAAACACAGGAGAAAACCCCATGAAAAGCTATCGCAAGGAACTCTGGTTCAATGTCGACCGCCGCCGCCAGATCGTCCATATCCAACCGCAGATCGAGGAATGCCTGCGCGAGTCCGGCATCCGGGAAGGACTGCTGCTGTGCAATGCCATGCATATCACCGCATCGGTTTTCATCAATGACAACGAAGGCGGTCTACATCAGGATTTCGAAACCTGGCTCGAACGCCTGGCACCGGAAAAGCCATACAGCCAGTATAACCACAACGGCTTCGAAGACAATGCCGACGCGCACCTGAAACGCACCATCATGGGACGTGAAGTCGTCGTCGCCGTAACCGCCGGAAAACTCGATCTGGGTACCTGGGAGCAAATCTTCTATTACGAACTCGATGGAAAACGCAATAAACGAGTCCTAGTGAAAATTATCGGAGAATAAACTAAAAAAGAAATTGCTCGTCCTGCCCATCATGAGTAAAAAACCGAAAAAGAAATTGACTGCGCAGCAGCGCCAACGCCGCAAGGAATTCACGATTATCTTTGTGAATGGCAAACAAAAAGGGTGAAGCGTATGCCCTCTGCAAAAGAGGAAGCCGAACTCGAGGAATTCTACCGTAATGCCGATCCAATCTGGCTGCTTCAGAATGAAATGTGGGAATATCTGCCGTAATGGTTAACCACAAAAAGCACGTAAAACCCTGACGTGGACGTATGCCCATAACCCATTTTTTGTCCACGGAAAGCGCGGAAAATTTGTAGGGTCACTGCTTTGACGGATGGTGGCGCATGCGGTTTAAAAAGTGGCGCAACCGTCCCGGTTGTGAATTCTATTCGCACCCCCAAGCCCGAACTGCTGCAGACCTAGAATCGGTCGGTCGGATCGGAACATTGCCTCCACTGAATCCTGTGGCAATTGCCATATCCGGAACTGCTTTTACGTTATTATGTGTAGAAAACGTGTTTTTAATCACGAAAATGGCACAAAACAGGTGAAATCAGCATAGGATTCACCGTACCCTTTTTCTGCCAAGACGTCTCCTTGGCGTCCTTGGCGGTTCAATGACGAGGAACCAACCGCCAAGAGCGCCAAGCAGTCGGAGAAACCAATAGGTCAGATCACAAATTCGCGTGCCATCCCATCCGTCAAAGCAGCAACTCTATAAAATTTCTGCGCTTTCCGTGCTTTCCGTGGACATAAAATAGTGCTATTGTGCGCCACCGCCGAGGACTGCATACAGTTGCAGGCGGCTGCTATGGGCGGCCATTTTCAGGCTGACCAGCGCCTGTTGTGCGCTGAACATGCTTCGTTGCGCATCCAGCACGCTCAGATAGTTGTCGATTCCCTGTTCGTAGCGGATATTCGCCAGACGATAAGTCTCCTCGGTTGCTTCCACCAGGTCTTTTTGGGCATCGAGCTGTTCGCCGATATTCGCACACAAGGCCAGGGCGTCTGCGGTCTCACGAAACGCGTTCTGGATCGCTTTTTCGTATTGGGTGAGAGCGATCTCGCGCTGCACTTTGCTGACCCGGTGCGCTGACCAGACGCGTGCATCGAAGATGGGCATCGACAACTGCGGGGTAAAGCTCCAGGTGCTTGTACCGCGTTCAAAAAGCCTTTGCAACTCTGTGCTGGCCGTGCCCAGGTTGCCGATCAGAACGATATTCGGGAAGAAAGCCGCACGTGCGGCACCAATGGTCGCGTATGCCGCGCGCAACTGATGCTCGGCAGCAAGGATATCTGGACGTTGCAACAGCACCTGCGAGGAAAGCCCACTGGCAAAAGCTGCCGGCAAGGCGACATCCGCTATCGAGGTCGGCAGCAATTCCGGTGGCAGAGCACTTCCCACCAGCAATTGCAGAGCATTTTCAGCATTCGAGACTCTTTGCCGGTAACGAGCTATGTCACCACGGGCCACTTCACGGGGAATCTGCGCACGGCGCAAATCCAGTTCCGTAACCAGCCCCTGGTTATACTGGCGCTCGACAAGCTCGTAGGCTTCCTGCTGGGACTTGAAAGTATCTTCCGCCAGCTTCAGGGACTCCCGCTCTGCCGCCAAAGCCATATAGCCATTGGCAACCGATGAAACCAGCAGAATCTGCGCACCACGCCGAGCCTGTTCAGTGGCAAAGAATTCCTGCAGAGCCTTCTCGGACAGGCTGCGCAGACGCCCGAAAAAGTCGATCTCCCAGGAAAACAGGCTGAGATTGGCCTGATAGACCTCAGTGATCCGGGGTTCATTCGGCGCTAACAGATCACGCGAGGTGCTCGAACGGCTGCCGCCGCCAGCCGCATAGATGCTCGGATACAATTCCTCGCGTTGAATCTTGTAAAGGGCACGGACTTGTTCGACCTGCAAGGCCGCCAGGCGAAGATCACGATTATTCTCGAGTGACAACTCGATCAGCTGACGCAACTCGGCATCCTGAATGAATTCACGCCAAGGCAAATCCGCAGCAGCACGTCCACTGCCGACTTCTCCTCCTGACGGAAGGTTTTCAGGCACAGGCGCAGCAGGGCGCTGGTAATCCGGAATCATCGTGCAACCACTGAACCATACAACTGCCAGCAATGAAATGACTATCGTTCGCATTTATTTTAGATCCTTTCTGAATCCGTAAAGTAACATCCCCAAAAAATTGGTTTGCAAGGTTGTCAACGCCTAAATTTATGCTGATTTCTAAAGAAATCAACCCGAATGGCGATTTTCCCTTCCGTCAAAGCAGCAACCCTATAAAATTTCGTACTACTATTCCCAAACTTCTTGTTTTTTGTGAAAGATTTTTCTGAAAAGCAATTTCCAAGTCATTGACATGCAATCCCTTTTAAGGTACCGCTAATTCCTGTGCTTTTCGCCGACATAGCCCGAGGGCTGCACAATAATAACCCCCGGTGACCGAGCCCGGAGGGCGAGGGAACCGGGGGTGGGCAGCACCCCGAAACCCGCGCCCGTAGGGCGACACAAACGCAGTCTTGTCGAAAGCCTTGAGTAACTTGGAAAAGTCCATTTCCACTTGCTGTTTCCACTTGCTGTAGTAGCGCCCTTCGGGCGCAGGCTTGGGGGAGTCCCTTACCCCGGGTTGCGTCGCGCTCCGCGCTTCCTCACCCGGGGTTATTTTTGTATGGCGCTTCGCGCCGGGTGAGCCTCCGACGCAATTGCGTAAAGCCGGCCTTGGCACATGGCGATCCGTCCGATCTGTCGTCCGTGCAAAGTCCGTGTCCCGTCCGTGTAAAGTCCGTGTGGGTTGCGGGCGATCAGTCCGCGCCAAGAATTTTCGTGAATTTTCGTGGTTAAAAAATCCTTCACGCCTTCTGCGCCGCTTCACGCGCACGCGCACGTCTGCGTTCTCCGCCGAAGAATTTATCCACCAGCATATAGAACAGCGGAGCAAAGATCACGACCAGGAGCGTTCCGGAGACCATGCCTCCGAAGACCACCGTGCCGATCGCATTCATCGCACCGGCACCGGCACCGGTACTGAGTGCCATCGGGAACACCGACAGCCCGGTAGTCAGCGAAGTCATCATGATCGGGCGAAGACGAAGACGCACTGCAGTCACACAGGATTCGAATATGCCAACGCCCTGATCGACACCGCCCATTGCAAATTGCACAATCAGAATCGCGTTCTTCGTTGACAGGCCAAGCGTATTAAGCAACCCGATCTGGAAATAGACGTCACTGGGCAGGCCGCGGCTCATTGAGGCGATAAAACCGCCGATCACCCCCAGCGGCAGCGTCAGCAGCACGGCAAAGGGAATGTCCCACTGGCCGTAGAGGGCAGCCAAAAACAGGAAGACGATGATAGCCGAGAAGGTATAGAGCAACCATGTCTGGCTGGTGCCCTGCTTCTCCTGATAAGAAAGCCCGGTCCACTCACACCCATAACCTTGGGGCAGCTTCGCCGTCAACTCCTCCATGATCTCCATCGCATCACCGGAACTGTAACCCTTTGCCGACTGTCCCCAAATATTGATCGAGGGGAATGCGTTGAAACGTTCGAGCCGCGGCGAGCCGCTCGACCAGCGACCGCTGGCAAAGGCCGAATAAGGCACCATTTTACCGCGGTTGTTGCGCACATAGATGCGCTGCAAATCCTCCGGCAGCATACGGTATGGCGCATCTGCCTGCAGATATACCCGCTTGATACGCCCGTTCTGGACGTAGTCATTGACGTAAGCGCTGCCGAAAGCCGCCGAAATCGTCGTATGAATCGAATGGATTGGCACGCCCAGCGCACCCGCCTTGTCCCAGTCGATATCGACGCGGTATTCCGGCACATCCTCCATGCCGTTGGGACGGACGTTCATCAGGCGTTTGTCCTGCATGGCCATCCCCAGCAACTGATTACGCGCATTCAACAATGCCTCGTGTCCGGAGCCGCCACGGTCAACCAGCTGGAAGTCGAAACCCTGTGCCGTACCCAGCTCGGCAATTGCCGGCGGGGGGAAAGCAAAAATCATTGCGTTATGATATTGTTTGGCAAAATGTGCCGTGGCCCTGTCCGCCACCACATCCGCCCGCAGCTTTTTATCCCGGCGCTGATCCCATTCCTTCAGTTTGACAAAGACAATGCCGTTGTTCTGCGCCCGCCCGGAAAATCCGATACCGACGACTGTCGCACAAGATTCCACCGCTTCGGCTTCCTCATGCAGGAAATATTCCCGAACCTTGGTCATCATTTCCTCGGTCTGTTCGATGGTCGAGCCGGTCTGCAGCGATACCTGGGTCAGCAGCATCCCCTGGTCTTCATCCGGCAGGTAACTTGTCGAGATATTGCGATAAAGAATGAGCAATACACCTACAATAAGCAGATACACCAGGACAAAGCGAACTTTGCGGGCCAAGCCATAGCCAACCATGGCGACCAGCCAGTCCCGGAAACGGTCGAATTTATCGTCAAACCAGCGGAAAAAGACACGTAGAGGCTTGAAGCCGCCCTCGGCAGTCTTGCGGTCTTTTGGCGGTTTCAGGATACTGGCGCACAGAACCGGCGTGAGTATCAGAGCCACAGTCACTGAGAACGCCATGGAAGTCACGATGGTCATCGAGAATTGCCGGTAGATGATGCCAGTCGAGCCGCTGAAGAAAGCCATCGGGCCAAACAGCGCGGAAAGCACCAGGGCAAAACCGATCAGCGCACTGGTCACCTGCCCTATCGATTTCCTAGTAGCCTCGAGGGGCGACAGCCCCTCTTCGCTCATCAGGCGCTCGACGTTCTCGACCACCACAATCGTATCATCAACCAGCAGGCCGATGGCGATCACCATCGCGAACATGGTCAGCATATTGATCGAAAAGCCAAAGATGTTCAAGGCGGCGCAGACTCCCAGAAGAACCACCGGCACCGCAATCGTCGGAATCAGGGTGGCGCGTATATTGCCCATGAACAGCCACATGACCAGAAAAACCAGCAGGATGGCCTGGAACAAAGACTTGACCGCTTCCTTGATCGCCACCACCACAAAAGGCGTCGTGTCGTAGGGATAGACGACGCTCAGGCCTGCCGGAAAATGCTGGCTGAGTTCTTTCATTTTGGCTTTGATGGCACTCGCCGTAGTCAGGGCATTGGCGCCAGGTGTCTGCCGGATGGCCAGCAGAGCCGCCGGTTTGCCATTGTAAAGAGAGTTGGTATCACTGATAAAGGTGCCCAGCTCTGTGCGCCCGACATCTTTCACCCGGACAACTGCGCCGTCCGGCGCCATGCGCACCGGGATATTGGCAAAATCCTCCGGCGTTTTCAGCAAGTTTTGCACAACAATGGAGTTGTTCAGGCGCTGCCCCTTGACTGCCGGCGTACCGCCAAACTGACCTGCCGACACTTCGACGTTATACATGCGCACGGCGGCCATCACATCCTCGAAAGTCAGACCGTACTGAACCAGCTTATCCGGATTCAGCCAGATGCGCATGGCATATTCACGGGCAAATTTTTCCACCTCGCCGACACCCTGCACCCGCGCCAGAACCCCTTCGACATTGGATACGGCATAATCCCCGATGTCATCGGCGTTCATGCTGCCGTCTTCACAAACCAAGCCCACCAGGATCAGGTAATTGCGGGTGGATTTGGTCACCTGCACACCCATGCGCTGCACAACCTCCGGCAGGCTGGCCGTGGCCAGTTGCAGCTTATTCTGCACTTTCGTCCAGGCCAGGTCTGGATCAATACCCGGTGCAAAGGTCAGTTCAATACGGCAAGTGCCTGCGGAATCGCTAAGAGAAGAAAGATACAGCATGCCGTCAAGGCCGGTCATGCTCTGCTCGATAACTTGGGTGATACTATTTTCAACCGTCTCGGCGGATGCGCCGGGATACATCGCCATGATACTGATCATCGGCGGCGCCAGATCGGGATACTGGGAAATCGGCAGATGGTAGATCGACAGACAGCCCAGCAGCATGATGAATATCGCAACCACCCAGGCAAAGACCGGACGATCAAGGAAAAAACGTGACAACATAAATGCTCTCCATCAATAACGTTAGATCGGACTCAGGACTGCTTGTTCTCAGCGGCGGACTTGGCGCCCGGATTAACCGGGGCGGTTTCGGTCACCGGCACGCCGGGACGGAGACGCTGCATTCCTTCAAAGATCACCCGGTCGCCGGTTTTCAGCCCCTCGAGAACCAGCCATTGGTTGCCGATGGCACGGTCCAGACGCACATTGCGCACCTCGGCCTTGCCGGCTGCATCAATAAGCATGACGGTCGGATTGCCTTTTGTATCGCGGGCGACTGCCTGCTGAGGCACAAGCATGGCATCCTCCTTGACCCCTTCCTCGATCTTTGCACGTACAAACATCCCAGGCAGCAATATACGTTGCGGATTGGGAAAGCCCATTCGCAGGATAAAAGACCCGGTGCTTGGATCGACGGTGATATCCCGGAATTGCAACGTTCCCTCGAGCGAATAGGGCATGCCGTCTTCGAGATTCAGCTTGACGACATTCTGCGTTCCATTGTGCGACAGACGGCCATCCGCGAGACGGCGCTGCAAGCGCAGCAGATCAGCGCTTGCCTGCGGAACATCGACATAAACTTTGTCGATCTGCTGCACGGTCGCCAGAGCCAGCGGCTGATGCGCCGTCACCAATGCCCCGACGGTGATATTCGAACGACCAATGCGTCCTGAAATCGGTGTCGTGACTTTCGTGTAACCAAGATTGATCTGTGCATTGTCCAGCACTGCTTCAGCGCTCTTGACAGCCGCCAGGGCGCTCTGTACGCCTGCCGCCGCACCTTCGACTTCGGCTTTGCTGGCCAGCAGCCCTGCTCGAGTTCTCTCGAGTTCAGCGTCCGCCACCTTTACTGTGCTCTCAGCACGCACCTGTTCAGCGGCAGCTCCGTCAACTGCAGCACTCGCACGCCTGATGGCAGCTTCCGCCTGGCGCCGACCCGCATCCGCATCATCAAAATCCTGCTGGCTGACTGCCTTGCTTTCGATGAGTTCCTTGAAACGCGCCACACGCAAACGCAGCGGTTCGGCATTGGCTTCAGCGCTGACCAGAGTCGCCTTCGCCGCCTTCAAAGCCGTTTTCGCCGCTTCAAGAACCGCCAGAGCAGTATCGCGTCCGGCAGCAGCCACCTGTACCACTGCTTCCGCGTTAGCCAACCCGGCTTTGGCACGGCTCTCTGCCGCAAGTGCAGTTGCATGCTGCGCCTTGGCCACAGCCAAGGCTGCTTCGGCATTTGACACAGCCGCCTGATAAGGTGCCGGATCTATTTGATAAAGGACGTCTCCCTCCTTGACTTCGGCACCCTCCGTAAAGAGACGCGCCTGAATCAGCCCGCTGACCTGAGGACGAATCTCGGCAATCAAATATGGTGCCACCCGCCCTGGCAGCTCGGAGTACAGTAAAATCTGTTCCGTCTTGACAGTGACCGAACTCACCGGTGCCGCCATCGGTGCAGCCTGTTCCTGTTTTTTCCCGCAACCGGCAAAGGCCAGAACCGCAATCAGCGCAGTGCCAAGACGCACCGATTGATTCAGCTTGCTCATTTTCATCATTTTCATTCCTATTTCCAACATAGTTCCCTGTTTTTATTTTTCGATGCCTTCTTGTTATCGAGCCAATTCCATTTTCAGTGCATTGAAAATCTTGCGATAAGTATGTAAAAGCCTGCCCCGGTCTTCTGCACCCGTCGCTTCCATGATCCGGATGAATTTCTCATAGCGTTCCGGAAGCAAACTTTCAATAAAGGCACGCCCAGTCTCCGTCAGTGAAACCGCAAACATGCGGCGATCCACCGGATGCGGACTGCGCGTTGCATAACCCAGCTTCTCCAGAGAATCCAAGGCGGAGGTCATCGCCGAGCGAGAGAGATTCACATCCTCCGATAAATCCGCCGGCGTCATCACACCTTCCGAATGATGAAACAAACACTCCAAAATCTCCACCAGGCGCAAATTGATCCCCTTCTCCGCTAAATGCTCCTCGACCAGCTGCTCGATCATGCGGTGAAGATGAACCAACTCGAAGCCATCACGCAAAACTTCCGGGTCTAATTGACTACACGACCGTGCATACTCAACGACACGATTCGTCAACTGATCACGAGCCATGGCAAATGTCCCCCCAGGAAAACAACAAGAAAAAATAGTACAAAATAATAATATACGGGATCGAACTACTTTGTCAACCCAAAAATGACGAAAGTGATAAAAAAATAATTTCTTGAGGTAAGACGTCAGTGAACCTAGGTAAGCGAGGATTTTTTTTGAACAACGAAATGCCCGAAAGGACACGAAAAAATTCCGAGTTTTCCGTGCTTTCCGTGGACAAAAAATGGGTTGTGGGCGACAGCCCACGCCAAGTCCATTCGTGTCTTTCGTTGTAAAAAAACTGTCACCAAGCTTTACTGAAGCATTATACCAAATATTTTCAGGGGGAAAGCTTTTTTTCTCTCTTACCCTTGACAATGCAAAACCAAGCGTATATTGTATACATAGTGTATACATAGCCTTAAAAAAATCGGGGTGAATTCCATGTTTGCCACATTCTGTCCCAAGAAGAAACAGATTGATCCTCTGTATACCCAGATTGCGAACTATCTCAAAAGTGAAATTCTCTCCGGAAAGTTTCCGGATAATCAGCAGTTGCCGCCCGAGCCGGAACTTGCCACGATGCTGGGGACCAGTCGAATAACGCTCCGCAAGGGGCTGAAACAATTGGAAAAGCAGCATCTGATCATTCAGAAAAAAGGGATGGGCACTTTCGTCACCTACCGCCCCGACCGGTGTTACCGCATCGCGCTGGCAGGTCTTTCCCACGGAGCACCGGATATGTTTTCGATGCAGATCATCAGCGGTCTCCAGCAGGCATTTTCCCGCCTCAGACACGAACTCATTTTTCTGTACCGCCAGCAATCTGTTACACTCCGAGATCAGGTCCATGCCGCCAATGCGGATGCATTGATCTTCACCACTCCGCGCGACGGTGATCTTGCGGAACTTGCCGATCCTTTCTTCTCGGAGTTTCCACAAGTGCTTATCAATATTCATCCCGAGAACGCTCCCGGTAAACTTTGCGTCGATGCCACCAGCGATCCGATGCGCGAAGCGCTAGAACATCTGCACGCTGCCGGGCACCGCAGGATCGGATACGTCACTCTGCCGAATGTTACCAGCAATGTATCCGACCGCAATAAATCATTTAGAGAAAATCTCGTTCGCTGCGGATTGGCGGAATTTCCGGAACTGATCCAAATTCTTCCACGCGGGGCTACGTTTGACAATGGTTATCTGGGAACGAAAAAACTGCTCTCTCTGCCGGAACCGCCCGACGCCATCGTGATTGTCGGGCTTACGCTTTCTCTGGGGGCGTGGCAGGCGGTCATGGAAACGCACCGGCGAATCCCGCAGGACATCGCCATGGTGGGCTATGACGTACCGCCGTGGGTGAATCCCCGCTTCTCGACTATTCTCCAGCCCCATGAAAAGGTAGCGGAACACGCCGGAAATCTGCTGATTCGTTGGCTCAATGGAGAAACAGAACTGAAGTCCAAAACTTTCGATGTTCACTTCGAGGATCGCGGCTCGATTTTCCTTGATAATGAACATAAAACGGGAATTCAACTTGGCGTGGGCTGACGCCCCCAACCCA
>JAPXLT010000157.1:0-9519 GCA_033809415.1 Lentisphaeria bacterium
GCCGGCAAGCGCTTTGATTACTGCATCCTGGATGAGTCCCAGGCAATCAAGAATGCCGACAGTGCGACTGCCAAGGCGGTGCGCACAATTCGTGCAGATCACCGCTTGGCGATGACCGGAACTCCAGTCGAAAACCGGCTCGCAGAACTGTTTTCGCAATTGGAATTTTTGAATCCCGGCCTGTTTGGGGAGAGTTTTCTGCGGCAGTTCAGTGGCGGGCAATTGATCTTGAGTGCGGAACAAAGCGCACGCCTGCAAAAGGCCGTGCGTCCTTTTTTGCTGCGGCGTACAAAAGAAGCGGTTGCCAGTGAATTGCCGCCAAAGCGTGAGCAGGTGATATTCTGCGAGTTGGAAGGCGAACAACGCGCCAGCTATGATGAACTGAAAGAGTACTACCGCCAGCAACAGCAGCAGAAGGAAAAAGAAGGCGGTGCCCAGAAACTCGAGGCGTTGACCGCATTGCTTCGCCTGCGTCAGGCGGCTTGCCACCCGGGGCTGCTGAACGAACAGCGCTGCAATGAAATTTCCGCCAAACAGGAATTTCTGCTGGAAAGACTCGATGAACTCGCCCAAGCCGGACAAAAAGCCCTGGTTTTTTCGCAGTTCAGCCGGTTTTTGCGTTTGCTGCAACCGGGTTTGCAACAGCTCGGCTTGCGTTACTGCTATCTGGACGGAGCGACTACAAACCGCGCAGAACTGGTTCAGCAGTTTCAAGAAGACGCCGATATTCCGGTTTTTCTGATCAGTCTGAAAGCTGGCGGTGTGGGACTGAATCTGACTGCCGCTGAATATGTCTTCATCCTTGATCCCTGGTGGAACCCTGCCGCCGAAGCACAAGCGGTTGACCGGGCCTATCGCATTGGCCAGACTAAACCGGTCTTTGCATACCGCCTGATCGCCCGCAATACCGTCGAGGAAAAAGTCATGCAACTACAGCAGAATAAACGTCGGCTGGCAGAGACTGTTCTCGCAGCCGCTCCACAACAAGGCCTGGCACTGACCCCGCAAGACATAGCATATTTACTTGAATAGGGTGCAGGGTGCGCAATACGGTTCGGACAGGTCGGACAGCCATTTCCATCCGCTGTTTATCTGCTGTTTTTTTTCGTGGTTAAGCCCCAGGCAAACTGACATATTGTTCCAGAGCAGAACTGCTGCCTTCGGCAAAGGTGAGCGATCCATGCATTGGAGCGATTTGCACATTTTTCCCGCCGAACTGCTGTGGACGGATACCCATGATCGAGGCAAAATAATGATAAAGGACATGGGAACTCCAAGCATGACAGTCTGAACGCGGATTATTGAATTCTTCCGGCAGCGTTTTGAGTCCTTTTTGATCCATGCCATACCACTTCTGCAAGCGCTGGAAAAACAAATCCGGCTCTCTGTGTAGATAACAGGCTTCCAAATAATAAAAGGAAAAATATATGCTTGTCTGAGGCAAATTTGTTGCCTGCTTCAACGCTTTCAGCAAAGCAGGTTGCGGTTTCGACAACAGCGCCAGTATCTGTGCATGTTCTGAAAAATAGCGGTGTTCGAGATCGTTGGCAATCAGGGAACGTTTTTCGTCATAAAAACAACGCCAGATGGCTTCTTGAATTACATCTGCCATGGCCTGGTTTTGCTCTGCATGCGTAGAAGAACCATAGTGTTTTTCCAGAGCGGCGCACTGTTGCAGAGCCAATACCGCCATATAATTCAGACTGGAATTCGTGCCCCCCTCACCACCTTTGGGTACGCCATGTTCCCATTCCGGCACCCAATCAATGAAATTCCAGCCAGGCAAATACAGCAAATCGTCCCGCAGATGTTTGCGCAGATAGCCAATAATACCCCGGGCTACCGGCAGCATTTCCCGCACTAGGTCAGAATCATCCTGCCAAAGCGCAAAATCATGCAGCATCATCAGAAACACTAGATTGAACGAGGGTATCTGCTGATCGACGCGAGCTGGATAACGTGCCAGCAGCATTCCCTCGTGCTGGCGCGATTGCGCCAGAAGCCGAAGGCATTTTCGAGCCAGACGGATATCCCTTGTACAGACATAGCTTGACAAGGCCTCGAGACGTGCGTCTCCCACATACATCATCTGCTCATAATACGGGCAATCCATATAGGTGTCATGCGAGCAGCATTCCAGTGTGCGCCAAGCCTGTTCCAGCAGAATATTCAGAGCCGGTTCAGAACAATCCGCGTGCCACTCACGCTGATACGGATAGCCTGCCGCATAAAACCGGGCTTCCTGCAGTTCGACTCCGTCAAACTCAAATTCGAGAATCCTGCCTGCCTGCCAGTAGTAATCGCGCCAGCGGCAATTTGATCCACTCACTTGCAGGAGATTGCCATGCGAGACCAGGAATTTTCCGTCGCGCCGCCCTTTTTCTCCTTTAAGATTATGTGGATTGAGCTGATCTGCCTCATAGAAGCATTCACTCCAGCGCCAGCGCACAGTTCCCTCGCCGCGAAACACAAATTCACTCCAGACGCAGACATAATCATCGAAGATAAAACGGTTGCCTTCCCGGTGGAAGCGCTGTTCCAGCTGGCGACGTTGCAACGGCAGCACCGGCGGCAGCAAATTACGCACATCGACAAAAAAGTTAACCGGGTGCCACTCCCCAGCCTGGCCGCTTAATATCCCCCAGGGATATTGACGCAATTCGAAGCGCGGATAGACGCCCCAGTCCGGCCAGGGCTTTTGGAAGCTGAAACCGCTTTCCTGCTGCCATTCCCAACTGCCCGGCAAGGGATTTTTTTCTTCGAAATAAAAGCCGTGCTGCACGGAAGTTTGTCCATGGGCAGTCATCTCGGAGCCAAAACAAAGCACTCTGGCGCAAAGACAGTATTCTCCTGCTGGTAATTCCCGATGACATTCCTGAAAATACCATTCGGTCGGGCAACCTCGTTCCGGCCCGTCTGCCAGCCATTCTCCATTGAGAAAAAGCTGGCAGCGTTCATCGGCACTGAAACGAAAATGCAGTTGCAAAGGAGTATTCAGCCGGAAACGCTTCCGGTAAACAACAATATAGGGTGCTTGCAAAGCCACATTCGGCTGCATCCATAGTCTTTTATTCATTATGCAAATCCTATTGATAATTCTGAATCAAAATCTGCTTTTCCCATCGGATTTTCCGAATGCAAGCCGGAAAACTATTTCAATCTTTTTTCCGGCAGCTCAACCTTTTTTTTCCAGGCGCCTGCGCCATACGGGGCAATCACTGCAACGGGTTGATAGACACCATTGACAGTTTTGCACCCTTGCCAGGATTCATCCGAAAGAATCGTAATTTTGCCGCCATCAGGCATTGTAATTAATATATCTGCAAGAAAACCACAAGGCAGGTGTCCTGAATCTGCTACTGCTACCGTCAAATCATTTTCACCTATTCGCAAAAATGGGAGCAGGTCGAATTCCCGGAGCCTATTCCAAGTGTGATGGCTGCCTACCTCCTGACCATTCAATGACAATATGGCACTGTCATCTGCCGCAATCCATATCCTGGCTTCTTTTGGCAGCTGTGGCAATGAAAACGTTTTTTTCAGCCAAACATCAGACCCTTGGGACTGAGCCATTTCCCTTTCCCAAATCCAAGATGCATTTCCTTCGTAAGACTGAAAATTAAGACGTCGCTTAATCGCATCATAATAAGGATTTGTTGAAAATTCCTTGACTGGCAATGCCCGCAAAGCTTTCGGCAATTCAGCTTCTGCATACAAATGTGCGGTAAAAGGCTCAAGTTCATCCCGCAAAATGCCTTTTTCAAGAGAAATGACACGGTCTTCTTGTATGACCGCCAACTCTCTGGCACGGAAAAAATCCCGGATCACCAAAGTCTGCTTTTTCGTGCTGCCATTCAATACCAGCATATACTTGTTTCCTTGAAAATTCCACGCCTGACAGATGAAGTCTTCCCCTGATATTTCAGGAGAGGCAATTTTTTCAGCGTTGATTAGCAAGCCGGACACATCATTTATTTCCTTGCAAACTGAGAGCAAATGATCAACAAACTGCGGATTGACCACGTTTCCAAGACCGTAATAAGACAAGCCATTGGAGCCATGGATTAACGCATCATAAGCCATGAATCGGGATTCCTCCCAGGTCGGATATCCGATAGTCGGATTTCCACCGCTTCCGCGCATCGTTTGCCAGCTGGTGCCCTGCAACACCATGATCACGGCTCTGGTGCCATCCGTCGCCGACATAATATTGCGTGTGTATTTTCCTACAGCCGTCGGGTATTTGTCTTCTATTGAAGAATGCGGGCTGGGATATGGAATCGGATAAATGTCAACACCATTGATATCGGCAGCAAGACAATAGGGGCGGGCATCCTCAATCCTGCTCAAAGGTGCGGAATTTATCCATACCGGATGATAGGGATCATGCCGACGCAAAATCTCATAGGAGGCCTGCAAATCTTTCAAGTTGGCACCAGTCCAGAGTGGCTCATCTGCCAGAAAAAATGCAAACAGGGCGGGGTGTTCAAGAACTTTTGCAGTCAGCAGTTCTTTTGTACGCTTTTTCCAGCCTTCCAGATCACCATCTTCACAATGGCGTATGCCAAAGACAACCTTGATGCCTAAAGACAAGGCCTGCTCCAATAGCGGCAAGGCAAAAGCCTCTCTGCCTGGACGACCCACATAGACATTCATCCCATTGGTTGCAGCATATTCCAAGCAATCATCATTGCCGCCTACAGCCCAGAACACCACCGGTAAAAACGGCTTGCCATTGATATAAAAATTCCTCTCTGGACCAATAATCACTTCATTTTTTGCCGGTGGTAATTTCGAAATTTCCAATTGCTGCTGTGAAACAACCCGTTGATCTTTATCCAGAAAAGTGGCTTTCAGCAAATAAACACCTTCTGGCAAATCGGTTGCAGGAATGCGAAAATGCATTTCACTGGTCAGTAAATGTGCGAGCCTTTGCCCCGTTGATGTCTCAAAATGTAATTCAATGTCGGTGACGTTCGCTGCTGTTTCGAATTTTCCTGCAAGAAATTCGCAAGGAAAGCTTGAATATATGGATTGCCGATACGCCGGTGAAGTAAGGATGATTTTATTCTTTTCATTTGGCGTGACCTGATATTTCTCCAAGGCCAAGTCTTTGAATTTAACCGCACCTTCACTGTTGACGTAAAAATGCAGGTCGATGGAAGATGCTTTTCGCATACGATTGTCAATCTTCAGCGTGCGCTTTTGTGGAGTGGAATTCCACACATCCTCCCATGGCATTCGGACAATTTCCCCCGATGAAAAATGCAATTCTATGCGGTAATTGTGGAAACCGGTAAGCAACCCGGATTCCCCCAATCCTTGCACACTATAGCTTAGCTTGATCAATTCCCCTTTGTCAATTGGAATCTTTGCCAAGACAGCTCCTGGAGCATGCCGGGCAAAAGCCGTTATTGCCAAAACACCCTCTTTCCCGTCGTTCAAGGGATAACTTCCTCCGAAAAGACGCCATACGCCTCCCAATCCGTCCGGCAGATTTTCCGGAATAACAACCTGAAGGACGGGATGTTTGATTTCGATTTCCGCGCCTGTTTTTTTATTCTGCAAGTTAATTGCAAAGGTAAGAGTGTCAGAGGCTTCCTCCGGCATCCAGAATATTTGCTGTTTGCGAACCCATTCCGGTTTTACTGTTTGCCATTGCCAATTGTCACTGCAAAGTGGCTGTCGCTTGCCTTCCGTCGTCAGCATACTTCCTTCGATACGAATTCGAGCATTCGAAGATTGCAGGCTGCGCAACTCATATTTTAGTTGATAATGTACCCCAGTTTGTAAGCCGGAAATTCTTTGTGCCAAAAAAGCAGCGGAGTCACTTTCAGAGCGCAACAGAACTGCACCATCAGCAGCTCGAACCCCCTTGCCACTCCATCCAGCGGGTACCGAATCCATGTCTGTTGTGGAAAAATCAGCATTATGCAGCAGATTTTCAGATCGAAGAGGTTGACTGGTCAGTATGATCAGTAAAAGGCTCAACAGGGATATGATCAATTTTTTACGTTCTATTTTTGTCATCGGCTATTCCTCCCCCATGCATCGGTAATTCTTGCGCTCCAAGCTCCATCCAGAATTTTGCCTTCTCCATAAAGGTTTTGGACCCACCCATTTCCACTTCCGGAAACATTAAGGGTTTGGACATGACCATCGCACCACAATGATAAAGCATCTTTGCCATGTGCCTGATACGGCAGCGGTTGCCCGGCATTATTATAATAAAAGCAGAAAATCCGTCCCAAGGGTGTTGCCAGTCCCCCGTTATACCAGTTGGACTGCACTGCTTCCACAACATTGATGGTGAATGCCGGCTTTTTCAGCTTGGTACTCAGCATGGTGTCGCATTTTGTCGCCACACTGGTATTGTAATTGGAACCTAATACCCACAGATTATACCCATAGTCGGCATAAGTCCATCCGGAATCAACACACATCGGATATGTGGATTTCAGAATACTGTTGTCCAGCAATGCGGCATTCGCCAGATTTTGACGACTGGGGCATACATACAATTTACTGCTTGGGGTATAACCCAAATGGCACAAGATTCCCGGCCAACATCTGGATGTCCATCCTGAGCCGAAATGTCCCGGTGGATAATAATCGTCATAATCGCTCAGATACAGGGAGAAGCCAAGTGAAATCTGTCGCATATTACTGCTGCAGGAAGCCAATTTCGCTTTTTCACGGGCTTTTTGCAAGGCCGGCAGCAGCATACTCGCGAGAATCGCAATGATGGCGATCACGACCAGAAGCTCGATCAAGGTAAAAAGTCCAACACCGCTCCATCTGTTTTTTCTGTCCATTAGAGATCTCCTTGTCTTTGTTTCTCTATTAAATTTATATATAGTCTAAAAAATGCATTTATTATTTAATGTAGCCTTCTTTTATAAGAAAACCTTGATGTTTCTGCCAAAATATAGTATATTACCGACAAAATGGAGTTTTCTGTTATGCAAAAGATTTTTCATTCGACCATGGATTGCTTTGTCGGGGTCGGGCAACTTCCACTGTGGGTGGTTTACCTGCGGAAAGGGGTTCATCCGGCAAGGTTCTTTCATGTGCACAATTATTCGGAAATAGCGGTCATCATCAGCGGACCTGCCAAGCATATCCTTAATGCTGAAAATGTTCCGCTTGCCACCGGAGATGTTCTAGTTATTCACCCCGGCGCGATACACGCATATGATGAAACTGGAGAAATGGAAATCATCAATCTGGTTTTTGATCTCACGAGGCTTTCGCTTCCGCAGTTGGATGCCTATTCCTTGCCGCTGTTTCGGAAATTTTTCCCGGACTCTAAGAATCTATATAATTCAGCCAAACCAGTGGCTCGTCTTTCTGGAGAAGATTTGGGTGAAGCTGTCCGGATGATCCAAAAATTAGAAGAGGAGCTTAAGCATCCTCAGAAAGGCAGTCTGTTTTACAGCCTGGCGCTGTTTATGGAAATTCTGGTGTTCATTGCCAGGAAAAGCGGTTCGCAGAATGCAGGTCGCAAGGGAAGTTTTCTAATTGGAGATGTCATTCGGTATCTGCATAATCATTATACCGAACCGATCAAACTGAAAAAATTGGCTCAGATTGCGAAAATGTCTGAGCGTACTCTTCTCCGTCATTTTCATGCTAATGCGGGATGCTCGCCAATTGAATATCTGCAGAAAATCCGTCTACAGCATTCCGGCGACTTGTTGATCAACAGCAACAGTTCCATAGCGGAGATCGCCAGTTTGTGCGGATTTTACGATAGCAATTATTTCTGCAAGCAGTTTCGTCGGGCATTCTCGGTGTCACCTCGAACTTTCCGTCAAAAATATCGTTCGTAGTAAAAACGAAAGGGATGAGCATTCCGGCGAACTCTCTGAATATTTCTGAATATTTACAGTCAACTCACCAATTCAACCCCTATAAAAAAAATTTATTGTCGTTAATTTCTTTGTTGGCTCACATAGAAGGTTGCCCGCCCGACGCCCTCTTTTCGAATCATTCCTTCTTCTGCCATTTTCTTCAAGCTTGCCAAAATTGCGGAACGTCCCACAGACGGGCAGGCTTCGATGACATCAGTGCCACGGAAGCGGCCAATCGTGGAATTGACATACTCCAGAACGATGTCATAAGCGGAACGCCCGCTACGTGCACCGATGACATCCACCCGTGACTCGAACTCCACATAGCAGGCTAACAAGACCTGGAGCATGTATTTAATAAACGGGATCGGGGTGTTCTGTTCCTCATGCCATCCATCGCTGGATGCCTGTAATGCGTCATAGTATTCGTTCTTGACGTTAGCAATCTGCGCCTCGAGGCTGATGTATTTTCCCACCTCATATCCGTTCTGATAGAGCAGTAGCAGGGTCAGTAGACGACTCATCCTGCCATTGCCATCGTTGAAAGGATGGATACACAGAAAGTCACAGATGAAGGTGGGGATCAGAACCAGTGGCTCAACCTTCTCCAGTGCTACCGCTCGGTTGTAGCTTTCGCAGATTGCCTCCACAGCATTCTCGGTCTCGTATGGGGCGACAGGAGTGAACCTGGTGACAACTGCGCCGTCGGCGCGGGTTTCGCTGATGTAGTTCTGCACATTCTTGAAATGACCGCCGTATGAGAGTCCCGCAGGCTTCATGAGGTCACGGTGCAGTTGGAGTATGAATGAAGGCTGCACGGGAATGTACTCATGACTCTCGTGGATCGTGTTCAAGGCATCCCTGTATCCAACGATTTCACGCTCGTTCCTCGTACGGGGGACGGTCTTCTGCTGCACAAGCTGCCGAAGTCGGTTCGAGGAGGTGACAATTCCTTCCAGGCGATTGGAGGATTCCGTACTCTGTATCTTTGCAATTTCAACCAGGCGCAGTGCCTCCGTCGGATTGCGACTGGCGAAGGCAGCCTGGCGTCCCTTGTACTCATGGATTCTGGCGACGTTCCTGAGAATCTCATTGTCCCAATGGAAAACCGCCAGTTGTGTGTAGTCAAATGCTCTCATGGCCTGTTTCGTTTTGCGTCCATATTTTTTTCTTTCGTCCATAATGTAGCTTATTTGGACGAAAAGTCAATTTGCGTGTAACGATATTATCATGTCACAATATATTTGCACTAGGCGAAGGTGTGATTGAAAACGAAAGGGGAGACGGTGAGATGCGGCAGTATCCGTATTTCATTATTGATTATTCAACATGCAGCAATCTCAATTCAAAAGGATTTAGAAATCATGAAACACAAGCTCTCCGTTTTTTTGTTGTGCCTACTTTTGTCGGCAGCTGGTGTATTTGCTCAGGTGGAGGGCGATTTCGAGTACGAACCGTATAGCAACGGAGTAGAATTAACCTATTATCGCGGCAATGCAAATCATGTAGAGATTCCTTCAATGCTTGGCGGGAAAAAAGTTTTGAAAATCAGTGAATGCGCCTTTGAATACAAGGAAAACATGACATCGGTAACAATACCCAATACGGTCATTTTACTGGAAGAATGCGCCTTTTATGGCTCTGGATTAACGACAGTGACTATCCC
>JAPXLT010000157.1:9529-10726 GCA_033809415.1 Lentisphaeria bacterium
GCTTCAATTTGACTGAAATTAAAGTCGATAATAACAACAGCAAATTTTCGGCAATGGATGGCGTCTTATTCAATAAGGCAATGACTGATCTTTACAGCTATCCGTCCGGAAAAACTACCGAAAACTACAGTATTCCTGCTTCAGTCATCAGAATTTTTGATGACTCCTTCCTTGACGTCCAGTTTTTGAAAACAGTATTTATTCCTAAAAGCGTAAAAGAAATGGCCATTTGGGAAGCTGACGAAGTGCCTGGTAATTTTATTAATTGCCCTAAATTATCAGCTATTAATGTTGATGCAAACAACCAGTACTTCTCTTCTGTTGATGGTGTGCTCTTCAATAAGAACAAAACTAAATTGCTGGCTTATCCAAGCGGACGCGGCAAAAACGAATATACGATTCCATCTACAGTGAAAACCATCGGGAATGAATCCTTTACTGCGGAAGGTGTATTGCAAGTCTTGAATGTCCCCAGCAGTGTCACAGCAATAGAGTCATACGCGATGGAGTTTTGTACATCGCTCCGGCGGATTATTTTTGCAGGGCGACCGCCGACTCTAAAGCCTGATGAGGATGGCGAATACGGCTGGTATTTTCCAAATGTCTGGAGCTGGGACAACGAGACGGTTATCTGCGCCTATCCTGGCATGGGTTGGGAAAACCTCGAGACTTTTGGGGGCTTGCCTGTAGAAATCATTGCCCAGCTTACTGAGTTGTTCATTGACGGCGACGATGAAATCATGGCCAATCGTCAAAGCCAATATTGGGCTGGGGTGGAATATACTGATGGTGAATGGGCGGATGTCAATCCTACTTGGAGCATAACTTCAGGTGCCCTCTACGCAACTGTTGACGATGATGGCATTGTCACGGCCGAAAACGTCACTGCCCAGCAGTCAATTACCTTAATGGCCAGTTATACGGAAGGCGGCGTCACTAAAACTGCTACCAAAACAATAACCATCATGCCAATCATTTTGACGGGACTATACATCACCGGCGCTGATGCGGTAACTTCCGGAGAGCAGGCTACCTATACTGCGACGGCGTTGTTTTCAGATGGTGGGGAGAAAGTCGTTACTCCCACCTGGCGCATATCAAATGGATCGGAATATGCCAATGTTAACGCAAATGGTATTCTGACCGCCACAGACGAACTTTACCAGCAGAGGTATGTGACCTTAAATGCAAGCTATA
>JAPXLT010000158.1:0-10617 GCA_033809415.1 Lentisphaeria bacterium
TTATGCCCCCTGCACCCTGCCCCCTGCACCCTGCACCCTGTCCCCTGCACCCTGTCCCCTGCACCCTGTCCCCTGCACCCTGTCCCCTGCACCCTGTCCCCTGTCCCCTGCACCCTGCACCCTGCCCCCTGCACCCTGACAAATGACAAAAGAGGTTTCCATGAACAAAATAATGACTGTGTTGTTTTCGCTTTGCCTGCTGGCTGTTTCTTATGCCGACATCACGCCTGAGCAGGTTGCCATGATCGAATCTGCCGCCAACCAGATCACAACGCTCTCCGGAAAGAATTTCACCGTCAAGATGGTGTCGCCGGAGCTTGGAAAACTGTTAGCGGATCAGATTGCCACCAAGTCCGCTCAATTGGGCATTCCGATTCAGATCAGCATCCAGCATTTTCTGCTGAGCAATCAAAATGGACAGCAAAGCTGCAAGGTCGCATTGAGCGATGCAACGCCAATGAAAGATGCCCTCGAGCCGCAAGCAAATTCCATGCTTGCTTCCACCGGCATCGGAAAAATGCTGTCGGAGGTCTCCTTTGCAACCTTGAATCAGGCCGCCGAGCTGTTGCTGACCAGCAAAGATTCTTTCAGCCTGATGAAGGAAAGCCCGAAGAGCTGTGATTTTTCGGCAGACCAAGGACTTGGTACCTTTGCTGGAATGCAGGTCACCAGCCTGAAAATCCGCATCAGCAAAGCCAATCAGAGCCTGACCGGTTTTATCCTGGATATGCAGGATCAGAGTCGCTTGCGGGGAACACTGCAAATGCAGCAAAAACCGGACGGCGACGTCTTTTACCCAGTTCGATTGAAACTGGAAAGTTCGTTGAAGAAAACCATCCAAGGTGTTTCTTTGCCCAGTGTCATCAATGCCGTTTTTTCCGAATATCAATTCCAATGAATAAAGACAGGGATTTTTCTGCACGGTTGCTCGAATATCTGCAACCATTCTATGCCCCGAATGAATTTCCGGCTCTCCATGGACAATACCTAACCTGGCAGAAAACACGCCCCTTTGCCGGTTGCCATATCCTCGAGGGCACGCCCCTGTTCCGCAATACGTTGACCAAGTACCTGGCTTTGCTGGCGGGAGGGGCAAGCCTGACCGTCAGCGCCAACCTCGCCATACCCTACGATCCAGCCATCGCCGAATTGTTGCCGCAATTTGGCATCAAACGGGCAAATAGCTCGAACTTGCAGCAAGGCTATGATATCGTCATGGACTGCGCAGGCATTCATGCAAAGGTGCCAAGTCGTTGCGGATATGTCGAGCTGACCCGCTCCGGACTCGAACGCTATCAGGGCAATCCCGCACCCGTCTTTCTGGCGGATGAAGGACAGTGCAAAATCATCGAAACCAGCCTGGGAACCGGAGAAGGCTTTCTTCGAGCTATGCAGAAGCTGGGGCACCAAGACTGGAAAAACAAGACCATCGTCATTTTCGGCGCCGGCAAAGTCGGGTGCGGCATTGCTTTTTACTGCCGGAAAGCTGATGCAAATGTATATCTCGTTGATGACTCCACAAAAATCACCCCGCCATCCGGCATAGAACTGCTCGATTGGCAAAATTTTCAGCAACAGGGAACCGTTTTGGCAAATGCCTTCTGCATCGTCACCGCCACGGGGATCGCCGGTGCATTAAGTGAGCACCCCCTGATTCCGGGCTTGCTGGAAAAACCAGTGCTGCTGGCCAATATGGGGGTCGAAGACGAATTTGGCAAAGCAGTACCCGATAAAACCCGGATTCTCAACAAAAATCGTCCCTTGAACTTTATTCTTGAAGAACCCACACGGCTGGCTTTCATCGATCCAACCATGGCGCTGTGCAACCAGGCACTACTCGAACTGCTCCAAGGAAAACTCCAGCCAGGACTCAACCGTCCAACCCTCGAACAAGAGCAAAAAATCCTACAGACCATCAGCAAAAACGGCTGCCTGACCCAGGAACTCGAATGGCTACCCAAAATACGAAGCCGAAACCATAGTTAACCGATACCTACAACTTATTTTTTAACAACGAAAAATACGAAAAGGCACGAAAATTTTCTATAGGGTTGTTGCTTCGACGGATGGGAGAGCACGCGGTTTAAAAAGTAGCGCAACCGTCCCGGTTGTGATTATCCTGACTGTCGTAGGGGGGCTTGTCTTGTCCACACTGTCCACCACGTCTGACCCCCCTGCACCCTGCACCCTGCACCCTGCACCCCGCACCCTGCACCCCGCACCCTGCACCCCGCACCCCGCACCCTGCACCCCGCACCCTGCACCCCGCACCCTGCACCCTGCACCCTGCACCCCGCACCCCGCACCCCGCACCCTGCACCCTGCCCCCTGCCCCCTGCACTACAGAGGACTGACGCCTTACCTTTAAAACGTCTTTTCCTGCTGTTGGCACCGTTTTCGATTTGCAAAAACGCAAATTTGCAGTACAGTAATAAGCACTGCACAAAAAGTGTATTATGAGCTGGGGTTGTAGCGCAATTGGTTAGAGCATCGCCCTGTCACGGCGAAGGTCGCGGGTTCGAATCCCGTCAACCCCGCCAGTTCATACATAGTAGCAGTTTTCAGCGCTGGGGTTGTAGCGCAATTGGTTAGAGCATCGCCCTGTCACGGCGAAGGTCGCGGGTTCGAATCCCGTCAACCCCGCCACCTAATTTTTTCAAGACTCACAAACATCTGACTTGTGAGTCTTTTTTTTGCCGTTTTCAGCCATTGCAAAAACTCCAGCAGCCATTATCTTGTTAAGGAACCTTTGAACCTTTCAACCGAGTGTGAATAAATATGCCGAAATTCAGTCCGGAAGCTATGCAATGGCTCTTGCAGCAGACGCCCAGTCAGACAATCTATGAAATTGTCAAGGGGTCTGGGGATATTGTGCCGTTCATTCTGCATGGCGGCTTTCAACTTACCAGCAAGTCCTTCGAAAATTCGAATCTGCGCCTGCGCCTGAGCGCTCTGCTGCTGCGGGAAGCGGATTTGCTCGAGGCTTTCCTTGGTAACGAACGTCTGATGCGCAGCTGGAGAACGGTGTCTGGCGTCATGGAAATGCTGGATGGCGACTGGTTGAAAAAAAACTGGCGGGCGCTTCTGCGCACCGTCGCCGACCCGCGCCCCCTGGTTTTAGGAATGTTCTGGGCTGGGAAAAAACTCGAGGATGAAAAGCTGGAAAGGCTTTCCCGACGCCTTTTTGCCTGCCCTTCCCTCTGGAAGGAAGCAGACTCTTCACGGCAGAATGCAGGCCTGGCTGATTCCCTGAAACTTTTTGCCCTGACAAAGCAACCGGCTGCCGCTCCGGATTCCAGCAAAAAACAGACCAATCTGACAAAAAAACTGGAACAGGAAGCGGCATCTTTACGCAAGGCTTTGGAGCAATCCCGCAAGGAATCCAAGCAACAGCGGCATGCCAGCGAAGCCGAACAGCAACAATGGCGTCAGAAATATGCCAATCTGGAACGCGAGCTGAAAGACCGGGAAAAACACTGGCAGAAACTGTACCAACAACTGGAAGCCAACGCTGAAGAAGTTTCAAAGCAGGAAATTGCCGCTTTCGAGCAACGTGTGTTAGGGTTGCAACCGGGACAGGAAGCGGAGCTTGAAGACATCCGCAACCATAACGCTGCATTGCAGGAACGCATTGCGAAAGTCCTGCAATTGCAAGCGGCGAACAATCGCCGTTTTGGCCTGCGCCAGGCATTACGCCAGGAAATCTCGGAACTCGAGGCGCAACTGCAAAGCATTCAGCAGGCCATCGATGAATCCGTAGTCATTTATGAAGATTTGCCGGAATTGCAGATCGAGGTGGAAGCGCGAATCACCCAGCTTAAAGAGCAATTAAACGAACAAGACCTGTCACAGTTTCCAGAAGATATCCCAAACCGGATGAAGCTGATGATCAAGACCGTGCGCCTGGATGAAAACGCCGCAAAAACCTTCTCTGAAATCCGGCAGTTTCTGGAACATGACTCGATCCGGCGCATTCTATATCCAGAGGAACTGCAAGCCACCCAAAAACTTCTTGAAGAGCAGCGCAAGAAACATAATCATATCATTTCTTCACGCAATGCAAATACCGCCTCCCAGACGCATACCGGGGAAATTTGGTTCTTAACACAGCATATTCAGAATCTCCACCGTACCAGCCTGTATGTTGACGGTTGCAATCTGCTTTTGTGCGATCCGCAATGGAAGGAACTCACCGAAAAGAAAGGCCAGGCAACTGCCCGCGCTGACCTGATCGAAAAATGCAAAAGCAAAGCAGCTTTATTCAAAAATATCCATCTGATTTTTGATGGAATCGAATCCCAGGACAGCATCGAAAAACTCGAATCCGGCCTGACCCTGCATTTTGCAGCCAGGAAGGCAAGCGATCAGAATGCCGACAATTACCTGGTGCAGCTAATGAAAGAGACTCCGAAACAGTCGCAGGAACTGCGCTGGGTGGTCACCAAAGATAGCGGTCTGCGCACCCGCGTCGCTCACTTATGCGACGCCATTGTTCCAAACCAGTCCTTCGCAAAATTCCTGCGTATCAGCTGAGTTTTGGCACATGGTGTCATAGATCTATTTCAAACCAGTTTGCCATTACACTGCAAGCATCTGAATCAAAGCGCCTGAATTGAACCACATTGTCTCCATCGTGCAATACAGCATCGGGTATCTCATATTGCATCAGGCTTTTGACATTAGGCGAACAAGCCTTTGAAACTAAAACACCTTTCGATCCTAACAAGGTTCCATTCACCCGGACAGCCAATTCCGGTGGATTTTCACTGTCAAAACCAAATACTGCAGCGGCCTTCCTGCCACCAGTCTGCCCTCCCACATTAATGCGCAAAGGCATCCAGTTCATATTGGCGGACGGCAAGGGGCATGGAAATGTCCATTTCTCCAACATGCCAACAGCGAAACAGTTACATTCCTCTATGACGTGGCGACGTTCCATGCTGCTGGCTGTATCGATTTCGCCCATGCGTTCCAGCACTGTCTTGAAGGCTATGTCATCATGCATCCCTGTAGTGCCATTCATAAAATTGAATAAATATATTTTGTCCGCGCCACGATGTAAATATTGGGACGCCAAGCCCGCAACCATGCCAATTTCCTGAAGAATTTTTGCTTCTCCAGGAAATGCCTGGGCGTAGATTTCAAGTCCAGCAGCTATCTCGACCTTGTCGCCAAGCAAGCGCCGCCATAGCTCCAATGGCATATCAGAATCCGGAGCCGGCCAGAAATTGGATACCACATACACATCTACGAGTTCCTTCTGGCTCCAGGTCATGAAATCTGTGCCAAGGCGCCTCGCCTGCTCTGGATGACCCGCAATTCGTACACCAATTTTCACCGGATGCCCATAATTTCTGGCTGCTTCATCGGCATATTCACGAACGGTTTCCATAAAATCATTGATAATATGCGAGTTCTCAAGCTCAAAGCCGGGTCGGAAGTATCGGAAAAAGCGCGTAAAGTCCAATTCCAGGCCATCCATGTCATAGCGTTTGAAGAGTTCAGAAATAAAATCGAGCTTTTCCTGCACGACTGCAGGCTGAGCATAGTCCAAGCATTTCCCAAGCCAGGATGTCTCGTAGGGGGCAATCTGATATTCAGGATGTTCGCGCCACAGATGCCCGTGGCAGAAAGAATCAATCTCATCCACGTAATGCACATCATTCAAACGACAGGAAAGCCAGGCCTCCCTGCCACAGTTTCGCGTTGTTTCCAGCCAAACGGCATATATATCTATTCCTTTGGCATGAAGAGCCTTGGCATTCTTTATCCACTTCGAGCCAGTTTTCCCAACCTCCTTTCCCTTGAAAAAAACGGTGCCATCCTGGCGAATATCCGCATCTTTCCATATTGGATCGAGTACCTGACTGTCAAAAGAGGCACGCTGGCCGCTAACGCAAAAAACCGCTCGTTTGACCTGCCCCACGGAATAGCCCTTGGCGAATTCAACGGCGAATTCTTTCGTCATCATTTCACTCGGAAATGACACAAAGAAATTCGAATTATCCTCGTTTAAAATGATACCGGCCACTGTCGAGCCTCCTTTCCCTTATCAGGTATTATACCATTGCTTAATTTGCCTGAAGCTCGATCTTATATTGGCGATAATTGCCGGAAGGACGTATTGTCAGCTTGCCTTTGTCGCCTGAAGCTGCAAAAGGATGCCAGCTGCCATCCGGTAATTTGCCTGTGACCGTAACATTGGAGGTAGTGCTGTTCAGCCAGTATTCCAGATCAATGACTGCCTCTTCAACCCCTTCATTTGGCAATGTCTGCCCTCTCGGCACGCTTCCAAGCGGATAGAATACGACAGTCTTTTCATCCAATTTGCGGACGGCGCCAGCCCCGTTTATAACGAGTCCTTCAACAGATTTCGAGCCTTGCCACGCATCCAGGTACAGTTGTTCCGGTGTGCGGCAGTAATCAATGATCGTGCCATCAGCTGCACGAACGGAACAGCTTACAATCTTCCCGTCGGGTGATGTCGCATAAAATCCCCATGGCGGCAAGATCACACTCCCGCCTCGAGGACTGCTTATCGCCCAATCTTCAGCCTTGTTGTAGTTGACATGGATTACAGTGCCATTTTTATATGATTTCCGGATACGCCCATGCAGATATGATTTCGAAGCGATTGCTTTCGATGTTTCCTGATATTCGCTCCCATTGAAGTATTCAATGGCATCGATCTCTTCCAGCAGGTAGAACGGATGCATCGGAGCAAAGAGATACCAAAGTTTGGCAACCCCATGCATGGTCATGTAGCTGATGTCCCAGGCAATGGCCATGGCGGCATTGCCAAAGCCGTAGAGGGCTGCATAATATTGGCGAAGGCCCTCATTGTGAAATGTGCCGTGCGGCATTGGATTGTCACCTCGATTCTGGAAGGCATGTGCCCCGGGACTCATGCCAACCAGCGTAGAACGTGGCGCAATGCGATAGGCATTGAATTCAGGAAGCATTGGCAGGGAAGATGGCCCTTTTGGAGCAGTCGTCATAATCGTGCCGTATGACCCTGATGTCAATCCGGCATAAAGCCATTGATAACATCCTTCACTGTATACTAATCCCGCAGCACACTCCAATTCCTGCTTGGCAAGCTGTGCACAGGCAAGAATATGGTTTTTACCTGAAAGCGGATAGCCTGGTTCGAGATCGACCGTTCCTCCCCAGAAACACCGTATCGTGATCACATCTGAATAGACACCATCCAACGGCCCCCAATGCTCCTTTATGCTGTCAGAAATTTCTTTCTGATATTTCGAATAGCAGCTGGGTTTCAAGCGGCAAAAACCGAGGCATCCCATTTCCGGCTGATAAAATACATTCCTTGCCAACGAAAATGGGTCGTAATTGAAACGATTGCAATCGGCGTCGGTGTAATACGTGTACATGCCGAAAAGATTTCCGTCTTTCCGAACTTTGGCAATGAACTCTTTGTGGTTGATGTCTCTGAACAATTCCGGTGCTGGTCTGCCGTCGTAAGCCTGTTGATAGCTGAATGGCACCTCATCACCATGTTTTTTGCGAACGAGCCTGTCAACCGCATTGTCCGAGGGTGCCTGTGTCCAAAAGAGCCAGTAGAACAGATTATTCAATCCCATATCCATAATCTGCTGATATTGTTCGTTGTTGGCATTATTCACACCAAAGAAGAAATAGTTTTTGGCCTTATCCCTGTCATGCAAGTCCGGGGTTGGCGCAATCGGAAAAACCTCGGAGAGTACGGGCGATGCAGTCAGGAAGATGCGGTCCTTGATCTGATGGCGTGACAGGTCTGCCATAAGCATGTAAGTACTGCCGCCATTGTACAAGACTTTGCCATTCTCGATGCGGGAATCGGTGTAAAAATCTCCCGCATCGGAGCAATAGAAATCGTGTCCGCCATAAAAGAATATTCCGTTCGAGTGGACGACGCCGGGGCCAAGTCTTCCGTTTGTCAATCCGGCAAAGCAGAAATATGGCACACTTAGGAGTTCCGGATTCGTCATGCCCGTCAATGCCCCCAATGCAATGCCGCCGCCATTGGGATTCGTTGAAGTAATGTCAATGACCAGGCTCCGGTTGATTAATTGGAATTTCCAGACAGAGACACTTTCTCGAGCATAGTTGTCACTCCATGTCAAAGCAAGTGTTTGCGTTGCAGGATCAAAAGTTTCCTGCAGCAGTGTGCCGGACACCCGTTTGGGGCGTGTACCATTTGGATGGTGCTGGATGCCGCCGCCATCCATGGGCTTGAAAGTTTCGTTGCCGCAGACAACCGTGATGTCATCAAGCGTGCCGTTGACCGGCTTGTAAGTATATGTAACTTCCCCTGAAGAACTTTTAACGTTGAAAATGTAAGTGCCATCCTCGTCTTTGCTAACTTTGCTGGATTCAGCAGGAACAGGTGGTATCATCCCCGTGGAAACTGCCGGTATCTTGACGGAAAACTCATCCGAGGCCATCTGGGATTTCTCGAATGGATAAACACTTATTGGCCCCAAGCCAAAATAATCGTGTTCCTTGGTGCCGGCAAAATTTCGAATTGCGATGCTTTTCAAACGATAGTTCTTTGTCACATCGAACTTTTCGAAGGGGTCTCTAAAGTCACAAGGATGGCACATGGGACCGCGGCATCCCAGCTTCATCGCCAGATTACGCGTAATCTCCTTGCCACTGTCATCCATAATCGTCACGCTGGCAGTCCGCTGTATGGCATACGAAAACTCCCATCCCCAACTCCACATTTCAAGCATTGTGAAGCCAGACCCCAAGTCGATGGGCTGCTTTGCAGTCAGGATGATCTGACTGTCACTATTAAGTTTATCACAGTAGACCTTCAGGCCGGGCGCACCGAAGAAAGTAAATTCGGTGGTGCTTACCATTTTTGCCGATGCACCTTCCGGCGCCCCCTTGAGTTCCAGACCCCACATGGCTGCATCAGACATTGCACAAACAGTGCGTCCACGTGCCTTGGCACCATTGCGCATGCCATGTACCTGTTGGGCAAGCGTAAACTCGATTTCCGGATTTTCCTGGAACGGAAGCGTCACACGCCTTGGCGATTGCACAATCTTTAGCACGATAGTGACAAGATCGCCGGCGGAGGCAGACTTGAAGGCGGAGGTGACATCAATATCCAGAACGCTTGCTTTTGCAACCTTGGCGCTATCCGCTTCGACCGAGCAAATTTTCTCGATGGCATGATAATCGCTAGCCTGAATCATTGGTCTGGCACCTTGTACGACATAAGCAGCAAGTTCAGGAATCGCCACTTCGTCGGTACCGGCATACACCAGTTTCACGGTCGCTTTATGCAATAAACGCTGCTCCAACTCTCGATGGAAATCAGGCATGCGATATTTCAAAACAAGTCGCTGGTCAAAACTGTTCTGTGATGGATCAAATATCAGGGTGGGACGATCCAGTATTAACGCAAACCCATCGCCAAAGTTTCCGCTTCCATCCAGTGAGTCCGCCACCTCCGGTATCAATGTCGCAAAATCATTGCCGATATAATAATCAACCTTGGCAGCAATTACTGCAGAATAGACAAAAATAAATAGAAGCGCGGTAAAGTGGAATTTCATGAGCAGGTGCCTCCTGAGAAAAATTCGTGCCTTGTCGTGGGTAAAAAAATGGGTTGTGCACGCCAGCCTAGACTGATTATGGCCTTTCAACCAGCAGAATCTGCTGATACGGTTGCTTCACGACGCTGAATGAACCGCAATGACCATCCAAATAGAGGCAATTGGTCATGTAATTGTGTGGAGGGATGCCAAGTTTGGCATCTGCCAAAGTCTGGCTGAAAGCATAGACAATATACCAGTAATTTGGCGCCACTGTCCAATTTCCTAAATCCATAATGGTCACATTGTCACTCGGACGGGAAAACATCCTTTCCACCTTGTACCCTTTATGCGGCGTCAATGCCAGGTTCTGACCTTTTTCGCCAAGAACATTGCTGTTTGCACCATACCCCATCTGACGCCCGGCCTTTAAATCCGCACGGCTGTCACGGGTCGGACAGTAAAAGGTTGGACTGTATGGCTTGAGATACCCCCCGAGGAAACCATAGTCAACATTGTTAAATGCCGGATTATTGGCAGTAGCGTATGGCGCCCATTGCATGTACAGTGTCGCCGTCCTAATGGTGGTGTCGATGACGGGCGGAAGATATCCGCCAAAGTCATCGGAATACATCGAAATGGCCAGCCCAATCGTCTTCAGATTGCTTGTACAGGAAATGGCTCTCGCTTTCTCACGGGCTTTGCTTAACGCCGGCAAAAGCATCGAAGCAAGAATGGCAATGATCGCGATAACGACCAGCAACTCAATCAGAGTAAACAACTTGCATCTCTTGGCGTGCGTGTTCATTGGCATGTTCCTCCTTGTCAAATCCATTTTTTTTGTATTACTCGCTCAAAATCTTCTTTTTTGTGAAAGATTTTTTGAAAAGAAAGCTTCAAGTCATTGGCATACAACCCTTTTAAGGTGCCGCTAATTCCTGTCTTTTTTCTCCGACTGATCCGACCGATCCGACCGATCCGACCGATCTACTTGATCCGTCCGATCCGTCCGATCCGACTGATCCGTCCGATTTGTTGTCCGTGTCCCGTCCGTGTCCCGTCCGTG
>JAPXLT010000159.1:0-10591 GCA_033809415.1 Lentisphaeria bacterium
AGTTTTCCGTGCTTTCCGTGGACAAAAAATGGGTTGTGGGCGTTAGCCCACGCCAAGTTTTTTCGTGCCTTTCGTGGTAAAAAAATGTTTTACTTTTCCCCACGTCCAAAGGGTGAAAGTTCCCGCAGGTCCCGGATGATTTTTGGCAACGCCTGTAGAATGATATCGACATCCTCGACTGTATTGAAGCGGGAGAAACTGAAGCGGACCGAGCCATGCAGCGCCTGGTAATCCAGGCCCATGGCGCGCAGGACGTGCGATGGTTCGAGCGATCCAGTCGTGCATGCCGACCCCGAGGAAGCACAGACCTTTGCGGCAATAAAGAGGCGCAGCAGAATCGCCTCGCCCTCGACATATTTGAAACAGATATTCGTAGTATTGGGAATGCGGTTTTTGGGATCCCCGTTGACTTTCGGATCAGGGCAGCTATCGAGCAAGCCGGCTTCCAGGCGATCCCGCAACCCTTTAACCAGCTGATTTTCAGAGGACATATAGCGCAAGGCCAGTTCTGCGGCCTTTCCCAAACCGGCAATTCCGGCCACATTCTCCGTACCCGCACGCGAATTATGCTCTTGGTGCCCGCCAATCAGCCAAGGGGCAAAGGGAACAAAGCGTTTTTTATAAAGGGCACCAATCCCCTTAGGCGCATGCAGTTTATGCCCGCTCAAGGACAGAAAATCAATCTGTGAAGCAGCCAGATTAATCGGAATTTTTCCGACAGCCTGCACAGCATCGGTGTGAAACAGGGCACCTTTGGCATGAGCCAACTCGGCAAGTTCATATACGGGATAGATATTGCCGATCTCATTGTTGGCAAACATCACAGACACGATAGCGGTTTCCTCATCAATCAAACTGCGAGCCTCTTCGAGGTCGATTCGCCCATAGTTGTCCACACTCAAATAGTCCACATGATAGCCGCGCTTCTGCAAACTCCGGCAAAGGTTCAAAACCGCCGGATGCTCGACAACCGTCGTCAGAATTTTCCGGCGTCCGAGCTGTGTCTGCAAGGCGCTCATAATCGCCGTGTTATCCGATTCGCTTCCGCAACTGGTAAAGATGATTTCTTCGGGGCTGGCACCCAGCAGCTCAGCGACCGATTGCCGGGCCTGGCGGATGGCGGCCGCGGCCGGTCCGCTGAAAGGATAGACACTGGATGGGTTGCCATAAAATTCCGTCAGAAACGGCTGCATCGCCTCGAGCACTTCCGGATCGAGGCAAGTTGTGGCATTATTGTCAACGTAGACGATTCCCTTGCTCATATTCGACACCTGCCTTATTTTGCCCCCGTCCAAAAAGGGCGCCGTGCGCTTTTCATCCGCAGATGAATGCAGATTTCCAGGATTAGGAATTGTAGGAATTTGTAGGATTTTCTATGTTTCTGCATGACTTCTTATGATTTTTCTTGAAATTCCGTTTTTCCGGCACTATGTTTTCGCCGTGGTTCAGACAGCCTCCAAGCCCCACCCAACCAGGGGGCGAACCACCCTTACCGCGCGCGCGAAGCGCCCGTCGGACGAGTCAGACGGGTCAGACAGGTCGGACGGGCCGGACGGGCCGGACGGGTCGGACGGGTCGGACGGGTCGGACGGGTCGGACAGGTCGGACGGGTCGGACAGGTCGGACACACCCTTCCGCTCCCCGCATCCCCTGCACTATCACAACCGGGACGGTCGCGCCACTTTTTTAACCGCGTGCCATCCCATCCGTCTGAGCAACAACCCTATAAAAAATTTTCGTGCTACTATTGCCCAACTTCTTCTTTTTTGTAAAAGATTTTCAAAAAACAGATGCGCAAGTTGCTGGCCTTGAAAGCCTTTCTCATTTTTGAGAATCTTTTTGAACTTTTTGATTTTTCGGTGATGGAAGAGGGAAGCCGACTTCATGCCAGCGAGCCGCCGGCGCTCCATATCGCCTCCGACTGAAAAAGTAAAACCGACCTTGGCACATGGCGATCCGTCCGATCTGTCGTCCGTGTAAAGTCCGTGTCCCGTCCGTGTAAAGTCCGTGTGGGTTGCGGGCGATCAGTCCACGCCAAGTCTGTTCGTGTGGTTCGTGGTTAAAAATCCTTTTTGGACACGGTCTATTTTACCTGTTCGACCAGCAGGGCGGGAGAGACCATCTCATGCAACTTGGCCTCGACCCATAATTTCAGCGTCTGTTCGGCGGCATGGCAGGCGGCGCAACGCCCTTGCAGGCGCACCAGCACCTTGTTGCCGTCAATATCCACCAGTTCGGCATCCCCGCCATCGGCTTGCAAGCCCGGTCGGATAACCTGATTGAACACCTCTTCAATCAGGCGCATCTTCTGCAAGTTGGTCATATTACCCGGTGACACTTGGTTTTCTTGAACAGTAGACTTTTTCTTTTTTCCCAGAACATCGTCAAGAATCTGCTCGATGTCCTCGAGGCAACCGCCGCAGCCGCCGCCGGCTTTGCAGTAGTGAGTGACCTGTTCGACCGTGGTCAGGTGATTGGCCAGAACCACCTCCCGAATTTTCCGCTCAGTGACATTGAAACAATGGCAGACAATGCGATCTTCACCTTCCGCAGCAGCCGAATCGCCCGGAAGTGCAAGCTCGGGATGGTTTTTACGCAAACTTTCAAGGGCGGACTGGAAGGCCTCCATACCCATCACCGAACAATGCATCTTTTCTTCAGGAAGCTCGCCAAGAAAATCAGCGATATCCTGATTAGTCAGCCGGGCTGCTTCCTCGAGCGTCTTCCCCTTCAGCATTTCGGTCAAAGCCGAAGCGGATGCAATTGCCGAAGCGCAGCCAAAAGTCTGGAAACGGACTTCCGCGATCGTTTTCTGATCCGGCGCCAATTTGATATACAGTTTCATGGCATCGCCACAGACGATGTTGCCGACTTCGCCAACCCCGTCCGCATCTGGAATCTCCCCGACATTACGGGGATTCAAAAAATGATCCATGACTTTTTCAGTATAGTTCCACATAGGCTGCTTCTTTCTTTGACGGACAATCGAAAAAAAAAGTCGCACCACGTTATTACCTGATGCGACCCATGAAGCTGAAAGACAGCTCTGTCTTGTTCTGGTGACAACACCAGCTGCTGTTATTCTTGCGGTTTGGTTTTGGGCAAACCCCAGGCGCGGTCGCCATCTTTATAACGACCTTCTTTTTTCAGCTGGTCAATACGCTCAAAACGCTTCAAAACATTGCGCTTCTCACTGACGGCACCCTTGGTTTTCAAACTGGGATGTACTGACATGTTCAGGTCTCCTTCACGATATAAAAGACTGGTATTACTTGGCCTGGGCTAGCGCCCACAGCCCATTTTTTAACCACGAACCACACGAAAAAACACGAAAGTTTTCTATAGGATTGCTGCTTTGACGGATGGACTTGCAAGCGGTTTAAAAAGTAGCGCAACCGTCCCGGTTGTGAATGATGTTTGCCCTCCCACGCCCGAACGCTCCCATCTGCAAGTAGTACGGATTTTTGTCGAAAGAATACTATACTACCTCCGCAGATTTATGCAACTGCAAAGAAAAAAGTTTTTTTCTCAATTCCGTATCGCCATTTCTAATACGGTTTTATCATATAATCCTTAAAATTCCTTAAAATTCGCGTATTTTTTCTTTGAAATATCCTCTACACACAATAAATTTAAGACAGAGGCAGGTGTGCAACATGGCGTTTTCATTCTCTCAATCACATCGGAAAATGTCTCGTTTTTTGTGAAAGATTATTTAATGAACAGGGACACGATGGACGCAATGAACATTATGGACACGTACAGCAGGTGACGTCTTTGAACCTGTCCATTCGTCCATCAAACGGAAAGTCCATGATGTCCATTCCGTCCATGATGTCCATTCTTGTCCATGATGTCCATTCCGTCCATGATGTCCATTCCGTCCATGATGTCCATTCCGTCCATGATGTCCATTCTTGTCCATGTCCATGAAAATGAATGAAAACGCCCGAAGTGTGCAATGGATTATAAGTACAACAGCAAAAGTCTACGAATAGCTGAGTTGTATAAGGAATTTCTGCTCAAGCGCAGGATAAAGGCCGGCACGAAAGCCAGATCTGTCCGCCAACTGATGAGCATGTACCATATCTCTTCCACGACTGCTGACAAAGTGCTTCGCCATCTGACCGAGCAGGATATTCTGTATCGAATTCCGTCCAAGGGAACTTTTGTCAAACACGATCCCCCCGTGGAACTGCTGGTCGGTTTCACCGACACTGAATTTTGCCCGCCATACGCCAGCGACTTCGATAAAATGCATGTCAACTGGAGTGTTTCCGCATTCAAGAAATTGAATTTGACACCCCGGTACATTTCCTACGATGAACTCGTAGATCCGGAACGTGCGGAGACTGCCTTTTCCCAGATCAATGCCCTCCTTCTGCAAGGTAACTACATCGACGAACGCACCCTTCCCCAGCTGAAGAAATTCCAAGGGCCAATTGTGATCGTCAACATCTATTTCCCAGCAGAGACGTTCTTAGTCAGCCAGGTTTTTCCGGATTTCGAGGCGGCTTTGCGAGATTTGGAACCCGATATCAGAAAATTCAAGCGCCTTCTGATCTTTTCAGCGGGACATAACAATGCTGTTCAGCAGGAAAAGTTGATCCGCAAGATTTTTTCCGGTAAGAAAATCGAGACTGTGCTCATTCGTGTTGAGCAACCGAATTGTTTCCTCAAGTCATTCCGCTATTTTCTAGAGCACCAAACGGGATATGAAGATGCCCTGCTGATCATGCTATCGGGCTGGTTTTCGACAGGATTGAAAGAGGCTTTCGGAACAAAACCCCTACCCCGTGTCTTGGAGATTGACAATTTCGAGGGGGGCCTGCCGGATGCTGAACAGAATGCAGTTTTTACAGCGATCGAGCCGCGTTTCCAGGAATGTTACATCGAGGGACTCAAGCTGCTGAAAAGTCAGCTGGAAAACCAGTCCTCAGACCGTCGAATCGTCATGGTCAAACCAGAGATTATCATACGAAAGAGCTTTACACCGGAAATCTATCTGAAAACCATCAAAAACAAGGAGTCAACATGAAATCATTCTTGCATCAGGAAACTCATGTGAAGTCGGTTCGCCTTTTCTTTACCTTAATAGAATTGCTGGTCGTCATCGCCATCATCGCCATTTTGGCTTCGATGTTGCTGCCGGCATTGAATACCGCGCGTCTGCGCGCTCAGTCGATTCAATGCACTGCCAATTTGCGGCAATTCATGGCAGTCCATCACTATTATGCCGATGATTATGATGGCTTTTTGCTGGGAATATATTACGATGGGATGACTCCCTATCCGGTTTATAATGCACTGCAATACATGCAAGTACGAAAAATCACCAAATGTCCCAGCACTCCAGATTACACTAGCACCAACGATTATTGGGGATATTCATCGAAAGCTGGCTCTGCCAATGCTACGGTTAACAGTGCATTAAAAGGGGCAAGCTTCTATTTCCCCGCAAACCAAACTACAAAGCGTATCTACAACATCAATACCAAACTGGTGCGGCAACCCGCAAAATACTTCCAGAATGGCGACAGCCGACGGGCAGCCCCAAACCATAATCAACAATCCGCCAGCAGCTACATTTACGCCACACCAGGCAATTATGGGCGTAATTATATGGCACATTCAAACAAAGTCAACCTGAATTTTCTGGATGGGCATTGCAGCGCCCTGGGGCCGGCAGAATTTATTGACACGGTTCTGAGCGACTGGAAAAATGACCGCTATAACGGAACCACAGTTCAATGGATGGCTTTCGGCGGCACTCAAATGAGCAGCCCATGGAAATATTACACTGGAATATAAGCAACTCGAAAAGGAAAGAGTCATCATGTGGGGAAAAAGTTGTCTGGTTTTCTGCTTCATTACGGCCATGTCGCTGTGCGCTCAAAACCTCATCGTTAATGGTGATTTCAGCGCCAGTACCGCGAATCTTTCTCCAGAATGCAGGAGCAACGGCGGCGTTATTGCCTTGTATACCGAAGAGGCTACCTGGAACAAATGCGGACAGCTCAAGGTAGATAAAATCACCAAAACTCCGGATGGTCGTGAAGCTGTCGGTTGTGCCGTCTGGATCGGCGGTGGGAAAAACAACCTGAACAATGCCAATCTTGGCGGCTTCAAGTGCAAACCGGATACTGTTTACCAGTTTTCACTTGATATCCGGGGGACTGCTCCAAGAGCCTCGGTTGGAGCGATTGAATGGAAAGACGGCGTCGGGCTTTGGCATTTCAAACATATCAAGACTTCCATTGGCGGCATTGCAGTACAGCCGGAATGGACTCACTACAAGGGGACCTTCAAGACCGGGCCGGAGGCTGTTCATGCCGCCCTTTATCTGCAACTCTGGTGGGATACGAAACACGGGCCGATGACCTTCAAAATCGGAGATGATCTTCTTTTCGACAATGTTATCATCACAGAGAAAAAGCAAAATCCGATGACGCCTGAAAACCCTGCAGAGACGGCAAAGGCCGATGACTTGAAAATCATAAAAACCATTTCCTCTGTAACTGGAACATTCAATGATTTCGTTATTTTCATGAGCAACGGGCAGCCTTCGGCCGATACCATCGTTCAAGTTTCTACCGACCAAACCGGAATTCAGCTGAAAGTAGACTGTAAGGAGCCGCTAAAGGTCACGCCCGCCTCCAATGGCCTTTGGAGCGGCGATGTGGTGGAAATCTTCTTCGGCGACAAAGCGGGAGACCGGCGGTTAAGTCAGTTTGTCGTTGGACCGGACGGGCAGAAATTTTCCGGAAAAGGAAGCAATGTCGAGGTCAATGCAGATTGGGAAGCGAAAGCCTCGGTTGCCGAAGACAGCTGGCAGGCGATAGTAAACATCCCTTTTACAGCTCTCGGCTGGGCGAATCCTAAAGAGGGGGAGAGCATCGCTTTCAATGTCGCCAGGCAGCGCAAGGCCGCCAATGAGCTGCAGACCTGGTCGGAAGTCAAGGTTTCCTTCCACGACGTGGAATATTTCGGGCGTCTGCTCCTTGGAAAATATCCTGACGATATGATGCGTGCCGAATATGAAACTGCACAAGCGCACAAAGCAGCAGCGGCGCTGAAAGAAAAATTTGCCAGGAATGCACAACGTACCTTTCTCCTCGCACCCGTAAGAATCACCGATGATTTTTCCATTCCCTTTATGCCGGACGCTGTCTTTGATGCTCCGGAAAAAATCGAGCTGCGGGCGGCGGTCAATGAGATGAAACCGCTTGCATTGGCTCTTGCCAACACGACTGGAAAAACGGTCGAGTATCGGATTCTCGTGGAGACGCAACCGGATGAAGGCAAAAGTCGCTTTGACTGGCATGACAGCAAACCGTTTCCGGGGGTAACGCTTCGGCAGGGTCTGCCAATGCGGGATTCCGAGAGTGGGAGCAATGCCCTTTTTGATCCGTTGCCACGCCTTAACGAAGCTTCCACCGTATCAGTCGCTGCAAAAGAGGCGGGGCTTCTCTGGCTTGATTTCGACACCACAGACATGAAGCCGGGAAAATATGAAGGCAGAATCCGTATTATCCCCTTGAACGGAAAAGCGGTTTTCAGCCAAGCCGGCTATGGCTATGGGAATTTTACGTACTCCGGTGAAATGAGCGACCTGCCTTTTACCTTGCAGGTCTGCGACATCGAATTGAGCAAAGAACCGACCATTCCTGGGAATTTCTTTTCGCCGCCGGCCAACCAGGAAGTCATAAAACTCTTACGGGAAGCCGGCATGCGGATTTTTCAAATCAATCCATGGTCCCTGAATTTTCCCTTGGACGAGGAAGCGCGTTTCAAACCGCAAGCACCCGGCGCGCAGGCGAACCTAGACATGTTTACAGAAATATCCGCAGAGAAATTTTTCATTGGTTACAGTTGTTATGATACCTTCCTCCAGACTAATAAAAACAAATCCGCGCTTTGGTCGGAATGGATGAAAACGTTGGCACAATTTATGAAGCAGAATGGCGCAGTTCTGCAGAACTGTTATGTGGAAGTTTACGATGAACCGGACCCGAAAAGATTTGACGAAATTCTTCATGTCTTGAGAACTGCCCGGGAAGCCGCGCCGGAAATAAAGTTGACCATGACGCTTGGCGCACATATCATGTCTGCGGAGCAAATGGAAAAGCTGCACCCCTATGTCGATTGCTGGATTCTGTGGAGCCACGGATATTTCAGCCGACCGGAGCACCTGGCATTTATCCGCAAGGTGCAGCAGGAAGGTCGTGAAGTGGGGCACTACACCTGCGATACCGTTCTGCGCTCTTCCCTTGACCGCAATTACCGGCGTAATGCCTGGTTCGGGGAATATCACAAACTCGACATCAACGCGCTGTACCAGGGTATCACTGGATTGCGGCACTGCATCTGGAAAAGAACGCCGGCAGGGGAAATCCTTTACCATGGTCCGGATTCCGCTATTCCATCGGTTCGCTATATGGCTTTCCGTCAAGGCATGACCGATGTCAAATACCTGGCTAAACTGCGCAAAATCGGCAAAGATTCCCCGGAAGCGCAAGAATTCCTCAAAAACGCCGCGAAACGAGTGACCGTTGATTTTGCGCATGATCCTTCCATGCCGGATACGGTGCGCGAAGAAGCAGCCAGCTTGATTCTTAAAATACAAGGAAACAAATGAAAGTACGTTCGCTCCATTTTGACATGAAAGGATTGATTCCAAAACTGGAAATTATAAACTCAATTTTAACAACGAACCACACGAAAATGCTTGGTGCAGACTGACTGCCCGCAACCCAGTTTTTATCCATGGAAAGCGCGGAAATTTTATTTAGGGTTGCTGCTTTGACGAATGGAATGGCACGCGGTTTAAAAAGTGGCGCAACCGTCCCGGTTGTGATTTCTGATTACTCGCCCTCGTCCGACTTGTCGGACGAGTCGGATAGCTGGAGCCTGCCACATAAAGGTAATGCTTTGCGCTTCAGGTGCTTTTTTGCTGTACTTTTTTTGAAAGGTGAATCACTATGGCTGATTTTCGAATGGGTGTTGTTGGTCTCGGCCACTGCGGTCGGGCCATGTTTCAATGGGTCGCCAAAGGCATTGACGGCGTAAAGGCGGTCGCTGCCTGCGATCTCAATGCCGACTTGTTCTATAAAGACGTCCATTTTTATTACGGCGGACATAAACCGCCACTTGCTGATGAAATGCCCGACGTCAGATTTTACGACCAATATGATGAAATGCTGGATCAGGAAGAGCTTGATATCATCATGGTCGAAACCCCCGCCACATGCCATGCCGAATTCTGCGCCAAGGCGCTGGAAAAAGGGATTCATGTCTATTCGGACATCCCGTCGGTGGCAAGTCTATCTGAAGCAAAGATGCTGTGGGAAGTTCAGTCCGCCTCGACAGCCATGCTGATGACCGGCGCAACCACCTGCGGCTGGGGCTTTGTTCTCGCCATGCAGGATCTGGCGCGGCAAGGACTGCTCGGGAAGCCATACTATCTGGAAGCGGAATATATTCATGACTGCCGTCCTCTCTGGGAAGAAAGCCCATGGCGCAAGCCCGGAAAGGGAAATCACCGTTATCCGATCACCTATTGCACCCACTCCCTTGGACCGCTTCTCAGCATTCTTGATGAAGTCCCGCGTCATGCCACCTGCCTTTCCACCGGCAGCCACATCACCGACATCCCGGAAGCCGAAGACCTGATGGTGGCACTCTACCAGACGGATTCCGGAGTCCTTATCCGCCAGACAAACAGCTTCATCAACCAATGCACGACAGGACATCATTCCTTCCGCATCTTCGGCAGCAAAGGATATTTTGAACACCTTTCTCAACGTGGCTCCCAGCCCGCACGCACCGCCTTCAGCTCACGGAAACTGTATGGCATGGACAAATGGACCGAAATCCCGATCGGGTTCACCGCAAAGGAAGTCGAAATCCGTAGCCAACAGAATACGGCGGCGATGTTCGGACATGGCGGGGCGGATTCCTTTCTCTGGCACCGATTCGTAGAAGCTCTGCAAAACAAGGAAAAAGAAGCGCCTATCAATTTGAAAAAAGGCCTTGCAATGACCCTGCCAGGAATCTATGCCCAAGCTTCCGCTGAACGCGGCGGAGTGAAAATGCCCATCAGCTATCCGTGGGATGAGGATTTCAAAACGGAAATCTGAAACACGGCATGGACTGCGCCCGCAACCCGGTTTTTGTCCACGGAAAGCACGGAAAGCGCGGAAATTTTATTTAGGGTTGCTGCTTTGACGAATGGAATGGCACGCGGTTTAAAAAGTGGCGCAACCGTCCCGGTTGTGATTTCTGATTACTCGCCCCGTCCGACCCTGTCGGACAGGTCGGACAGCTGGATTCAGCCACATAAAGGTAATGCTTTGCGCCGTAGGTGCTTCACCATGCTTGCCCCCGCTTGGGGTGGGAAATTCCCCAAAGCCAGTGCCTTATTCCAATCAAAAATCAAATTGCACGAATCATCTGTGGCATCTCACAAAGGCACAGAGGCACAAAGGCACAAAGAGAAATGCCGGGATGCATGTGATCGGTTGGAGATAATTCACCCCCCGGTTCACCTCGAAATGTTCTTCTATCCGCCACCTCCGTGCCTCTCTCAGGG
>JAPXLT010000160.1:0-10525 GCA_033809415.1 Lentisphaeria bacterium
CAGGGTGCGGGGTGCAGGGTGCAGGGTGCGGGGTGCGGGGTGCAGGGTGCGGGGTGCGGGGTGCAGGGTGCAGGGTGCAGGGTGCAGGGTGCGGGGTGCAGGGTGCGGACGGTGCGTTTTGTTCACCGCATCCATTATCCATTTTGTCCACTCTGTCCAACCCGTCCAACCCGTCCGCCGGTTGCCTCGCGCGCGCGATAAGGGTGGTTCGCCTCCTGGTTGGGTGGGGTTTGGCTGATTTCAAGACACCGCCGGAAAATTTAGCATTTTCGGAAGCGTTTTTCAAGCTCTCTGCTGCACTTTCATAAAAAGTCTTGGAGCCTCCATGAAAGTCATAAGCAAGGGTGCAGGGTGCAGGGATGTTTTTGTCCTGTCCACAATGTCCACCACGTCTGGCCTGTCCCCTGCCCCCTGCACCCTACACCAGTCTTTCAGCGGTTGCATTCCCAGGGTTTTGCGAGCATTTTCCATGGCAGGTTCAGGTGGTCGAGAAGGAGTAGCAGTCCGAGTTCGGCTGTCGCGGCCTGATTGGGGCATTGAATCATTTTTTCCTGGTATCCCGGGCGTGTTACCAGAAAGGAGTCCATGTGATCTTTGTGGAGGTGAATGGTTGCGTTGCCGCCGGTGGCATGGATTTGCAGGGAAAGGTCAGCGTCATTGCTTTCGGGTTGTTTGACAATTGGGGTTTCCGGATCGGGCAACAGCCAGTAAAGCAAGTCTTGAATCTGATAAGGTTGCCATCGAGCGCTGGGGGATTCACAATACTGGCAGTTCTCGATCTCACCCAGGCTGCCACTGCTGAGCAACTCCTTCATCCGGGCGGTGGCTTGACGAAAACGCAGGCTGCCTAACCAGCAAATCTGAAGATGCTTCTTCCGCGCTGCGGTCTGCATCCGGGCGGAGTCTTCCAAATCGCGGGCATCCAGGCCGAGCAGGGCAAATGACTTCCTTTTTTTGATCATCAGGCGGATGGCTTCCTGGCGGAGTTTTCCTGTGACTCCAAGGAAAATCAGGTGGGAAGCTTCCAGAGCTTCCTCGAATTTGGAGAGATTTCCAACCCTGTGAAGACCGGGCAATAGCTCGAGGCAGTCGGCAGGCTGCCTCGAGCATTCATCGTAAAAGAGAAGGGGGATGCGAGCTGGCATGACGAAAAGTGAAATGCGCGTGTTGAACAACGAAATGCACGAAAAAAACCGAAAGTTTTCCGAGTTTTCCGTGTCTTCCGTGGATAAAAATAGGTAGTCTGTGGGTTAGATGTGGAAGGTGGAAAGATCGAGTTGTTTGGCGTATTCGGAGGGGCCAAGCAGGCAATCATTCTGCCGGGCTGAGAATTGCGTCCAGAAATGCGCTGCGCCTTCTCGGACGCTTTCGGGTGTCTGATCGAGCAGTGCGCGTCGGCGTTGTGCGCGTAGCTCCTCGGTCAACCCTGAAATCCGGTTGAGCAGTGCAGAATGCACGATTTGGGCCGGGCGCCAGGGGCGTTCATCACCCCTCGAGCAGGCGATGATTGCATCGCTGATGTCACGGTCATTCCAGGGAAGAGCCGCAGTGGCTTTCGGCAGCTGGTCAAAGACCGTTCTGGTTCGTGCTGGGTTGGGATCGTCGGAAGACTGCAAAATCAGGGTTCGCCGCAGTGGAGAATATTGGCAGTGCACTCCATACGCCCCATTTTTCAGGCGGATTTCACGCCACAAATGCCCGCAACTGAGCAATTGCGCATAAATCTCCAGAGCGGCAGAGTGTGGGTCTGACAAATGCGGCGCGGCAATGACCCGAGCAAACCAACTAACATCAGCATGCAATGGAAAAAATTCCCGGCGTCGGCAAGGCATGTCCATCCTTTCAGCGATGCTGCCGTGGTTGGCGCTTTGCAAAGCAGCCGGAAATTGTTCGAGGAAGGCGCTGATTTTCTGCAGAGTTCCTGCACTGCCTGCGCAGGAGGCAGCGCAGGGTGTCTGCCCAGCCAGCCAAAGTGCCAGCTCATCGAGGCGATCGAGGTTTTTTCGGAAGTCTTGCGGCTTGAGTTCTTTCCAGTGCTTGGCACGTCGCACATGCGGGAACCCATTCCAGTCATCAAGCAGACTCGCTGCTCCGGTGATTCCCGCCGCGCTCCGCAGGGTGGCGAAAGCGATCGCGTTTCCTTGGAGTTCGGCCAGGATTTGAGTCCAGTGTTCACGTAGGAGTTCCTGGCATCGCTTGGTTTCCTTAAAGCACTTGCTCTTGATCTGTTGCCGGAGCAATTCGAGGGCGTCAGGCAGGCATTCATCAAGGCAGTGCATGTAGATGTAGAACAAATTTTTCGTTCCAGCTGTCCCATTGGCGTGATTACAGACGGCAAGATTGCTGCGGATCGAGGTGCTTGCTTCAGCTTGCTGTTCAGCGATGAGATCGTAGGTTGCTTCGCTTGTGCCGACCTGATGAAAGAAGTTTGCGAAGATCGGCAGGACAGGTGACAAGTGCGTCGGCAAGGTGGATAAATCAAAGGCAATCTGCAGATAAGACACCCGGTTGGTGAAGACTTCGCCAACTAGAAGCGGCAGCTGGTTGCTCAAGCGGCATTCTTTTACCGGGAGACGTGGCGGCTGGGGGGCAAGATGTTCGAGCCGTAGGCGCGGAAGCTTCCGCCGGGCCGCCGCCGGGTCTGCTTTCTGCTGAGCTTTTCGAAGAGAAACCTGCTCTTGCCGAATATGCTGAAGTTCCTGCGCAGTCATCGCCGATTGAAGCTTGCGCAAGCGTGCCGATACGCGTTTTTCCCGGCGCACGAGCAGTTTCGGGTCTGGCAGCAACTCGAGCCGCAGGCGGTGAGGGTTCTCGAGGAAATATTTTTTGATCAGGTTTTCGATGAAATTTTCTTGGGTATCGAGTTTGTTTTCAAGTTTTTCCCAAGTTTTTTCCTGATTCAGAAAGAGAGTCGGATCGCAATTGTAATTCCATGCCGCAAGAATATCTTCGAGAATCTCGAGTGTAAAATCGGGGGTGATTTCGGCATGGTCGAGTTGCAGCTGTCGCAGGGCCGCCTGAACTCGTTTTTTGCTGATGCCCTTGGCTTGTTCTTCGAGGCATTGGAAGATCAGGCGTTCGAGCTGGTCAAAGTGTTCCATCCGGCAGCCTCGCACTGCAATTTGAAAGATGGTCTGGAAGTAATTATCGTCATATCCGCTGCTGGTCATGGCGCTGCATAGGCCAGATTCAAGGAGGGTTTTTACTATGGGGGCAGCGGAATTTCCCAACAGGATCCGGTCAAGCAGCTGCATGGCCAGGTCCAAATCAGGGTCACGTCGGCTGTCGATGCGCCAGACCAGCGCGAGAGCACCTGAATCCAAGTTCTGATCACCAGGCTCCGGGACATAGTAAACACGCTTCTTACGGGGCAAACGCCATTTGCGGAGTTGGAATAGGGTGGCGTTGTCGTTTGGTCTGGCGACAGCCCTGGGAACGCCACGCAGTTGTTGCCGGAGAAAGTCGAGTTTGCGCTCGGTCGGAATATTTCCAGTGAAGATGACTTTTGCTTTTTCAGGCTGATAATGGGTTTGGTAATAGTTCAGGAACTGTTCGTAGCTGAGCATCGGAATATGTTCCGGATGGCCGCCGGAGTCGAAGGCCAGATGCGAGTCGGGCAGGAGATGTTGCCAGACGCTGCGTTCGAGGACATTCTCCATTTCGGCGTATGCTCCGTTCATTTCATTGAGCACGATCCCATTGATTTCGAGTCTGGGTCTGCCTTTGCTGCCCTTGCCGATTTCAAAATGCCAGCCTTCCTGCTGAAACGATTGCCGGGTAAGCAGTGGATGAAAAACAGAGTCCCAATAGACTTCCGCCAAATTGAAAAAATCTTTTTCGTGACAGCTGCAGACGGGATAGACGGTGTAATCTGCAAAGGTCATCGCGTTGATAAAGGTTGCCAGGCTGGATTTGATCAGTTCGATGAACGGGTCCTTTAGTGGATATTTTTTCGAACCGCTTAGCACGGCATGTTCGAGGATATGCGGCACGCCGGTATTGTCCACAGGGGGCGTGCTGAAGTGAAGAGCAAAGAGGTTCTCGCGGTCGGGAATATCCAGGCAAAGCACTTCCAGCCCGCTGCTATGCCGGAAGCGGCAGGCTCTCCCCTGCAAAGAAGGCACAGGGACATCCTGAATAAGTTGAAAGTCCGGATTAGACATTTATTAACAACGAAAAGACACGAAAAGACACGAAAATTTTTATAGGGTGGTTGCTTTGACGGATAAGCACGCAGCCCGTATATGTCGAATGTAGTGGACGTTGTGGACGTTGTGGACGTTGTGGACGTTGTGGACGTTGTGGACGTTGTGGACGTTGTGGACGTTGTGGACGTTGTGGACGTTGTGGACAGAGTGGACAGAGTGGACAATAGAGACGAGTGCCCTCCTGCACCCTGTCCCCTGCACCCCGCACCCCGCACCCCGCACCCCGCACCCTGTCCCCTGCACCCTGCACCCTGCACCCCGCACCCCGCACCCCGCACCCTTATTACAACAAAACCGGCAATGCGACTGTAGCATTGCCGGTTTTGTCAATCAAGATAAAGAAACTTATTCCTGTACTTCTACCGTTTCTTCTTTCGGTATTTCTACTGTTTCTGTTTTCGCTTCTTCGGCAGGGGGTTCAGTTGCTGTTTCAGGTTGTGCGTTAGCGCGTGCGGCCACGACGTCATCCGCCTCGACGAACTCGATGATCGCCATTTCCGCCGCATCGCCGCGTCTCGGACCGAGTTTCATGATGCGAGTATAGCCGCCTTTGCGCTCTTTGAAGCCCGGTGCGATCTGATCAAACAGGATGGCAACCGTGTCAGGCTGATGCAGTTTTGCAATCGCCAAGCGGCGTGCATGCAGGCTGCCATCCTTGCCAAGAGTCACCATCTGATCGGCCAGCATGCGGATGCGTTTTGCCCGAACCAGCGTTGTGGTGATACGACGGTGCTTAATCAAACTGCATACGGCGTTGGCCAGCAGGGAACGCACATGAGCCGATGAACGGCCAATCTTAAAGGTGAATTTGCGATGTCTCATCAGAATTATTCCTCGTTAGCGTTAGTTGTTTGAAGCTGCTGAGCTATCTGCCGCATCAACTCTTCTTTGACGCTGTCTTTTAAAACCATATCCAGGCTCAGACCGTATTCTTGCAGCTTCTCTTTGATCTCCAACAATGACTTCTTGCCGAAATTCCGGTACTTGAGCATTTGTGATTCGGATTTTTCCACCAGTTCGCCAAGGTAATGGATTTGGGCCGAACTCAGGCAGTTCACTGCCCGCACAGAAAGTTCGAGGTCATTGATGCTGATCGCCAGGTTCTTCACCAGCTTGCGCTCTTCTTCCGTCAGACCACCATTGTTCTGAGCAAAAAGGGCGCCGCTTTCGCCAGTGGTGAAAACTTGCAGATGCTCGCGGAGGATCAACGCCGCCTGCGTGAGGGCTTCGCGGGGATCAACCCGCCCATCCGTCCAAATCTCCAGTTCCAGGCGGTCAAAGTCCGTGTGCTGCCCTACACGGCAGGCTTGTACGTCATAGCGGACCCGCTCGATCGGGCTGTACAGGCTGTCAACCGGAATGGTTCCAATCGCTTGGTCCTCATGCTTGTTGTCTTCGGAAAGGGTATATCCGCGTCCCTTGTTCAACTCGAGGTCCATGCGGAAGGGCTGATCACGATCCAGGGTGCAGATCAACTGCTCCGGATTCAAAACGTGCGTAGCCCCGTCCTCACGGATGTTGGCGGCGGTGACCGGGCCTGCTTTTTCCGCATACAGTTCGAGTGTGCGGGGCAAAGTGCCGTCACAGCTGAATTTCAATTTCTTAACGTTCAGCACGATCTCCATGACATCTTCCATGACACCCGGTATCGAGCTGAATTCATGGGAAACACCATCGATCTTAATACTGGAAACCGCCACCCCCTCGATCGAGGAAAGCAAAACGCGGCGCAAGGCGTTTCCAATCGTTACGCCAAAACCGTTCTGCCAAGGCTCCGCAATAAACTTCGCGTAGCGCGGGGTAGCGGTCGCCTCCTCAACTGCCACCGACTGCGGAAGTTCAAAATTTTCGAGGCTTGCCATTGCTATCTCCTTCGTGATAAATGTTCCGTGTTCATAAATAACTTCACCAAGACCAGTCCATTATCCACTCAGGAACTGTTATACTCGCCGGCGTTTTGGCGGCCGACAGCCATTATGCGGCAGCGGGGTCACATCGCGCAGGGTGGTGATCTCGAGTCCGGCTGCGGCAATGCCACGCACAGCGGATTCACGTCCGTTGCCTGGTCCTTTGACTTCGACTTCGACTTCCCGGAGACCATAGGTGGTCATCGCTTTTTTTGCGGCATCCCCGGCGATCATTTGAGCGACGTAGGCGGTGCTTTTTCTGGAACCCTTGAATCCCAGTTTGCCGCCGGTCGCCCAGGCCATCATATTGCCTTGCATATCGGTGATCGCAACGCGAGTGTTATTATAGGTCGAATCAATGTGGACAATGCCACTGAGCACTTGGCGCTGGCTCTTGCCCTTGCGCCGCGGCTCGGCTGCTGGCGCTGCTGCTGTTGCAGTTCCTTCGGTTTGCGCCTGAATATCGGTTTTTTCTTCTGCCATGTTTTGTAGCTCCCAATCTAATCTTGGCGGTCAATGCCTGCCAGTTGTTGCAAAATCCGTCCTGGGCAAGAGACAAGCCTTACTTGTTGGCCTGTTTGCGTTCCGAACGATCCCGAATAGCGCCAATCGTCTTTTTCGTGCCTTTGCGGGTACGGGCGTTGGTTCTGGTACGTTGACCCCGGACGGGCAGGTTGCGGCGGTGACGTTGACCGCGATAGGAACCGATGGCGATGAGCCGACGGATATTCTGGGCTACCTGCCTGCGCAAATCCCCTTCTACTACGAAACTGTCCTGCAGTATCTGCAAGATGGCGGCGATATTGTTTTCGCTTAAATCGCTGGCTTTCATCATAGGGTCGATCTGTGCCCGGCGGCAGATTTCATTTGCCACAGAGGGGCCGATACCGTAAATGTAAGTCAGGGACACATTGACGTGCTTGTCGTTCGGAATGTCTACACCGAGAATTCTAGGCATCTTGTTCTTTCCTGAAATTTAAACCTGTATGATTCTTTAGTTCGTGGCGGGTTGCGACTCGAATGACAAGTCTTGAACGGCAACCCATTCCCCCGTCATCCTTGGCGCTGCTTGTGACGGGCATTCTTGCAGATAATCCTGACTATCCCTGCGCGCCGGATAACCCGGCAATTGTTGCAAATCTTTTTGACTGACGCTCTGACTTTCATCTTTGACCTCTTTCCGTCTGATCCTTCCGGCTTTCATGTGCACGGTATGTTAATGAAAAATAAAAAAGTAACCGCGGCTTTGCGTAATCCCAGTGACGGCGGCGGCCGGAAACATTTTCGCCGCAACCACACGCATGGAGAAAGTTAATAATGTAATGTCATTTCCTTTTTTTGCAAGTGCAATCGCTGAAAAACGTCCCGCCGGCAATGTAAAAATTTTTTAATTTTTTAACCACGAACCACACGAAAAGACACGAAAATTTTTTTATAGGGTGGTCGCTTTGACGGATAAGCACGCATCCCGTATATGTTGAATGCGGTGGACGTTGTGGACAGAGTGGACGTTGTGGACAGGAGTCACTCTGCCCCCTGCCCCCTAATTTGGTTTATCGCTTCCGGTAGGTGATTCTTCCTTTGCTTAGATCGTATGGCGACATTTCAATGGTGACTTGGTCGCCCGGCAGGATGCGTATGAAGTGGAGGCGCATTTTGCCGCTGATGTGGGCGGTGATTTCATGTCCGTTTTCGAGGGTAACTAGGAATTGGGTGTTGGGAAGCAGTTCTTTTACGACTCCATCAATTTTTATGCAGTCTTTTGCCATGCTGTTAGTATCTCCGGCTTGTCCTTGGTGATTAATATTTGATGTTCGAAATGTGCGGAAAGTGATGCGTCGGCGCTTCGTACAGTCCAGCGGTCTTTACGGTCTATGACGACGCGCCATGTGCCAACGTTGACCATGGGTTCGATGCAGATGATCATTCCGGCGCGCAGGATCGGGGAACGCCCGGAGCAGGAAAAGTTTGGAATTTCCGGTTCTTCATGCATTTTTCTTCCGCATCCATGTCCGACCAGGTCGCGCACCACGCTGAATCCGGCTTTTTTGACGACCTGTTCGACGGCGCTGCTGATGTCATTGACGCAATTTCCATCGACGGCTGCTGCGATGCCTGCAAAGAGGGATTCTTCGGTGGCTTCGAGCAATTTTGCGGCCACTCCCTGCGCGGGGATTCCGGCGCTGACTGTACGGGCATTGTCCCCGGTATAGCCATTCAGGGTGACGCCGACATCGAGGCTGACCAGGTCTCCTTCGCGGATGAACCGGTCGGGCCGTCCGATGCCGTGGACGACCTCTTCATTGATCGAGATGCAGATTTGCCCGGGGTAGCCATGGTAGCCAAGAAACGCGCTTTTTCCACCGGTGCTCCGGATAAAACTCTCCGCGAGGCGGTCAAGGTCGGCGGTGCTTATTCCAGGGTGGACTGCTTCGGTGAGTTGTTGCAGTACCAGTGCGGAAGCTGCGGCAGCTGCCCGCACGCCAGCGATTTCTGTTTCCTTGTATATCACAATCTTTTCTTTCGGGGGCATGCGTTGGCGGTGGCATGTCCGTAGGCGGTTACGGTCAAAATTAGTTTTACAGATTCAGGGCTTTCAGCATGTTGCTGTAATTTTCATCAACTGGGGCATCCTTGCTGACAGTGACGACCAGCAAGCCTTCTTTGCGGTAGTATTCAATTAGAGGGGCGGTTTGCTGATCATAAACCCGCAACCGCTCGCTGGCCGTTTTTTCGGAATCGTCGTCGCGTTGGAAGAGGGCGCTTCCGCAACGGTCGCAGATGCCTTCTTTCAGCGGTTTATGGGTTTGCAGATTGTAAATTGCACCGCATTCCTTGTTGCTGCACATGCGTCGTGCGGTCAGGCGGGTCATCAGCATTTCACGGTCGGCATCGATCAGGACTGCGGCGGTGAGGCTGCTGTGGTTATCTGCAAAAATCTGTTTCAGGCTGTCGGCCTGTGGGACTGTCCTTGGGTAGCCGTCCAGTAGGCATCCATGTTTTTCGATGTCATTCTGGGCAATGCGCTTGGCTACCATGGCCGTGACAATTTCATCGGGAACGAGCGACCCTGCGGCAAGCAGCTCCTTGATCCGGAGTCCCAGTTCCGTCCCGGCAGCCTTTTCATCACGCAAGAGCTGTCCAGTCGAGACATGAACCAGTCCATTACGCTCGCAGAAGAGTTCGCCGAGTGTTCCTTTGCCTGCTCCCGGAGGCCCTAGGAAAACATAGTTTGGCATAAAGTCAGTCCCGTTATCATTAATTTCCGACCGCAGAAATGCGATTATTACAAAGCATGAACCTTATAATGTAATGTTTCCTTCAGTTTTTGCAAGAAAATGTTAAGAAAGCGTATTTTGCTTGTTATTTCAGCGGGCAGTATTAGCTTATGATGGATTCCTCAGAAAGTAATGCGTCAGTAAAGCTGGGTGACAGTTTTTTTACAACGAAAGACACTAATGGACACGAAAAAATTTTCGTATCCTTTCGGGCATTTCGTTGTTCAAAAAGAATTCCGCTTACCCAGGTTCACTGACGCCGTACCGCAGGAATGTTTTTATTGGAGGCACGATGAAAAGCAGGCAGATACAATTAGGGAAAGTTTTGATTGGCGGGGGCGCCCCCGTGTCGATTCAGTCGATGTGCAATACCGATACGGGTGATGCGGATGCTTCGCTTGCTCAGATTGAACGCCTGGCTGCTCTTGGCTGTGATATCATTCGCTTGGCAGTGCCGGATGAAGCGGTGCTGCCTGCCTTCCGGCAGATTTGTGCATCGAGTCCTCTGCCGGTGGTGGGCGATATCCATTTTGATTATCGCTTGGCGCTCGGGGCGTTGGAAGCTGGGGCGGATGGCATCCGCATCAATCCGGGAAATATCCGTGACTTGCAGAAAGTCCGCGTGATTGCGCACGAGGCGGGGCGTCTTGGCAAAGTTGTTCGGGTTGGGGTCAATACCGGCAGTCTCGATCCGGAGATCGAGAGCCGTCTGGGAAGAACTCCTGAGGCGATGGTGGAAAGCGCTTTAAGTTACTGCCGAATTTTTGAGGAGGCGGGTTGTACTGCCTTGAAAGTCAGCCTGAAATCCTCTGACTTAAAAACGACTGTGGAAGCCACACGCAGGTTTGCAGAACGCTCGGACCTGCCATTGCACCTAGGCGTTACCGAGGCCGGCAGCATGAAGAGCGGCGTCATGAAATCCGCCATCGGAATCGGTGCCCTGCTTTTGGATGGCATCGGTGATACAATCCGAGTCAGCTTGACGGCTGCGCCGGAGGAGGAAGTCCTGGCAGCCCGGCAGATTCTGCAGGCGGTCGGCGCACGCCGGGATGTTACGGAGGTGATATCCTGCCCCACCTGCGGGCGAACAAAAATTGATCTGATGCCGATGGTCGCTGCGGTCGAAGAGGAA
>JAPXLT010000161.1:0-10523 GCA_033809415.1 Lentisphaeria bacterium
ATGCCGGCGAGCCGCCGGCGCTCCATATCGCCTCCGACTGAAAAAGTAAAGCCGACCTTGGCACATGGCGAGCCGTCCGATCTGTCGTCCGTGTAAAGTCCGTGTCCCGTCCGTGTAAAGTCCGTGTCCCGTCCGTGTCCCGTCCGTGTAAAGTCCGTGTCCCGTCCGTGTAAAGTCCGTGTAAAGTCCGTGTGGGTTGCGAGCGATCAGTCCGCGCCAAGCCTTTTCGTGTAGTTCGTGGTTAAAAAATCCTTTTTGGATGGGGTTTATTTAAGAAAGCAAAGAGAAACAGCGCCCATGTCACAGAAAAGAGCCACCATCAAGGACATTGCGGAAGCTACCGGCTTCAGTACCGCCACCGTGAGTTACGTGCTCTCCGGCAAACTGCTCCAGCGAATCAACAAGCAAACGCAGGACACTATCCGAAAGAAAGCGGAAGAGTTGAATTATCTCCCGAATTTTCTTGCCCGCAGCCTGAAGGCCGGACAGAGCGGATTTGTCGGCGTGCTTCTCGATAAATTTACCGAAAGCTTTGTACCAGAAATTATCGCTGGTGCAGAGGAGGTATTAAACCAAAATGATTACAATATGGTTCTTTGCCATTTAAATTCCCCTGAAGAAGTCCAGCACAAGGTAAATCGCCTGCTGTCCCATTCCATGGATGGCTTCATTATTCGAAGCACCCATTTTGATGCCATAAACCAGAGCCACTCCATCATTCCCCCGAATCTGCCATGCGTCCGTGTGGCGCGTCCGCCAACAGCCGAGCATCCCGCCGCATTGGTAAGCCTGGAAAAAATCGTCATGCTCACCGTTGAATACTTGCTTGCAAAAGGGCACCATCGCCTGGCGATCGATAGCAACATCTCAGAATCCAGACGCGATGCCTTGGCGACCCATCTAGCCTCCATCGGAAAACCCGCCCCGCTGCTCATTCCCAGCAAGGAGCCGGATGAAATACTGGATGCAATGACCGCTTCGCACAACCAGGCAACAGCACTGCTCTCGAACGACCGGTCGGCGGTAGATATCCTGCTACGGGCGCAGGAGCGAAAAATAAAAATCCCGCAGCAGTTCTCCCTGCTTGGAAACGATGGCCTGGATTACGGAAAATACACAACACCGGCATTGACCACCATTGCACAACCGCGAAGCGAACAGGGAGCTTGCGCCGCGCAACTGCTCATGCAGTGGATACAAACTAAAAAGAAACCGAAAACAATGTTGCTTATGCCGTACCTAATCGAACGGAAAAGCGTGGCAATACATCAGTAACGAAGGAATTCTTTTTGAACAACGAAAGGCACGAAAAAACCGAAAAAACAAAAAATGCCCGGCAAAATAATTTTCCCCAGACTTGCAAATATTTTTATTGCTAATATATTTAATGCTTAAACGATTAAACACGTGTTTTTTGTCATGTTTGTTTTAGGATAAGACCCGGGTATTGTCAAGGAGGCAAAAATGGTAACTGCAAAAAGTCACAGACCGTTGTCACAGCCTGTTGCTCAATCGTCTTTGTTTGGGCACAAAAGCGTTGTCCGGTGCGGCGGTTTTCTGAGTCCTTCAACGTGTCATAAATACTTTACCTTGATTGAGTTGCTGGTCGTGATTGCAATCATTGCGATCCTCGCCTCGATGCTGTTGCCGGCATTGCAGAAAGCTCGCACCAAAGCTTTGACGACGTCTTGTGCAAGCAACCTGCGCCAGACCGGCATTGGTACGCAGATGTATGCGGATGAATTTGATGGTTTTTTTCCTGTGCGGGCATCCAGCAAACTATACTGGGCTTATGTGCTCGGGCCGAAGCGTCTGAATTATGTAGGCTATGGAGTAACCATCTGCCCCGCTTTTCCGCCGTCAATTCGAACTATCAACTATGATTTCTTCCATTATCTGACGTATGGGCAGTTGTGCATCTATGACCCGGATAACACAACCCATACTGCACAAAACTATGGAATAAACAGTTTCCAAACGCAAAGATTATATAATGTTGCAAAAACGGAAGTCTTCGGGGATTCCATCCGTCATAATCCACCGGCGTGGGTGAAGGACGGCGGATACAGCCAGGGAAGAGTCCAGTATGCTTTCGTTCGCAAAAATTGCACCGACAATAATCCAGCCCTTCATATGCGACATGATCGCAAAGCAAATTTTTTGTGGGCGGATGGTCATGTTTCGCCGGCGGATGCCAATACAGAAATTGTGAAGGAAAGATATTACCCTGCCTATGGAATTAAGCCTGTATCTGAATGCTATCCTATCAGTTACGATACAAATTAATTGCGAGCAGGCGGCGGGCGTTTTCATTCATTCTTTCCCCCAACTTCTTGTTGTGTGGAAGATTTTGAATAGGGATTACGCTATGGCTGATTCCTATGTCGCGCCCTTTCAGGGCTTTGCGGATGGGTGGGTATCCGAACCCAGGGCGTTGCCCTGGGCTGGTATATTGCGCCCTTTCAGGGCTAATTCCAACATCGCCGATCAGCCGTTCGTTTCCCGTTTTTGCCACTGTCCGTGAAAGAGAATGAAAACGCCTGAGGGAACTTTCTTTATCCGTTTATATCGATTGCCCCTTCACTGACATCTGGAAAGGAAAAATCATGATGCCTAAGCACATTGTCGCAAGTTTCGGAAGTCTGGTGCTGTTTCTTTCATTCTCGGCTGCGGCGGCGACAAGTATGCAAACGGAAACGCAACTCCAATATATGAAAACGGAGTATTGGAGCGGCGCCACCGGTGGCAACGCCCGCATTGCACCCAGCATTTCCCTGGTTGACAGCCCCGTCGGCAAGGCGATTCGTGCCAGCGTCGAATCACCGGGAGATTACCAGGGTTTGAACCTGCATCTGCCTGAAAACATCGATCTTCGGAAGACCGGGGCGATCTCTTTTGACATTGAACAGACTGCCTATAAGGGAAATGGGCAGGCAGCGGTCATGCTAATCTTTCCCGCCGGTTCCGGCCTGCTTGCCACCCCCGATTTCAATGCCTCCGGCTGGAAGCATGTGAACATTCCAATGGATGTGCGAACTCTGAAGTCACTGGGTTCGCAAAACTCACCTGCCCTTGGCGAAATCAAAGAAATCCGTTTCTCCCTGTTTTCGGCATTGAAAACCCCTGGTCAGCATTTGTCCATTGCCAATCTCGAATTCCACCCGCCTGTCACCGAGGAAGGATCGGTGACTGTCGCCGGATACCGTTACAACGCCGCTCCAACCCGCGGAGACAATTCCTGCACTTGGCTGACCGACGGCAAAGTAGACCGCGAACGGCAGGTTTTTTTCCGGGAATACAGCGATGAACCGGATATCACGTTTGATCTGGGCGCCCTCTATTTGATTCGAAAGTTTGAGCTGGAGGCCATTGCCGTCCCCAGCCAGAATATCTCGGAAATCCTGCTTTACACCAGCTTTGATGGAAAAGACTGGAAAATGGCCAAGCATATACCCAACCTTGACGCCGGAACGGAAGAAAAACAATACTGCATCGCAGCCGATCAGATCAATCTGCTCGCAAGATATATTCGCGTTCATGCCGGGCGCAACCGCACAGACTTCCCTTTGCGATTCGCTGAAATCACCTTCTCGGGAAAACTGCCGACTGACGCGGAAATGGCGATGGCCACCGCACAACAATATGACCTTGGCCCGGAATTGCCAGCCCCTAACGAAGGCGATTACTGGAAGTTTTCCAGTCCAGACGGCACGGTCTGGATTCATCGCCAGAGCGGGATTCTTGTCCGCTACGAACAACAGGGAAGGTTGCTGACGGAACGCCTGTTTTCACGCTACGAACTCTCTGACGGAAAAAATCCGGTGAAAGCGGATGCCTACAGTGATCAAGTGCTTTCCGGAAAGCTGGAAAGCCCCGGAGTTTTTCTTGTCACCACTACCAACCCAGCTCTTCCTGGAATCACCTTTGAGCATCGCTATCGCTGGGTTGCAGAAGGTTTGAGCGTCGAATTGAGTTTTGTCAGCAAACGCACAGACCGTAAAATCCTGTTTACGGCAACCGAGGTGGTGCTCCCCCAGGAACTCCGTAAGGGGGGATTGTATGAAACCTGGGGTGCCGGACATGACGTGCAGCATAAATTTGCCCATGAAATCACCTTCGATTTCCCCGCCGACAGCGGACCAGTGACCATTTTTGAGGCGCCGGAACTCCCCCTCACTTTGCTGCATTATCGCTTTAAATACAACGACCGCTACGTGCAAATCGGCTCAGGGGTAGTCACGGTTTCCGGATTCGGTGACAAGCGTACCATTTTCACTGCCACAGGATGGATTCTTGGGGACGGCCTGTTTGCCTTGACCAGCGACGGGGCAAGCGGAAAAGTTGAATCACGCCTGACAGTGCAAACGGGGGACCTGACAGATGCCTTTGAACATTACCTCGCTTTGCCGGAAGTCAAGCAATTCCGCTCCCAAATCAAACGCGCGTCTTGGCTGAAAGACCTGCGCTACTACTCGACGGGACCAGGATGGGATGGTCCCTTCGGTGACAATATGCAAAGAGCAGCAGAAAATGCCAGTGCCATGATCCGTGAGGGCTGGGTCAACCTGAATACGGCTCTCGTTCAATTCCCCTGGGGCGACTTCCCCACCTCCGGCGAAGTGGACATTCTACGCGGAGGTAAAATCCAAGTCCACGAATTACAGCAAAAATTGCGGCAAATAAAAAACTATCCGGTAAAGGTCTCGCAGTACACCTGGCTATGGAGTGCAGCCTGGAACAGTAAAATCTACCAGGAGCATCCGGACTGGTTCATACGCTACAATGCCCAAGGCAATGAAACCAGCTTCTTCCCCGGATACTCGCAGAACTTCTACCGCCTGGTCGGAATACCGGAATCCCGCGCTGAAATTGTCCGCTCAATGAATGCAGTGATGGATACGTATCTTTCCGATGTGTGGTATCTTGATGGCGGCGGGTCCCCCTCGAGCATCGATTGGGCAACGATGCGAATCGATGAACCAGATGCATGGGACAACACTCTGCTGGAAGTGCGACAAACCATCCAGCAGAAAGACCCGGAACGGGCGGTTTTCTTCAACAATCCTGAAAACCCCATTGGAGACATGGGGTATCTTGAAAGTTTTGGCGGCATCCTGACCACCAACTGGCGCGATGGTGCCACATGGATGTATAAATTCAAACTCTGGCAAAGACCAGACCCACTCTTTTCACCGCTCTATATTTACTGGCTTCCAGGCGTTGATCAGGCCATGCGGCATTATATCATCGGAACCGGACTGGGAATGACCACATATACTACCGATCTGCGTGGGGATGTTTCCTATATGTCGGCTCAACAGCAAAGCCGGTTTGCCAGGCTGGCCAATGCTGCAATACACCCCAACTGGCGTTACAATCCCGAAGAGACGCTGGAAGTGATGCCGCTGACACTGGGAAATGCAGCTTGGCTGTTCATGAAGGAGCACGGCGAGAAGCACGTCGAAAAATCCGTGTCGGCAGCCCCCGACAAACTGGGTATGCGCAATCCGGAGCAGCCTCTCTACCACTGGTGCATGACCATCAAGCCGCATGCGATCCATAAAGGACTGCTGACCGAGTCCGAACGAGAGGCCGACTACCGCACATCGCGATGGCAAAATGACTTCGTGGTCATTCCGCGATTCCTTGGCACAGAAAAGTTGCCCGTTCGCATGAACCGCACATTTACGTTTGCTCCCGATGAACTCAAGCTGTGGATGGTCACGCAGAGCCCCGCCCTGGTCTACAGTGTGGATGGCTTGCGCAACCAGCTCTGGCTGCCTGACACCCTCGGCGTAAGAGTGGAAGGCACGGTCAGCAATCAATCGATTGACCTCCTCGTTCAGTCTGAACGGAAAGAAGCTGAAATCGCGGCTCTGCTTCCTGCCGGCTTCCTGCCTGGTTCAGTAAGCGTCAATGGCGCCCCGGCAACGCATTCGGATTGCCTGGTGCTCGATGATACTCCTTTGGCGCTTGTTTCAGTGCCAAAGGGTCAAAGCAGAGTGAAAATCCAGCTGGTTCCGGCACCGCCGCTCAACGGGGATGTCACCCTACAGACCGCCGCCGGCTCCCCGGGAAACCTCCTCACCATGAAAATTTCGGCGTCGGCAGACGCCAGACTCCTGGCAGCGATCACATCAAACCATGACCTGGTCTGGAGCAGTGAAGTCCACGCAGGAGAAGTCTCCATCAGAATTCCGACCGGAGTAACGGGTGGAGAGTATCAGGCGACCATCCACGATGGAACCGGGAAAAAGCGTGCTTCAGCCACCTTCCATCTGACTTCCGGGAAACCAAAACACGATCGTTTCAAGACTGCCCTGCCCTTGCAGCAGCATTCTGAAACAAAACCCCTTGATATCGACTTCAAAGAAGATGGCTTCAAACTGCTGGGAACAGCCGAGACGTACAGCATCGGCGCAGGAACAATGCATTTCAATCCGAACCAGGCAACACTAACCCTGACCATTGACAAAGCGCCGGACTCCCGCTGGTACCAGGTTGGCGGTGCTTACGAACTGGAAGCAAAACGCTTCCTGAAGCTGAAACTTGCCGGCACCTTCGGGAAATACAACCGGGAAGAAATGATCACAGGTGTAAAAGGCCTGGGAACCAATTATGATAGGCCCAACTGCTTCCTCGGACTGACCTTCGATTTCGGAGCAAATTCCGGGACAGAAAATGTCTATGTCAGCCGCACCCTGGGAGGAATCGGCCTGGCCTGGCCAACACGAACATCGCCGGAACCATCTGCCTGGGGAACAAAAAAATTGGCAGATATCATCAATGTGGTTTCCAGCTTTGCGGTCACTGAAAAAGACGAAGAGGAATTCTGGCTCGACCTCGATGCCGTCGGCGCGCCTGACAACTGGAATGGAAAACTCTGGCTGGGTGCCATGTATCAGGACGGCGCTCCAAACCGGGTGTTGGCATTGACGATACTGGAAACAAGCGACATACTACCCGAAGGAGCACAAGCCAGCAAAGTCTTTCCGCTTAAAGGAGGCAAAACCTCAATCAGCAAAACAACGATGAAGCTCCCGTTTATTGCAAAGGAAATCACTTTGGATGGAAACCTGGACGAGGCAGAATGGAAAAATGCCGTTGAATTCAAGGAACTGACGCAATTGTCCAGTCCAGGCATTGAAGGACCGCCTACTCGTTTTTTGTTGCAACGCGATAACGACAACCTTTATCTTGCGGCAGAACTGACGGCAACAAGCGACAGCGGCTTTCAAAAGGATGAAAATCTTCGTCCATGGCGTTGCGACAGTATCGAAGTCTACTTGCAATCGAGGGATGCCAAAGAGGCTTTTGTACAGTACATTATCGCGACCAATGGCAGCACGCACAGCATGCACAAAGCATCAAAACAGCCCGGCGCAGCGGGTAAAACTCTCCCCACACCGCAATTCAAAGCCGTGGAAAGCAATGGAAAATGGCTGCTGGAAATGAAAATTCCCCTGGCAGTACTTGGCACCGGAGCGAATAAGAGTGGCTTTAACCTTTGCCGAACTGTATCGAGCAGCGGAAATCAATCCTACTACACCCTGGCCCCAGGCAATCAGTTTTCCAATATGGAGCTGTTCGAGTTCGACTGGAATTAATTCCGTAAGGCGTCGGCAACTGGGTGATAGAGGCTTTTTTTACAACTAAAAACACGAATGGACACGAAAAAATTTCATGGAAAATACGACTTGTTCTCGCAGAAAAAGCCATTTCCATGAAATTTTTTCGTGTCTTTTCGGGCATTTCGTTGTTCAAAAGTCATCTCATAGGCTTCAAAAAACCACTTTTGCTTTCACTCGATGGGATGACTGTGATCAGGAATCAAGAAAATGGAAAACGACAGCAATTTTGTGACGTTAAATGGTTCGGATTGGGAAGCTCAGTATTTTCTTTCTGACGAACAGTTTTATGATTGGAGCGGGCGTCCCCGCAGGCTGGAGAATATGCTGATGGACTCCGCCCGGAGTTCCGGCTTTCTTTCCGGTGCCGAGGCGCCGGGCGCCCTGAAAGGAACGGTGCCAGGATGTGACCGGACTTTCCTTTTGGAAAATCAACAGATCGAGGAGCCGTATTATGGGCGAAACCTGGAACGCAGCGTCTGGGCGGAAAAAGCGGCATGGTCTTTCCGCAAGCGGTTTACAGTGCCAAAACAGTGGCTTGGACGGCGCATCCGCATCGACTTTGCGGGGATTGATTACGAAGCGACTTTTTTCCTGAATGGCGTCTATCTGGGAACGCACCGGGGCGCCTTTGTGCCCTGCGGCTGGGACATCACGGAATGGGTGAAATTCGGCGAGGAGAATCTGATTGCCGTCAGCTTTCTGCCTGCTCCCCAGGGAGGGTCTAATCATTATGACCATGTACCGGCCGATTTTGCCAAGTATCATCGCACCCAACTTGGCTTTGGCTGGGACTGGTCCCGGAAATTTGTCCCGACAGGCATTTGGGACGACGTCATCCTCTCCTCCTATGAAAAGGTTCGTCTCAAGGACTGGCATACTTCATTTTCCGGGGAGCTTGTCTCCTTGTCCCTGGCCATCGAATCCCGTTTTGAAGAAAAGCGGCTGCCACTGGAAGTAGCCTTGGTTCCTCCCAAAGGACAAGGCAAGGAAGTGATTTTGAAAAAGAGCCTTTCCCTGCGTGGGGGGCACAATGAAGCGGAATTTCAGTTGCAAGTGCCTGGTTTGCGCCGCTGGATGCCCAATGGTCTTGGGGAGCCTTTCCTCTATGAATTGAAGATTTGCCTGGCTGGGGAGGAAGTCGTGCGCCGGGAAGTCGGCTTCAAGGAAGTGTCGATGAAACGGAATCCCGACGCCCCCGAAGACGCCCATCCCCTGCTGTTTGTGATCAACGGCCAGGAAATATTCATCAACGGCGTCAATTGGGTTCCCCCGGACCTGATGCCTTCCCGGCTTACCGCGGAGGACTACCAATTTCTGGTGGCCCAGGCAGCCAATGCAGGGATCAACCTCTTCCGCATGTGGGGTGGCGGCCAGCTCGAGAAAGATTCGTTCTATGAGGCATGCGACCGTCATGGCATCCTGGTCTGGCACGAGTTCTACCACGCATGCAGCAACTCCCCGAAAAATGATTCGGAGTACGTGGCGTTCAAGGAACGGGAGGCACGTTCTGTTCTTCGCCGCCTCCGCCGGCATGTCTGCCTCTCGCTGGTCTGTGGCGGAAACGAAATGCAGTACTACGGGGAAATCCCGGACGCCCCGCTTTTGAAGATGTATGGGGAGGTCGCCAAGGAGATGACTCCTGGACTCCCGTACCATGTCTCGAGCCCGGACCTTTCCCGGCCGGGGGAACGCCCGCATGGCCCATGGAATTTCCAGGAGCATTCTTCCTACAATGCCCATTTCCGCCAACTTGCATCGGAGTACGGCTGCAATGCAATGCCGGTCTACGAAAGCCTGCGGCGGTTCATTCCGGAGGCGGAATGCCAGGCGCGGGAGGGGCAGTCGCTCCAGTACCATTTCCTGAACCCGGCACGCTTGCGCCCTGTCTATGCCTTTGATGTCCAGCTCCAGAAATTCAAGGTGGAGACCACGGAGCAGTTTTGCAATGCCACCCTGTTGGCGCAGGCCGACGTCGCCCTCTACATGACTGAGCACTACAGAAGGCTTTTCCCGGCAAGTTCCGGAAGCATTTTCTGGCAATACAACGAGCCCTGGCCGACCTGCGCCTGGAGCATTGTGGACTATTACGGGGTTCCCAAGCAGGCGCTCCATGCCCTGAAACAGGCCAGCGCACCCGTGCTGCTCTCCCTCAAGGACAACAGCTGGTGCATTCCGGACGGCGTCCTGCAAGCCGAGTGGAATTGCACCGTCGCGCCCCATGCGACATCCGACCGTACCGTGGAAGCCCGGCTCTCCCTGTGGACTGCCGCCGGGCAGCTGCTGCTGCAAAAACGGAAGCGCCTTGCCCTGACCGCCGGAACCCAGACCCTCCTGCGCCTGAAGGAGAAGGTGCCTGGCGGGGACGTCCTCGTCGTCCGGATGGAAATTCCGGGAATTGCTTCCGCAACCCGACTTTACGGCTCCCCTGATTTCACGGCGTTTTTCAGCCGCAGCGCGGAAGTGAGCATTGTGCAGGAGAAAAACGATGCATACCGGGTTGAAAACAAGGGAAAACACTGCGCTCTTTGCGTGCGGCTTGCCACGCTGAAAGGGGCGCCTGATACCGCCAATGCATTTTTTTCTGATGATTATCTAACCTTGCTTCCCGGTGAAATCCGCCGTGTCAGCCTGATACGAAAGGGAAAGTGAAAGAGTGGCACTAAAGCAAAACTTCAGCATCACGGCGAAATGGCTAAGCATAATTTTAAGCTCCTGCGGCGCAAAGTATTATGCCGATCAGACGATACAACTCCGTAAAGCCGACCTTGGCGTTCTTGGCGCTTGCTTCCTTGTCATTGAACCGCCAAGACGCCAAGAACGCCAAGCAATCGGAGGAAACAACAAACCAGGCCGAAATTTCGCTTGCAAGCTCAGTCGTCAAAACAACATCCC
>JAPXLT010000162.1:0-10496 GCA_033809415.1 Lentisphaeria bacterium
CCGTTTTTCCGGCACTATGTTTTCGCCGTGGTTCAGACAGCCTCCAAGCCCTACCCAACCAGAGAGCGAATTACTCTTATCGTGCACGAAACAGTTAAGGAAGGAACTGGGATGCGTAGTGTGTGGTTCAACTAAAGCAGAAAGTTTGTGAGGGGCTACAAAAAAGGAAACACAAGATAAGGAATCGTTTTATGAAAAACAGAACAAAATATGGGAAAACAAAGTTTCGTCATTTCGTCTCGTTTACTTTAATAGAGCTGCTGGTCGTCATCGCGATCATTGCTATTCTTGCGTCGATGCTTCTGCCTGCATTGAGTTCTGCTCGGCAAAGGGCTCGCGGGATGCAGTGCATTTCCAATCTCAAGCAGATCGGGATTGCCTTGCACATGTATGAATCTAGCTATGACGATTTTCTTCCCGCCTGGTGGACAGAGACAGACAACCCTGCTTTTTGGCACCAGAAACTGTATTTGTTCTGCAACAACTATGATTTGTGGCTTTGTCCTGATTCCCCGGCTCCGGGCTTGGCTCTGCGTTCCGGCGAGGGTGGGACTGGGAAAGAGGGAGCTATGAACATAGGGATCAATATCACGGGACAGAAACTCTCCCCGGACGTGGCAAATGGATTTTTCAAAGAAAGCATCAACCTTGTACGCATCAAAAAGCCCAGCTCCCTGATCTACTCCGCCGACGGTGCAGGCAAACACGTCGGAAGCTATGTTCCGATCAATGGCAATGGTGGCTGTGCATTGTCTGTTGTATACATCCATCCAATTATTCCATCCGGGGTCATGATGCGCCACAATAATGGTGTCAACCTTCTGTTTGTGGATGGGCACTGCGAGCGAATCGGGCGGCAGCGGTATACAGTCTGGACAAGTAAATACTGGTCCGATTATAAAGAATATTTTTATGCGGTCTATTAATATAAGTTCTTACCAAGAAGGAATATCTATGAAAACGACTTGGATCGGCATGGCTATCGGAATACTTGCGTTGTCGCTGCTTGCAGCGCCAGTAGAAAACTTTACGGAGCCGCCGCTCATGTCTTTGCATCCCGACCCAGGACTGAACGTATGTTCCGGGTTCAATGGATTCTGTCAGCTGACAACTGATGTCGCCAAGCCGATGCCGCTTGCTCCGGCCGACTGCCATCTACAATTATCCACCGATGGGAAAACACTGCGGATCAAGGCAGAGTCGGAACTCGGGTCAAAAGGATTGCTCGCACGTGTGAATCCGCCGTCCGGGGGTGCCCTTGTATTCAAGGATGACTGCTATGAAATTATTGTTGTACCGAATCCGGAAGATGACACGAAAATCTACCATCTTTTTGTGAATGGGAAAGGGGCCGTTTATTCCAAATGCCGTGAAAACGGGACATTCGTGCCTTGGGTGCCGGAAAGAACAGTCAAGAGCGATTATAAAGGCGAAACGTGGAAATTTCAACTGGATTTGCCACTGCAACAGTTCGGTATCGAGCAACTGTCTCCCGGTCAGGCAATCGGGCTGCGGGTCTGCCGCAACTGGAGAAATCTCGATCCGAAGTATTACGACGGGTGTATTCAATCCACCTGGTGCCAGATGCGGGCGGCTTTCTTTTCAACGGAAAAACTGCCGCGTGTCTATTTGCTTCCAGATGCTCCTGCTGTGGATTTCTTCAGGGTTGTAACCAAGACAGAGAGAAAACCGGATCCACAATTTCGGATTACGAACACATCGGCCATAAAACAGACATATCTTGCGGAATATCGGCACGTTCTGGAAAGGTCTCAGCCGAGTTCCGGAAATTTGCAGGTGTCGCTGAATCCTGGAGAATCCAAGGTGATTCCGATGCCGATCCCACAGGTGCTGGGTGATGAACTGGTCTCGACTAAACTGACCGTGTTTTCCCCGGATAAAAAGACTGTTTTTTACCACCGTGCCATTGCATGGTATCAAGGACAGAAAGGGGATTTCTTTGCCAAGAAGGACGCCTCGGCAGTTCTTGTAATACCGAGAATCGCATTCTATCCCTCGACAAATAAAATGCGAATACAAGTGAATTTCAAAGCGGAGACAAAGCTGGATCAACTGAAAAGTGCCCATGTGGAAATTGCTACGGCTGCCGGACAGAAAATTGGAACCTATCCGGTGCCCAAGCCGGATGAGGAACGGCTGTCAGAAATGCTTGTCCAGTTGCCGGATTTGAAGGAATACACGGCGGCAAAGAATCCGGCGGGAACCTACAAGATGAGTCTGATCACCGATGGTCTGGGGTATGCTCCAATAGTGATTCCTTTTGAGCGGAAGATTTTTGCATGGGAAGGCAATCAGCTCGGACAGTCCAAGCGTCTAGTTCCTCCGTTCACAGCGCTGCAAGTGAAGGATGGGAAGGTCGTTGATGTGATTCTCCGCAGCATGACGATGAGCGGAACCGGTTTGTTCCAAGCCATCGAAGCGGACGGTGAGGAATTGCTCGAACCAGGTGGAATCGTCCTCGAAGCGACGATCCATGGGGAAACGTATCTGGCAAAATCAACGGCATTCCGCTTTGTGAAACAGGATGATTTTGAAGCGGTTGTGGAGGCGGGTTGGCAAGCCGGGCCTGTGCAGGCAAAGGCAACATGCATGATCGCATACGACGGTGTGACTTGGTATTCCTTCCAGCTTCAACCTTGCGCTGAACCGATTGAAAACCTCAGGTTGAAAGCGGCGTTTCCGGAACGGATGGTTCCCTTGTATCACGCTTGTACCGATGGCCTGCGCTTCAATAATGGCGGCGCCATGCCAAAGGGAAACGGGCTGATCTGGAAATCCGGAGATGCTGCACGGGGAGAAATTCAAAATGATTTTGTCCCTTACATTTGGGTCGGTAAAGAAGGCCCCGGACTTTCATTCTTTGCAGACAGCGACAAAGGATGGGTGCACAGTGCAAACGTGCCGTCGCAGGAACTATACCGGAAAAACGGCACGATTGAGATGATCTGGAATTTCATGTCGAATGTCCCGGCAAACACAAAAGTCGGAGAAATCCGTTTCGGATTACAGGCAACTCCGGTCAAGCCGATGCCGGATAACTGGCGAGCCATGGTAACGTGGAACCAGACATTCCGCAATAAAACAATTCAGAAGTATTTCAAAGAAAGGACACTCTTCTGCGGCGGGGATATGGGGCGCGGAACCTTTGTCAATGATTATGAACCTCGGCTGAATGACTACAGCTTATGGAAAGCCGCAAAAGAGATCAGAAGAACCGGCGTCATTCCGGATGGATTTTTGGACCAGTGGGTGGAAGGCTATCCAAACAAAGAGATGCGCACGACCTACCGCAGGGAAGTGTCCTATTTCCTCCACGTAATGAAGCAGACTTATCAGTCGGATGCTCGAATCATGCTCTATACGAATCCGCGGGGATTGCGGATTGACCGGGCCGAGACTGCGACTTTCATGGATGAGTGGTTGAGAGAGGAATTCAACGAATTCCGCGTTAGCAATGTTCCTTTGAATACGGGACTTGCATACAGCGCGGTGCCGACGGAAACCTTTCGGGATTATCTGATTTGGGGATATAAAAACCTGTATGATGCCGGCATCATCGAACAGCTCTATTGGGATAATGTTTTCTTGGTTTCCTGTTATGCACAGGATGGGGTCACGCAGTCTTATCGTATGCCGGATGGACGAATCCAGCCATCAATGGAAATTGACGGCATGCGAGAGCTGATCCGCAGGGCGGCTGTTTTTCAGCTGGAGCGCGGCGTGCAACCAGATAACATGGTGCATATGACCAATACCATGCTGACTCCGACGCTCTCCTTTGCCCAACAACAGCTTGACTGGGAAGATAATGACGGCTTTGCGCCATTCCAGGAGCGCTATACGAAAGAATACATCCGGACCCTCACGATCGGTTATCAGTCCGGCTGCTTGCCGTGTGTTCTCGGCAAAATTTACGGAACTGATGATGAAACCCGGTTCTGCAAACGTACCGGTGCCGGCGTTACGCTGACGCATGAGCTTCGCTGGGCGCGTCCGGATGTTGACGTGTACTGGAACCTGCTGGAAAAAATGTTTGATTTCGGCTATGGCACGCCTGTCGTGAAAGTCTTCAACTACTGGAAGGAGGATTTTCCGGTTGAGGTCAAAGGTGGAGATGCCACCACATCCGTGTACCTCGAGAAAGGGAATCAGGCACAGCTTCTGGTTTGCAGTTACTGCAATGATGCTGATTTTGAAATCGGCATCCAAGGAAAGGAAATCGCGAAAGCATTGGATGTGGAAACGGGAAAAGAGATGCCCGTGAAAGACGGAAAAGTTCAATTTCGTCTTCCGAAATATGATTTGATCTTTCTTGACTTGGAAACAACAAAATAAAAAATGATGGGATGAACATGAAAAATATTTTCAGCAACACAGTCATCCTTCTCTTGGCAGGGATCGCTAGCGTTTATGCAGAATTCAACAACCCAGTTTTGGACAAACATGCGGATGATGTTACGTTTTACGTGAATTTTGATGAAACGCCGAATGCTGTGCTGTCTGCTGGAGAGGGAACCCCGTTTCGCAGTACAGGAACCCCAGATTTCGTGCCGGGGGTTTCCGGAAAGGCGCTTCGGAGAGGGATGCTGCATTATCGTGGTGGGGAGAATGCAGACCTTGCAGCATCAGGAACACTGATTTACTTGGTCGCCCCGGAAGCGACAATGACGGAAAAGCCGGAGAATGGAAAAGAGCCGGGATTCCTTGCCGTTGCAATGACTGGCGGGGAGGGCAGCTACACTCTGTTTTCCGGGAAAATGGGCGGGCAGCCTTGGGGAAAAGCCCCGCTGAATTCCTATGTGCAGTATGCCCATGGATCAAAAATACCACATGTCAATTGTGTCATTGATGAAAGACTGAAAGCCGAGACCTGGAAGCCTGGCGAGTGGCAGATGATCGCCGTCACCTGGAAGCCTGGTTCGTTTGCCGCCTCTTTGAATGGCGGAAATATGCAATATTCTGCTTTGCAAGCACCTATGACAGGAGCCTGTGGCGAGATTCGCCTAGGATTCGGAAAAGCCGAAATCCCCGCGCAGGTTATTCTTGATGAAGTCGTTATTTTGAATAAAGAGCTGACACAACAACAATTGAAAGAAATCTATGATCTTTTCAAGAAACAGTTGCCTGAAAAATAATTGCGGAGCTACGGGGTAAAGGTCTGCTGTCGAGGACAGAACAAGAAAAAGAATTGTTCAGACTTGCTCCGACCAGTCGAGAACGGATAAAGCAAGGAAAATTTAGGGAAGAAAATGTTGAAAATCGGATATTTTGCCCACTGGAATCAGCCACCCTACCGTTTCGTGGAATTTATGCAGGAATGTGGAATCCCGGTGGAGAAAATAGATTATACACACGATGGATACCTGGAAAAGTATGATGTCGTTCTGATCGAGCAGAATGGCTTCAATGACTATATTGAAAACGATGAAATCTATATTCATGAATGGGTCAAACGTGGTGGCATCCTCTTATTCCTACACCAGGATTATCAGCGTTGGGCGCCTTGCTTCCTTCCAAAGGAAGTTGGATATATTCAATTGATTCATCGGTATTTCCCGACAATCTGCAGTGATGCCGCGGAAGGCGCCGAATTTACTAACGATACCGATTGTTATATGACTTATCTGATGCCATGGATTGAACCGGACGGGCAACGTCTGTTTTCAGAGCCGAACAAGATCACTCCGGATGAAATGCTGAACTGGCGCATCGCGGCTCATTCTTTCCGAATTCTCCGGATGCCTACAGAAAAGGAATCGATGGAAACGGTTCGAACAGCGGCGGAATCTTGCTATCTTGCCAATGAAAAATGGGATGTTCTCGGCTCCTTTATGGACCCTGGGGTGCGTGATGGCGCCCTGATTCTCCGCAGCGTTTATGGTAAGGGCATGTTTTTCCTGAATCAGATTCTGTTTCCGGAAATGAAATCACCGGAAGCAGAGCGTTGCTTCGCATTTTGGAAGAAATATCTGCCAAACCTCCTGGCATATTTTGAACGCTTCAAGCAAGGAGAAAAGGAAACGGTTGCTGAAGATGCCCCAAAGGAACTTCCGCTGAAGAAAAACTATAAACTGACAACGCATATGCATTCCTTGGACTGGTATGGATGCGATGCGTCTCCCGGAACCATCAATGCTCTGATGCGTTATATGGGATATGATATCTGCGCATTGTCACTTAAGGATAATGCACCGTATGAAGGAAAGCTTGATACAAAAAGATTTTCCGATGACCACGTGCTCTTTCTAGACGGACAGGAATACCACCCGTTCAACTGGAATGACAAGTATGACCATATCGGCCACGCGGTATATCATATGCTTTCCATTGGAGTGGACCCGGATAGCTACACTTTAAAGTACACGAGAAGCCTCTTTTCAGATGCACAAGTAGATGCCTATTTGAAGGAGGCTATTGATTATATTCACCAGAGTAATGGGGTCGCCTGTGCAACACATCCATTTGTCAACTACTGGTATGAATATGATTACGATATCGTGGACGTCGAGCGGATGCAGTCTCTAGTGGGAACCGATGTTGAAAAATACTGGCTTTCCGGGCGCAGGATTGGTATTTTGAATGCAGTAGACCTGTTTGGCACCCGCAAAATGTATGATAATCCAGCGGTCAATTTTATTTATCTAAATGGAGAACGCCCCTGCCGGGACAGCGTTGTAAAGGCGCTTCGTGCCGGACATACCATCGCTGCCGCAGGGTTTGATCAGGCCGACATCATGTTGAATAATCATATCCCAGGCAATGCCGTAAGCTTGACAGAAGCTACTGCCGGAACACTCCGTATTTCCGCAAAACTAAGGGAACGGGAAATCCGGAAAATACGTGTGTATTCCGGCGCAGCCCTTATCTATTCTCAGGAAGCGAATACGCAATCCGTGAAAATCGAGCTTCCTTTGCGGACACTGGAGTTGCAAGGTTTCGTTCGAGTTGAAATCGAAGGCCCGAATCCTTACTGGATCTGCTGCTCAACGCCATTCTACCTCGAGAAATGATGCCAAATCGCCGGGCGCGCGGGGAGACAGTTGCGTGTGTGTCTGACAGCGTGGACTATCCACCCCGCACCCTGTCCCCAAATGTTCTTAACTTAACGCTTTGTACCCAACACCGACGATATAACTCCATAAAGCCGACCTTGCCTTCTTGGCGTCTTGGCGTCTTGGCGGTTCAATGACGAGGAAGCAACCGCCAAGAACGCCAAGCAATCGGAGAAAACAAAGCAAACTGTAAACTCGCGTGCCATTCCATCCGTCGAAGCAGCAACCCCTATAAAATTTTCGTGCCTTTTCGTGTTTTTTCGTTGTTAAAAAATGAGTTGTGTGCGTCAAGTTCGTTTTATCATTTTATTGTAAAAGTCGTTTTAGGCATTATATTAGTTTTCACTTTTTATTTTTTGCTGTGGTGGGAAGCAACCATTTTTTTAGTCTAATTGTGAGGTTTACCCATGAATGAAGAGTATTTGGCTCGTGCCCGGACTCAAGTCAAGGATGTGCGTTTATTCATCAATGGGGTGGCGAAGCGGGCGCTTCAGCTTTCGAAGGGGAACCGGCGTCTGGTACCTACTTTGCCGGATGACACCCGCTCGAATCTGGATATTGCGCTGCTCGAGATTGCCGAGGGCAAGGTCGTCATCAAACCTGGTGGCGAAGAATAATGGATTTTTAAAGTTTTATCGAGTTGCCAGCTCCTGATCGAGAGGAGCTGGTTTTTTTTTGAAAGAAATCTGCTGATGCTTGACGCCCCTTCTGAAATACTGGTACCGGATGCCTCGGCGCAAACGAAGGACAGTGTCCGGGCGCTGTCTCCGCGTGAGCGCCGCTATGCTGTCCTGTTGTTTGCTCTCGGCATCGTCATTTACTTTGTTGTCAATATCCAGCGTGTTGCAGTGCCGGGGCAGATTTTCAATGAGTTGCAGTCAGACCTTCAGATTTCAGCGACCCAGGTGGCGAACTTGGGTGCTGTTTTCATGTATGTGTATGCAGTGACGCAGCTGCTGGTCGGGTTGCTGGTTGACAAGTACGGCGGCATGCGGGTGCTGGGAGCGGGCGCGGTTCTGATGACCGTCGGCGGAATTCTCTTTCCGCTGTCCGATTCACATGCCATGCTGTTGATGAGCCGGATGCTGGTCGGGCTGGGTTGCGGTGCGGCTTATCTGAGCATGGTCAAGGAGTGCGATCGGCTGTACAGCGACAATTTTACTGCCGTCATGGGGCTGGTGATCTTTCTGGGCTACTTGGGCGGAGTGGTGGGAACCTTCCCGCTGGCCAAGGGTGCTAGCCTGCTAGGCTGGCGACCCTGCCTGCTGGCCATCGGCTTGGCAGGAGCGCTGCCCACGCTGCTGATTGCCTGCATCTGGAAAAAAGCCGCGCATCCCAAGGTGGCCGACGAGCCAATCAGCTTCAAACCCTATCTGTACGGTTTCCGAAACCTGAATAACCTAAAAATCCTCTTTTCCTTTGCCATCAATTTTTCCCTCTATTATGTTATCCTGACGGTCGTCGGGAAAAAGTTTCTCGAGGATGTTGGCGGGGTGCGTCCCGGCACGGCGGCTTTCTGTTGTACGCTGATGGTGATTTTGTCCGCGATTCTGAACCAGGTTGTCGGTGTGTTGTGCAGTTATACCGGCAATTTGCGCAGGCCGTACTTTCGCTTTCTGAATTTTCTGCCATTGCTGGGCTGTGCCATGCTGGTGGCAGGGCTACTGTTGAAAGGCTCCAAACCCGGCTGGGGCGGATATTTCATTGTCACCTTTCTGATCATCAGCTTGACCAGCGGCTTCAGCCCGATCACCAATGCCCTTTCACGGGAGACCAATCCCCCCGCAGCAACTGGAGTGGCAGTAGGCATCACCAACTTCGGCGCCTATATTATGGTCGCCATTTTCGGTAGTCTGTCAGGGATGGTGCTGGATGCCTTCCAAGGCAGGGCGACGATCACGCCGGAGGGAGGCCTGGTCTATCCCACCTCCGCCTGGCTATGCCTGTTCAGCCTCTTTTTCCTGATTTCCATCGGAACTTTCAAAATTGCCCTGACTTATCCGGAAACCTACGGGCGGAATATCTACGCCGGCAAAAAACGAATTCTGCAGATTACCCGTTTTCTGCGGCTGACCCTCTATGAATGAGCGGAAGGACTCAGATTGTCTACATAATGGGGCGGTTTTCTGTAGCGCCTCTACGAGGCGCCCTGATTTTGGGGGCATCTTACCCCAGGCTAAAGCCTGGGGTTAAGCATGGTTAAGCGCCTACGGCGCAAGCTCTTGCGTCTGTGCGCCATGCATCTGTCCTCTATTTCCCTTACTGCCCCATTACTTTTTTTTGCATATTTCTGCGGGGGCTTGATGATGACGAGTGCAGATGATGAGCGTCTTGATGTCTTGCAGGTGACGGAAGCTTGCAGTGCTGGAGTGCGCCGCCATCTCGAGCTGATCTTGCCGGCTCTGGCGGAACGCGGCCTGCGTTGCGGCCTGTTCGCCTTTTCCGGGAGAAGCGATGCGGATTTTGCGGTGCTTCGGGGACGGCTTGTGTCGTCTGGCTGTCCGGTTGAATGGCTCGAGTTGCATGGGGGGCTTTCTCCTGGGGTTCTATGGCGGGTGCGTCTTCGGCTACGGGGCATGTTGCGGCAATATCGTCCGCGCTGCCTGCATTTGCATGCTGGCTGGGCCGGGCTATTGGGGCGCATGCTGCTTTCCGCTCCTGCCGGCACCCGGGTTCTTTATTCACCGCATGCTTTCGGCTTCCATGATGGGCAGCCCCTCTGGCGAAAAGCGTTGATGCCCCGCCTCGAGAAAATCCTTGCGCGGAAAACCGATGGGTATATCCTGGTTGGCAGGGAAGAACTGGCCGAGGCCAAGCAACTGAGCTTGCCCGACGAAAAATTATTTCTTGCGGAAAACGCTCTTCCTGAGGGCTTCGCGCAGCAATTGCTATCCCGCGAGGAGGCCCGCCGGGAACTTGGCATTGCTTCCCTCGAACACGCAGTTCTGGTGCCTTGTCGTCTTGCTTGGCAGAAAGGTCTGGATATACTGCTGTACGCCTTGGCAAAATGTCCGTTGCCAGACCCTGCTCCTGTATTTTATCTCTGTGGCGAAGGTCCGGAAAAATCTGCATTGCAGTCGTTGGCCGGAGAACTCGACCTGCTGCCTAGATTGCGGTTTTGTGGTACGATTCCTGCCCTCTGGCGCAAATTGTTGGCCTTCGATCAGGTCATCCTTCCTTCCCGCTATGAAGGGCGCTCCTATGCACTGCTGGAATGCCTCGCGGCTGGATTGCCGGTGCTGGCCAGCGATATCCCGGCCAACCGCATCTCCGATCAAATGCTGACCTTTAACGCCGGAGAAAGCGATTCGCTCGCCGCTCGATTGCCGCAACTCTGGACACAAAAGCCGCGCTCAACAGAAATATTCAACGGAATAACTCTCTCGAATCAAATCGATCAGCTGCTGCAAGCATATTTTTAAG
>JAPXLT010000163.1:0-10493 GCA_033809415.1 Lentisphaeria bacterium
GACAGGGTGCGGGGGACAGGGTGCAGGGTGCAGGGTGCAGGGGACAGGGTGCGGGGGACAGGGTGCAGGGTGCAGGGTGCAGGGGACAGGGTGCGGGGGACAGGGTGCAGGGGACAGGGTGCAGGGGACAGGGTGCAGGGGACAGGGTGCAGGGGACAGGGTATGTTGAGAATTTTGCCAGAGCAAGCTCATCCGTCAGAGCAGCAACCCTACAAAATTTCTGTACACTATTGCCCAACTTCTTCTTTTTTGTGCAAGATTTTTCTGAAAAACAATCTCCAGGTCTTTGGCACACAATCGCTTGTCCGATTGATCCGAATGATTGTAGTGCCTTTACAAGGCACTGTCTTTGGGGGTTCCCTCACCCCAGGTTAAAACCTGGGGTTAAGCATGGTTAAGCGCCTACGGCGCAAAGCATTGTGCCGATCCGACCAATCCGACCGGTCAGCTATCCGTGTCCCGTCCGTGTAAAGTCCGTGTCCCGTCCGTGTAAAGTCCGTGTCCCGTCCGTGTAAAGTCCGTGTGGGTTGTGGGTGGCAGCCCACGCCGCGCTTTCCGTGCTTTCCGTGGACAAAAAATGGGTTTGTTAGCGAAAATTTAAGGGAGTTTCCCTATGTCTTCATTACACGATTTTCTTCATCATGGCAATTACAGTGCCTTGCAGGCGCATCTGGTAGAGATGAATCCGGTTGATCTGGCTCGGGAGCTCGAGCAGATGGAGCGTGGCGAGATGCTGATGGTTTTCCGTCTGATGCCGAAGGACCTTGCCGCTGCGGTATTCACTTATCTGGACAGCAGTCTGCACCAGCATATTGTCGAAACGATCACGGCCCAGGAAGTCCGCGAGCTGATCGATGAAATGTTTATCGATGACGCAGTTGACCTGCTCGAAGAACTGCCCTCGAACATGGTGCGTGCGATCATCAATAACACCAGCCCCGAGACCAGAAACCTGATCAACAGCTTTCTCAAATACCCGGAAAACAGCGCCGGCAGCCTGATGACCGTCGAGTTCGTTGGCTTGTTCGAGACAATGACCTGCCAGCAGGCGCTGGAAATCATCCGCAAATCCGGCGTTGACAAAGAGACGATTTATACCTGTTATGCAACCGACCAAAGCCGACATCTCACCGGAGCAGTATCCCTGCGCAGCATCCTGCTCAATGACAACGACTGCCTGATTTCCGAAATCATGAATTCCCCAGTCATCTGCGTGCACACCTCCGAAGACCAGGAAACCGTCGCAAAAAAATTCCAGGAATACGACCTGCTGGCGATGCCGGTGGTAGACAGGGAGAATCGGATTGTCGGAATCATCACCATTGACGATATCGTTGACGTCATCGAGGCGGAATATACTGAAGATATTGAAATCATGGCCGCCCTGCATCCCTCCGAGGATGAATATCTGAAAACGAGCATATGGCGTCTTTCGCGCAACCGCATTGTCTGGCTGATGATACTGATGATCTCGGCTACGTTCACAGGTTCCATTATCGGGCGTTTTGAGGAGATGTTGCGTGGTGTGGTGATACTTACGGTGTTCATTCCAATGCTGATGGATACCGGTGGCAATTGCGGTGCGCAGTCTTCTACGCTGATCATTCGAGGCATGGCGGTGGGGGAGATTGAATTGAAGGACTGGACCACCGTTCTTTGGAAGGAAATCCGTGTCGGAGTGATTGTCGGGCTTGCATTGAGTCTTGTGAATCTGGTCCGTATCATGCTGTTTACCAAAGCCGGTTATAAAATTGACATAGTCGTCACTCTGGCTCTTTTTATCACTGTCATCTTTGCTAAAACCATCGGTTGCTGCCTGCCCATGCTTGCCAGACTCTGCAAATTCGACCCGGCATTGATGGCAAGCCCCTTGATCACCACCATCGTCGATGCCTTCTCCTTGCTCGTCTATTTCTCCATCGCAAGCTGCATCCTCTGATCATTTTTAACAACGAAAAGACACGAACAGACACGAAATTTGCTTGTAGACCCTGCCCCCTCTACTATGCTGTATTTACTTATCGTTTCTTTGATTTGGAGTTTTTCTTTTGTCATCATCAAAGGAAACCTCACTGCGCTTGATGCCAACCTAGTCGCTTTCCTGAGGCTTTTTCTGGCATGGCTGGTCTTTCTGCCTTTTTTCCGGATCGGCAAACTGACCCGGGGGTTATTCTGGCGTCTTCTGTGTATTGGCGCCGTGCAATTCGGGCTGATGTATTCGGCTTACATATCTTCCTTTTCCTACTTGCCGGCCTATATGCTGGTGCTGCTGACTGCGACGACTCCGCTTTATGTCGTCTTCTTTGATCTTCTTCTGGCGCGGCGCAATACTCCGCTGTTCTGGGGTGCCGCTCTGGCCGGCGTACTTGGCGCCTGGCTATTGCAATATCAGGGCGATCCTCTGGAATTCAGCTGGAAGGGCGTCTTCCTGCTGCAACTTTCGAATCTGGCCTTTGCCGCCGGTCAGATCTACTACCGCAAACTGGCTCTGTCTTCACCGCATTGGGATAACCGTGCTTGCTTCAGTGTTATCTACTTGGGCGCAACTCTGTTTACGCTCATAGTCAGCCTCTGCACTGGGGGGTGGAACGATCTGCCAAAAATCACTGTCAAACAATGGATGCTGCTCGGTTATCTGGGGATTATCGCCTCCGGGCTTTGCTTTTTCATGTGGAATGTCGGCGGCACCAAAGTCAGTGCCGGTAGTTATGCATTGCTAAACAACCTGAAAATTCCCTTGGGAGTCATCGTTTCACTGTTGTTCCTCGGTGAACAATGCAACCATATCCTGCTGGCCATTACGCTGGGAATTTTCATGATCTCGGTTTGGCTTTGCGAAAAATCAACCGCCAACAATTCCCACAGAAAGCCTGAATCATGCCCGAAACAAAAGAAAATGCCCGCCTGATCTTTGCCGCCAGCGAAAACTGCGCCGACCTCCGCTACGAGTCCGGATTCTCTGCCCCGGACCCCTTTCTCTGGTTTGAAGTTTCCGGGCAGAGAACCATCATCGTTTCGGCACTCGAATTCTCACGTGCGCAAAAGGAGTGCCGCGTCGGCACGGAAGTGATCTGCACGGAAGACGTGAAAACCCGCTTTGGACTGCGCAATGTACCGGTCAGTTCCGCTTCGGAACAAATCTGCGCAATTTCACGTTCCCTAGGGGTGCATCATTGGCAGGTGCCGGACAATTTTCCGCTTGGTCTTGCGCAGAAACTGACAAAACGCCGCATCCGTCTCAGTACCCTGAATCCATTTTCACCGCAAAGAGCCATCAAGACCGAGGCGGAAATAGCGGCTATTCAGGAAGCTGTGCAGTTAGCTGAAATCGGTCTGCAATGTGCGGAAAACATCCTCCGGCAGAGCCGCATTGGCAAAGACAATCTGCTGTTCTGGCAGAATGAAATCCTTACTGCCGAAATCCTGCGCGGCGAAATCGACGCTGAGATCGCCCGCGCCGGTGGAATCGCTCAGGGAACCATTTGTGCACCAGGAAGGCAAGGCGCCGACCCGCACCAGGTCGGCACCGGGGCAATTCACGCCCATGAACCGATTGCGCTGGACATTTTTCCACGCAGTAAGCGCAGTGGATATCACGGGGATTTGACCCGCACTTGGGTCAAAGGAAAGGCAAGTGATTACGTATGGCGAGCCTTTAAAGCAGTCCAACAGGCTCAGAAGAATGCGCTGCAAGCGCTCAAACCGGGTGTTTCCGGCAAGGATATCCACCAGGGCGTTGTCGATCTGTTCAAGGAAAGAGGTTTTGAAACTGTCATGGGCGGCGGCGTGACTCCGCGAGGCTTTTTCCACAGCACCGGGCATGGCCTGGGCTTGGAAGTCCACGAGGCGCCTTCGCTCAGCCTGCGAAATGAAGCTCCCCTGCAAACCGGCCACGTGGTTACTGTCGAACCGGGGCTATATTATCCCGAATGGGGTGGCGTCCGCCTAGAGGATGTCGCCGTCCTGACTGACACTGGTTGCCGAAACCTGACAAAAGCCCCTATTTTCCTAGAAATTCCGTGAGAAAAAATTTTTCGTGTCTTTTCGTGTCTTTTCGTTGTTAAAAAGGTGAAAGTATGAAGCATCTTGAGCTTTTGATAGCCCGCTATCCGAAATTGAGCAGTTGCCGGGAGGAAATCTGTTCCGCTTTCGAAGTCCTGGCGGACTGCTATGACCGTGGCGGCTGCATCTTTACCTGCGGCAATGGCGGCAGCGCGGCGGATGCCGAACACATGGTCGGTGAACTGCTCAAGGGATTCCTGCTGAAACGCCCGCTTTCCGACGAAGACCGTGCGGAACTGCAACGGATCGGCAAGGAGGACGGTGCCTTTCTCGCAGACCGCCTGCAATATGGTCTGCGTGCTGTCTGCCTGATGAGCCAGACGGCCATCGCCAGCGCAACCGCCAATGACCAGGGCGGAGACCTCGGGCCGGCGCAGCAGCTCTTTGCCCTCGGACAGCCCGGTGACGTCCTCGTCGCCTTCTCGACATCCGGTAATGCCCGAAATGTTGCCTACGCCGCATTGGTCGCCAAGCAACGCGGTCTGAAAGTCATTGGCATGAGCGGACAATCCGGCGGACGTCTAAGCACTCTGGCTGATATCTGCATCCATGCCCCGGAAACTGAAACCTATCTCATCCAGGAGTTCCACCTGCCAATTTATCACTGCCTGTGTATCATGCTCGAGGCAAGGTATTTCAAACAATGAGAAAGATCATCATGATAGCCCTGGGCTGCCTTTCCTGCCTGCTGGCTGAGCAAGGCAAGCGCCCGCAGTACTGGCCGTTGCAAATCGGGGATCTGTTCTTTGCCCGCATCGAGCTGGCTCTCACAGAAGCGGAAAACCAGATTGGTCTGATGGGAAGAAAAACGCTCGAGGAAGACCAGGGCATGCTCTTTGTCCGCGATCATGAGGAAATCATGTTTTTCTGGATGAAGAATACCCTCGTACCCCTGGATATTGTCTTTCTTGACCGGAATGGGGTTGTCGTCAAAATCCGGCAGATGCCGGTGGAAGCTCCACAAGGTCCGCAGGAATCCCTCGACGAGTATCATCAGCGATTGCCTACCTATTCCAGCGAAAAACCAGCCGCATTCGCTCTCGAACTTAAAAGCGGCATCACCGATATCCTGCAACTGAAACTAGGCGACCGGATCGATCTCAACCCCGATCAACTCAGAAAACTACTCGAAGACAAATGATCCGTCAGGAAACCGCTTTTTTAACAACGAACCACACGAAAAGGCTTGGCGTGGGCTGATCGCCCGCAACCCACACGGACTTTACACGGACTTTACACGGACGGGACACGGACAACAAATCGGACGGATCGGTCGGATCGGTCGGATCGGTCGGAGAAAAAAGACAAGAATTGGCGGTACCTTAAAAGGGCTGTATGCCAATGACTTGGAGATTTCTTTCCAGAAAAATCTTTCTGAAAAAACAAGAAGTTTGAGGATAGTAGCACGAAAATTTTTTATAGGGTTGCTGCTTCGACGGATGAAACGGCACTTGGATTTGCGGTCTGGTTGGTTGTTTTATCTGACAGATCAGCGAATTGACATAACGCATTACGCCGTAGGCGTTTAACTATGCTTAACCCCAGACTTTAGTCTGGGGTGAGGAACCCAACCAACGGCAGTGCCTTGTAAAGGCACCACAATCAGACTGAGAAGTGCTTATATACCAATGACTTGGAGATTGCTTTTCTGAAAAATCTTTTCCAAAAAAGAAGAAGTTGGGCGATAGTACGAAAATTTTTATAGGGTTGCTGCTTCGACGGATGGAATGGCACGCGAATTTGTGATCTGCCTATTGGTTTCTCCGACGGATCGGTCGGAGAAAAAAGACAAGAATTGGCGGTACCTTAAAAGAGCTGTATGCTGATATATTTCAAACAGGAGAGATTGAAACTATGCTTCCAGTAAAAGTCATCGTGGCCCGGACTGCGGGGAAAGTCGCGTTGGAAACCATAGAACTGGATGAACGAAAATTGCCGGATGATCATCTTCTGGTGAAAACCCTGTACAGCGCAGTCAGCGCCGGCACGGAATGCGCCTGGATTTCCGGAAATTCCAACAACCCAGGACAGAATTTCCCGTTTTATCCCGGCTACAGCGCGGTTGGGGAAGTCGTTCGGATCGGCAAGGATGTGAAGAATTTTGCGGTGGGGGATTCCGTCATCGTGCCGTGGGGCGGGCATCGCTCTTATACGATGACTCCGGCGGCACCGGTGTGGACTGGTGCGCATAAGATTTCTGATAGTCGGGTCATCCTGAAAGACGCAGCGTTGGTGCATATCGCCTCGTTCCCGATGCTCGGAGTCCGGAAACTGAAAATCCAGATGGGCGAATCGGTGATGATCGCTGGTCTGGGCATTCTGGGGCAAATCGCATTGCAGGCGGCGAAATATTCCGGGGCGGCGCCGCTGCTGGGCTGCGATTTTTCACCGGAACGGCGTGACCTGGCGCTGAAGCTCGGCGCGGATGCAGTCTTTGATCCGCAGGAACCGGATTTTATCGAAAAAGTCCGTGCCGCTGCCAATGGGAAGGGGATCAGTGCTGTGGTGGAAGTAACCGGGAAAGCTGCCGCGCTGAAACAGGCGCTGGGCTATGCCGCCAAGATGGGGCGGATTTCCCTGCTGGGCTGTACCCGGATACCGGATTGTCCGATTGATTTCTATCGGGATGTGCATCTGCCGGGCATTACGCTGATCGGCGCACACACCAGCAATCGCCCAGCCAATGAATCACGTCCCGGCGAGTGGAGCGAACATGATGATTATGATGCTATCCTGAAATTCCTTGCCTCGGGAAGATTCGACTTCGCTTCGCTGATCCACAAAACGCTTAGTCCAGCGGACTGCACAGCGTTGTATGATACGCTGTTGAACGATCCGAATCCGCCTATGGGAATTGTTTTTGACTGGAGCCTGCTCGAGGCAGATTGAAATATGATTTTTTTAACCACGAACCACACGAAAAGGCACGAAATTTTTTTATAGGGTTGCCGGTTTACGGCTGGGTGGTGTCGGTTGGCGTCTGCAAAATGATTTTCGGGTCGCCCCAGAAGGACTGATCGTTGCTGGTATTGAAAGACGAAGGGCCGCAGTCGATAGCCAGGCTCAACAGAATGCTCTGGCCGGCATAAGCGCCCAGCGGCACGACGACCGGCGTCCACGACCGCTTCCCTCCCGCACTGAAGGCACGCCAGATTTCCCGTCCATTGACACGTACCACGAAGTGGACGCCATCGCCAATGCCGCCCAAGCGTCCCATGCTGAAGGCAAGGGCCGTGCGGGGATCGGCGGGTAAGCGCAAATAGCCATCTGCCGATATCTCCGCGCCTCGACCCGACGGCGGTTCCATGCTGAATGCGCGATGCGACACGTCGCCGAGTTTCCAGTCCGCGGGCTTGCGCCACCAACTGGCCGGGCCGGTGACCAGGCCATTGACCACTTCCTGTAAGGTCCATTGATCCAGCGGCAGCACCTTGCCCACCTCGATCTCGGGCGCTTCGCGGAAGGGCAGCAACAGCGAACCCGGCGCGACGACGGCATGTTGGCTACGGCCGGGCTTCTCCTGTCCGGCCAGGGGGTGCGTCGTCAGCACCTCGAGTTCGCCGGTTCCTGTACCGCCCAGATCGGCAAGCACGTAGTCGTTGTGCGTCCGCGTGCCGTTGAACCAGACCGCCTCCGGCAGGTGCGTGAACGTGAGCGGTGCCGGTTCGGGCGCACCGGGGAACAGGGCGTACCACCGGTTGGGTGCCAGGCCAATCGGCCCCTGCCGGTCGTAGGCGTTCCAGCCAACAATATGAACCGGCTCCGGCATGGGACAGGCGTTTCGTCCCGTGATCCGGGCGTAGTAGAGCCTGTCGCGTCCGCCTTCCTCGCGGTAGCAGAATGTACTGCCGCCGCGGCGCAGATATTTCACGACGCGCCCCTGCCGGTCGCGCAGATAGGCGACGGCTTCCGGTTCCCAGACTGCGGGATAGTCGGGGGCATAGCCGTCGGCGAACAGCTTCGCCCGGAGAATCACCACGCGCGCCTCGCCGTTGTCGGTGGCGACGTCGCCCCGCCACGTTGGTATCGATCCGGTCACTTCGAGGAAATTCTGGTCGCGGTGGAATTGTTCCGTGCTGAGCATGGGGGTTTTGTACATGACCAGGTCCGTGTATGCGCCGAAGATGTAGCCCAGCAACGGGTGTGCGCTGTCGCCCAGCCAGCGGTGGTGTTCGGGACTGAACCACGAGTGGTAACTGCCCGATCCGAGTTCCATGCCCGCCGCAACGACCACCTCGTTCCAGTGCTCGCCAATCGTCGCAGTCTGGGGCAATTTCTCCCGGATGCGTTTCTCGCAGGCCACCATTCCCTCATGAATGCTCCGCCCGTCAATCAGTCCGGAACTGCCATAGTTCGAGCCGGCGCAGTCCTGGTAAAACACGTCGATCGCATACTGCTCGTGGAATTTGACCATCAGATCGGAATAGAACTCGATCCAGGTGTCGCTGCCGGAATGGATGCCCATCAGGTAGTTGTCTTTGTATTTGCTGGCGTCCTCCGGCACGATCTCTTTGTCCGGATCGCGGAGATCGTCGAGAATGGCGGCATCGCCCGAAAGGGCGTCCACCCCCGGCAGGCATCCGTATTGCCGAGCCAGGCCGGGATGGGCATGCCGGTCGATCAACTTATGTGAAACATACACGCCATACCGGCTGCCGAGGGCGTGTATTCCGGCGGCGGTGGCGGCCAGGTTGGTATCGAGCGGCTGGTAGAACGGTGCATTCCGGTTGAAACCCTTCGCCCAACCATAGGCGTTCATCAGGATATGCCTCGGGGCGATGCGATTGCCGAGACACTGAAGCGCGTTCGAGTTCAGGATACTGGGAACATACAGGGCGATGTCGTTGAACCAAGCAGGGGAACGCTCGCTTCTGGGCTTGCAGCCGTAGGCCGAAGCCAGCCATTGCTTGTAGCGTTCCGCCGGTTCCATCCACGACCCGGCAAACGTATTGAACCGCCAGGCGCAGACCTCGATTTGTTTTCGGTCTGAATAAGGATATTGTCCACAGGCTTCGAATCCCAGCCCCTGCACATGATCGAGCGCGTAGCGCTTGAGGTACTTCGGACCCAGTTTAGGATCGTCGGCAAAGACCATGAAGCTGCCGCCGCCGGGAATTTCGCCGACGATGAGTCCCGCGCTCCAAAAACCGGGCCAGGCCCAGCCCGAGGCGCTTGCCCGGCGGTCGGAGGAACCGCCGATGCGGACGCCGCTGAAATAGGGCAGGGCGAACGCGATGTCGCGATCCAGGTTCAGCAGGCTGAAGCCGATGCCGAAAACGCCGGGATGATCGCTTTCGGCCCGTTGCCGGATGACCAGATCGCCCGTCCCGGGTTCGACCGTCAGTTCCTGGATGAGTTTGGCCGAGGGATCGCCGGACAGGCCGGCATAGGTCAGCCGCACGCCGTCCTGGACAGGCACGCAGGTGGTTTGGCTTTCCGCAGTGGGCGGGTGCTGCGCGGGGAAGCTTGGCGGCCCCTTTTTGAGATCATGGCTCCACAAGGCACGGTGCTGTGCCTTGCCCGCCTTTTCTTGTTCATGGAACGACCCCATGCCGTTCGGCAGGCAGTGCGTGGACATCGCGTTGGTGCCCACCGTCAACGCTCGCCCGCCGTTGTGGCGCGTGGCAAGCTGTGTCAGGCAGCCATCCTGCCAAGTGACCACATAGCGATCCGTCCGTATCGTCAACACGCCGTTGGTGAAGGCGAATTCTGCCGGGGATTGCGCTGGTGGCGGCTCGGCGACGGCGCGGCACCCGACTGCAGCCAACAGCAGAACCGGCAGGATCAGCCAGACCGCCGACTTCCAGAAATTCGAGGTTCGAAACATGCCGTCATGCGATGGTATCGTCTTCATGGTCGAATCCTTTTTGACGTTTGTTGTAAGTATGAATGTTGGCAATATTCGTTACTTGTGCACTTTTTAACCACGAACCACACGAACAGGCTTGGCGCGGGCTAACGCCCACAACCCATTTTTTAACAACGAAAAGACACGAAAAGACACGAAAATTTTTATAGGGGTTGTTGCTCTGACGGATGAAATGACACGCGGATTTGTGATCTGGCCTATTGGTTTCTCCGACCGATCTGTCGGATCAGTCGGATCAAGTAGATCGGTCGGATCGGTCGGATTAGCGATGTTGGAATTAGCCCTGAAGGGGCGTGACATACCAGCCCAGGGCAACGCCCTGGGGCAGGGATCACATCATCGGCAAAGCCCTGTAAGGGCGCGACATAATCCCTGTCCAAAATTCTTGTGTGCCAAGACCGGCTTTACGCAGTTGCGTCGGAGGCGATATGGAGCGCCGGCGGCTCGCCGGCATGAAGCCGGCTTCCCTCTCTCATCACTGAAAAATCAAAAAGTTCAAAAAAAATCTCAAAAATGAGAAAGAACCTCAAAGCCAGTAACTTGCGCATCGGCTTTTTGAAAA
>JAPXLT010000164.1:0-10465 GCA_033809415.1 Lentisphaeria bacterium
ATGCGATAAATTTTCGCGATCTCGATGCAAGCATGTACACGGTAATTTTCACACTTCCGCAAAACATCGCGGGCGCGTTCGTTCTGACCCTCCGCCAGCTTTGCGACCATGCCAGCGGCCTCACGCGCCTTGTTTTTCACGTCTATATACAATTTATGAGCCTCTTCGAGATTGCCGGCACTGAATTTCCGCGATGCTTGGAAAACCAGTTTCGTGGCATCTTCGATCGCCGCGTCGGCTTCCCGGCAGGTATTCTCAGCGATAGTTACCAGCTCGGAACGGCGCGCCTTCTCCTGCGCGGCAAGAACCGCTCCGCGGACAGCTCTGATCCGTCCGCTGACCGATGAAACCTGGCGAATCAGTTTCTCGCCTTCTGTTTTTTCCGCTTCCCTTGCCTTACCCAAAAAGCGGAAAATCATCGCATTGACATTGGCGAAATGCTTGTCAGCAGCTTGGCACTGACTCGAAGCCTCCTGCAAGTTTTTGGCGTCAAGAGCTTTTTCAGCTGCCGTCAGGGCGGTTATGCCCTCGGCATAACTTTTCGAAGCGCGTGCAAGATACTCCTCGGCACTCAATTCCGGAAGACCTCCCGAGACTGCCTCCTCATCACTTTTCAACTTGCTTTCAAGTTTCTGGATCGCCTCGAGGTCCACTTCATTTTTATCTGCATTATCGACCTGTGCAGAGACCTGAAAGAGGCAGATAAACGAGAACAGAAAAAACAGGGAAATGCCGCCAAACAAGGTTTGAATTTTATTCGCTACTTTTACCATATGTGTGTTACGACTCCCTCCCCAAAGCATTTCGGATCGGAAGCCTCCTTTTGGTTGATTAGGCCTTATGAACAACTATGATTAATTAAAGAATTTTAACAAAAAAACATCAGCGGCGTGGTCGTCTTCTGAAGATGCCTGGCTGATCAAAGCTCGGTTCCCTGGCATTGCGTTGCGCACCTGAACCTTCCACTTCCGGAATGAAATCCTTTTTAGGATCCAAGGGGTTGACCTTGAATTCCCTGATCACTTTCCCATTCTCTGCATCCAGCTGGCCAATGATCAAGTCATCACGGCTAGTGCCGCTGAGAACACGGTAAAATTCCCGGTGAGGAGCGCCTGCCTTCATTTTTTCAAGGAAAAAATCTTCACCGATTCTACGGCTCAGAAAGAACTTCCGGCTGTTGCGGTCACGAGAAGCCAAGTAAAGCATGTGAGCAGATGGGATTTCCTCCTCGACAAGTTCTCCACTAGGCATAGTATAACGCTTCCCGTCGCTGGTTTCAACTGTAACTGCATCTTTTGCATCATTTACGGCGATAATTTTATAGCCAGGGACAATTTCCTCGTCGAATTTCACCGACAGCCGGGTGCTGCGGCCAACAATGAACTCGATCTTCCAGTTGGTTTTGAGTTCACTATCGAGGGTGCGCACACGGGAAAATTGGAAAGGCAGCTTGCGCTTAGCCACCTGTATGACGCGCATCAGCATTGCCAGAGGAGGGAAGTCATCCGGATCATCCAAGGCGGTTTTTGCCTGGTACTCTTCTATATTGAGAAAGCCATCCCCGTCATAATCAAAATACGCGTCGTAGGGGTCCAAATGATTAAGAAACTCCCAGCGCTGTTCCTCGAGGTCAGGGATGCCGTCCTGGTCCGTGTCATCTTCCGGTGTCAGGTCCCGGTAGGGGTCCTGAGCCTGGCCGCAAAATATGCATGTATCCATCCTTACATGAATCAAGTTGCCACATTTAAAATTTTTGCAGAGAATATATCGTTTTGCCTGCAAAAGGCTGCCTTTTTTGGCATCTTTAACCGGTTCCGTAATCGCCACCCTAGTGCGTGAGTCTTGCAAGGATGCGGTCACTGTCTGCAAGCCAGACAAATCCAAGGCGGGCAATATTTTATTGCCACCCACCTTGGAGTTTGCATCGCTGAAGGTTGCCTCAAGCCGTTTCTGTTCACCGGTCACTCCATTGACGACGAGAAAAATACCGCCAATCAGGCAAAGCAGACAAGCGCCTAAAATCAGCTTCTCATAATGTTTAGCCAAAAATTCCAAGCTGTCACTTCCTTATCTTGCTTCAAGTTTTTTGAATTCGTAAAGATCGAAGCGGACCTCGGCGGTCACGTATTTGCGTGCGAAAACAAGGTAGTCCTGCCGTTTGGGATCAGGGACAACGAGACGGCTTTGTACAGCGGCACTTGCCACTGTTTCGCCGCCCCCAGGTTCTGCCGGATTTGTCATCCTCCCCCCGAAAGGGTTCACTCTGCGCTGGGTATCAGGGCGCCTCTGCCCGTCTTCTCCCGGCATCATCATCATATCCATGCCTGACGTATCGCTGACTGCTTGAACGGTCTGCCGGGTATGCTCCGCATTTGCATTCTGGTAATCCTGTGCAACCGCTGTCACCGTGTCCGGCGCAATCAGGCTGATGTTTTTAATATAAAACAACATCTTCCGATCGTTCGTCATCTGGTTCAAAAATTTTTGTACGGTCTCCTGTTCACAGTCGAATGACAGCCAGATTGGGGTTACGGTGTAAATATCTTCTTCCTGGACAGCAAAGCCAAGCGGCAATTCCAGTTGTCGGACTTCTTTTATGCCTGCCTCGGCAATCTTCCGGATCAGATAATCATAAACCAGCAATTGTCTGAAAACCGGCGCAAACTCGGAAACGCTGACACTGCCGCGTGCGACGATATCCATGAATTCCTTGGCCAGGCCGGGGAAATTGATATCATTTTTCAGCACAAAATCCGTCATCTGGCGGACTCGTTCATTGATCATTTTCAAGGCATCCGGGCTGGTCAATGGCAATTCCGGCTCGATTGAATAGTTTTTGCCAAGGAAATCGCGGCTCGAGCGATAGAAGCGTTCAGCCTCTTCATAGTTTTTCTGTGCCTGCACTAGATTTTCCAGTTCGGCTCCCTGTGCTGCCGTCAATTTGTACCCTTGCTGGGCAACCCGTTCGAAGAAGGACATTTGCTCCTGAACTTTTTGGTTTTGTTTTTTCATCCGTCCAGCAGTCTTGAACATGAAAAACAACAGAACGCAAGCCAGAATAAAACTTATTGTCCCGCATATCAGCAAGCCAAGATTTTTTTTGACAAAGTCCATAGGCTAAATTCCAAAATTACTGAAAAAAGTTCCACGGCTTTTTGAGATCAAAAGGCCGTTGCACTACTCGACCAACTTCTTGTTTTTTGTGAAGATTCTCGGGAAGCCAAACTCAATTGCGTAAAGCCGAGCTTGACACGCAAGAATTTTGGACAGGGATTATGTCGCGCCCTTTCAGGGCTTTGCCGATGGTGTGATCCCCGACCCAGGGCGTTGCCCTGGGCTGGTATGTCACGCCCCTTCAGGGCTGATTCCAACATCGCTGATCCGACCGATCAGCCATCCGTGTCCCGTCCGACCCGTCCGACCCGTCCGACCCGTCCGACCCGTCCGACCCGTCCGACCCTGCACCCTGCCCCCTGCACCCTGCCCCCTAGTCACCGACTACCGTACTGCATGAATTCAAGCTGAAACTCAAGTTTCACCTGCATGGTGAAATTCCCGACATTCTTAAAATCCGGATTTTGCTTGAATAATTTCAAAGCAGTCATTTTCACATCCGAACTGAATAGCCGGGAAGCGCGCAAACGTTCCAAAAACAAAATTTCCGGCGAACTGGCACCTAACTGCTGTGCAGCCTGCCCCGACTGTTCAGCGGGCGGGGCTTCCGGGTGCGGAACTGAAAAGGGGAAAACTTGCTCAGGCATCTCGGTAAATCCAGCTGCGCCCCTGTTAGGGACGACATACATCCCTTCAATATCCAAACCGCCAATTTTCACCATCTGGCCAGCGACACCGGAAGCACCTCCCCCCATGCCCATATCGCCTCCGCCAAACATCATGCCGGGATCACCTGATGAGAAAAGTCCTTCTTCCGGCGAACCGCTGACGGTTGCCGGCCCGACTGAGGTAGGCTCGTAGGGAACAACTTCACCAAGAATCGGCTTGATCGAAGTCAGCCAGAGGTCATCCGGTTTGAGCCGGTAAAGTTCATTCAGCAGCATGGGCCAAACCGTCCGCTGCATCAGCAAATCCGTCAATTTCCTACATTGAGCATCCATCTGCTGGGCATTCGAGTTCATCTGTTCGATTTTATTTAAGTTCGGTTCATACTTGCCACGCAGAGTTTCCAATTGCTTGGCACAGTACTCTGTGGCGTCCGCACGCGTTGACAAGCCAACCCAAATCGTCGCCAGCAAAACCAGAACGGATACCATTGCCGCCACAAAATACGGCTTTTTTGCCGTCAGTAGCTGCTGATGGCGAATGTTTTTGGGCAGCAAGCTGACTTCGATCGGGCAGGCGACGGCAAAACGAAGACCAAGACCAATGGTTTCGCTGAACATATGCGCAACTTCCCCAAGACGCTGCCGATCCACTTCCGGGAGAATATTCACGACCGGGAACGGATTGAAATATTCCACCGGAATGCCCAGTTTCTCCGAGAAAAACAAATCACAGTAAGTCAGAATCGAACTGCCGCCGGTCAAGTACATCTTGGCAGGCGCAGTTCCTTTCTGCTGCGCTTTGTAAATACTGATCGAGCGGGAAATTTCGCCATGCAGGCGAGCCATCACGTTACGGATGATTTTGGAAACACTTGCAGCAGTCTCCGAGCCTGGTTCGGCATAGGCTCCTCCCAGCGAGACAAAACCGTGGTGGCGCTTCAATTCTTCGGCCTCCGGAAAACCGATCCCGAACTCCTTGGCAATCTGCTGAGTAATCGAGTAGCCTGCAATCGGAATGGTACGGGCGAAGAAGCGTTCCCCTTCAATAAAAATCAGGTTGGTACTGCGTCCGCCGATGTTGAGCACGGCCACACATTCGTCCTGGCCAAGATTATTGGCCCGAGCCGTATTATAGCAGCAAACCGGCGCGACATCAACCAGAATAGGTTCGAGACCTACGGAGGATACCGCAGAAGTGAACTGCTCGACGATCGAATCTTTAATCACCACTGACATGATATCGACTGCTTCGGGATCATCCCCAGCTATCAGCTGATAGTCCCAAATCACTTCGTCAATGGCAAATGGAATATTCCTGCGCGCCTCAAATTCAGCCAGCTGCTTGATCTGTTTCCGGTCATAATTGCCGTAAGGGATTTTTCCGAAGCGCAACAGGACACTCTGCCCAGACATGGACAGCAAGGTTCTGCGTGCCCGGCTGCCACTTTCCGCAAGCATCTGACGCAACAAACCGGCCACCACCCCCATCCGGGTGTCTTCCGAGAGTTCTTCTTCATACTCACGGTACGCGAACACAGACAGGCTCATCGTTCCGGCCGCATCATATTCGAATTCGCAGAGCTTAATACTGGTAGCTCCGATATCTATCGCCAGAATTCTGTCATTTTTCGCCATGGTATATCCCACTTGATGAACCGCTCTCTGCGGTTGCTCTAATCATGCTCAGGAAAAAGTTGTTTTTGCCGACGGCGCGGTGTGTTCAATGTCATGCTGAAGGTTGCCGAGGCATCACGTGTTATTGTGGCTCCACTGGGAGTTCATAAAGATAATAGTCAAAATCAACCGATGCAAAGGGGGTCTTGCTTTTTGGCAGAAGTGCGTTGGAGATTCGCTTGATACGGGCAACTTGCTGGTACCAGTCCTTGGGAAGCCCAGTTGCTGTACTAGTAATCGGATTCCTGTGGAGTGCGGTGCCGCCCATCCGTATCTCCACATAAGCGCTCAGTTTGCTCATGTCAGGACGCTTCCCGCTGTCAAGATATCGCTTGAAAAATGTTGGCGTGATAAAAAGCCGAACGTGGTTTTTCTCGCCGCCGCAGACATCCATATAGCGAAAAGACTGTTCGAGAGCGACTGCCGTCCCCCCCTTCTGTTGAGCAAGTACCAGGCAATAGACCTCGAGTTCGTCAATCCATTCGTCCTTCTTGTTGTCCAATTCGAATTCGAGCGAAACCACGCCCCAATACGCACAACCGCTGATGCCTTGCTTGGAATCTTTGAATTCCGGTGCCCGCATCGTTTCGAGGTTAAGCTTCAGGCTCCCGCCTTCCTTAACGGAAAAGCGTGATCGGCGTTGCCCATAGGCAAAAGGGATGCTCAAAAGAAAAACCAGCAGGCAGCAATAGACGACCGGCCTCCTCCACCTATGCATGACTACACTCCTTCGCAGTGATATCCAAAACATTCTTCTTCGACTTACAACAAGACGACGCAGAAACGCGATTGCTTTACCATACCAGCAAATCATCAGTTATTCAAGGTAAAATTGAAAAGTTTTTAAAAATATTCGTGTCTTTTCGTGTTTTTTCGTTGTTAAAAATGGGTTGGGGCGTCAGCCCACGCCGCGTTTTCCGTGTTTTCCGTGGACAAAAATGGTGCGATTTCGCCAGGCACAAAAAAGCCGTTGCTATGAGCAACGGCGATAACAAACCTTTAAGAAGTTCTTACTTTTTGCAGGGCTTTTTGCTGCAGGACGCTGCTGCTTTTTTGCAGGGGGCGGCTGCTTTGGCAAAGCCGGACTTCTCATAGGTTTCTTTGCTGACGAAAGTGGTCAGGTTGCGGCCATCTTTGGTCTTGCCTTTGAACGCGTAGCCGCCATTTGGATAGCGGACTGCATCGATCACTTCCGCCTCGACGCTTTTCTTCTCTTTGACATCCCAGAACTTTGCTTTCATTTCGTTTTGCCCTTCCTTCATTGTTTTTAGTACCCGATCAACTCCCGGATGCACTCACACCCGGCTGGACAACACTGTCATGCCATAATTTATGGGCATCATCAGTAATTTATAACCTTAAACCAAGGTATTGCAAGTCGTTTTACAAAAAAAAGTGCTTTTTTTTTGTTTTTTTCTGTTTTTTTTGAAAAAAAAGGTGAAAAAGCGGAAAATTGCCGTTGTTCACCCAGGTCTGACGGCGGCAATTTTCCTGCAAATCTCTCGATTTCTGGCAAGGATTTCTTGCTCGCCGTCGATTTTTCCCTCTTCCATGAGGATTTTTCCATCGCAGATGAGGGTGTCGATCACACTGTTGTCGGCGGAATAAACCAGATTGGCAGTCAAGTTGTAATCTCCCAGCATTTGCGGATGATCCAAGCGCACCAGCAAAGCATCAGCCAGCTTCCCGACGGCAATCTCTCCACCGTCCATATCAAAAAGCGAACAACCGGTACGGGTGGCGGCGGAAAAAATCTGCCGGTCATTTCCGGCAGTCGGCTCGCCGGATTGCACTTTCGCCGAGAGCGCGGCAAACTTCATCTCCTCGAGCATCGACAAGTTGTTGTTGGATGCGCAGCCGTCGGTGCCGATTCCAATCCGGCAGCCTGCGTCCCAAGCCGCTTGGAAGCGGAAAAGTCCACTGCATAATTTCATGTTGGAGACTGGATTGTGTGCAATGACCGCGCCGCGTTCACTGATAAGGGCGATGTCTTCATTCGTCAGATGGGCGCAATGCGCCAGCACTGTTTTGGGTCCCAGCATTCCCAGGCTGTCCAGATAGGCGATTGGAGTCATGCTGTGCTCCGCTTGGCATTCCTCGACTTCCCGGGCAGTTTCCGCCGCATGGATGTGCAACACAGCCTGATCCTGTTTCGCTTCTTCGGCAATTTCCAGCAAAGCTTTTTGATTCACGGTATAGATCGCATGCGGCGCGTAGGTCAGGTGAATACGGGAAGAACAGGAGGAAACACGCTCCTTCAACTCCGCATTGGCTTGACGGTTGCTCTCGAGCACGCCGCCTCCGGGCACACAGATGAACATATAGCCGATGGCCGCTCGCAACCCCATTTCCTCGACGGCATCCAGGCTTGCTGTCTGATGCCAGTACATATCATTGACAAACACCGTGCCGCTGCGGATCATCTCGAGCAACGCCAGTTTTGTCCCCCAGTACACGTCGTCATGCGTCAACAGGGCTTCTGCCGGCCAGATGTATTTTTGCAGCCAGGTAAAAAGCTCCATGTCATCGGCATAACCGCGAAGAAGAGTCATTGCCGCATGTGAATGCAAATTATAAAATGGCGGTATCAGAGCCAGTTTCCCCCTGCCGTCAATCACCCGCTCCGCCGTCGCCTCGATCTTCGACGAAATCTGGTGGAACCGGTTCCCGCTGATAAGGACATCCTGGCACCGCCCATCCAAAACAACATTTTTCAACAGAATACTTCGCATCATATACCTTTTCCTTTCCAGTCCCCGCACCCCGCACTACAAACGATGTAATACGGCAGCTGGATAACAGTTTTTTTACAACGAAAGACACTAAGGGCATTTCGTTGTTCAAAAGAATTCCTCGCTCACCCGGGTTCACTGACGCCTTACTACATTTTACGTTTTACGTTTTTACGTTTTACACGTTTTACACGTTTTACAAGCGTGCAACACAAAAAATATACTTGCTATTTCGTCATCGACAACCTATATTAAATAGAATACGTTTCGCTTTGACTGCAACTACTTGCTTTTACAACTGGGTGCTGTTTATCCAAGTCCCGGTTGCTCTTTTCCCCTTGCAGTGCCATAATCGCTTTTCTGTACTACTATCGCCCAAAATCTTCTTTTTTGGGAAAGATTTTTCTGAAAGGAAAGCTCCAAGTCATTGGCATACAGCCCCTTTAAGGTACCGCCAATTCTTGTCTTTTTTCTCTGACCGATCCGACTGATCCGTCTGATTTGTTGTCCGTGTCCCGTCCGTGTCCCGTCCGTGTAAAGTCCGTGTGGGTTGCGGGCGATCAGTCCGCGCCAAGTTAAATAAGGTTTTATCGTAATGAGTTTCTGCGATGTTGCCGTTGTCATGCTTGCCCACAACGGGGAAGAATATACAAAATATGCGTTGGAAAGTATTCTTGCTGCCGCAACCAAGCCTTGGGAAATTTTCCTGGTTGACAATGCATCTACCGACAACACCCCTGCCCTTTTCAAACAGTTCATCCCCCTGTTAAGACGTGCCGGCATCAAGGTGCATTCCTGGAGAAACAAGGAGAACAAGGGTTGCTCGCTGGCACGCAATGAAGCATGGGAAAAAGTCACTTCGAGATATACCGTGTTCATGGACAACGATGCAGCGGTCTGTTCGAGAGACTGGCTAGCGCGTTTCATTACCTGCTTCGACGAACATCCCAAATTGCGCATTCTCGGCGGCAAGATGATCTATCCCTGGCACCCGCATCCCATCCAATCCGCCGGAGTGCTGATCAGCCCCCTCGGGCGCATCGCTTTCCGCGGTCGCGGCGCCGAACGCAATGATCCACGCTTCCAAGCTTTCTGGCCGGCCTGGGGACTGATCAGCGCCTGCTGGATGATGCGCACGGACCTGCGCGACGAAGTCGGCTATCTCGACGAAACCTTCCATCCTGTCCAATACGAAGACCTCGATCTCTGTATCAGAACCCGCCTCGCAGGTTGGGAAGTCGCGTATACGCCCCTGGTGGAAATTTATCATTTCGAGGGTATTACAACCGCTGCCGTCGGTGATGAAGAGTATAAAGCCAATATTGCCAGGAACTCGCTGAAATTCCGGGAAAGGTATCACGAACTTTTCAAGACTTTCGCTGATGACACCCCACCTGAAGAATTCCGCTGGCTGCCGCGCGAAGAACTCGGCTTGACCGAAAAGCTCAATTTGAGCATCCGCTGAAACTCGTTTTTTGTCCACGGAAAACACGGAAGACGCGGAAAATTTTTGTAGGGTTGCTGCTTTGCCGGATAGAATGGTCTGTATAAAGTCCCTCGTCCATTCCATTCCTGTCCATCGTGTCCATTTTGTCCATTCCTGTCCCTGTCCTTGTCCATAAAAATGGAAATTCTTTTTTCAGAAGCTGAAATCCGTGACCGCATCCAATGTCTCGGGGAAGAAATTTCCCGATACTACCAGGATCAGCCGCTGACCATCCTTGCACTGCTTAACGGTGCACTGATCTTTGCCGCTGATCTGGCCAGAGCCATCACTTGTGAAGACTGCTATCTGGACTGCATGGCGGTCTGCAGCTACAGCGGACATCGCAGCAGCGAAGAACTCCAGGTCCGCTGTGAACCCAAGCTTCCAATCGCCGGACGGCATGTGCTGCTTGTCGATGGCGTCCTGGATACCGGTTTCACACTCAGTAAAGTAGCGGAACAAATTTCGGCACAAGGCAGCCTCTCTGTGCGCAGCTGTGTTCTGGCTGAAAAAATACGTGTGCGCGAACAGCCTGTACATCATGCTGACTGGTGCGCATTCCAAGTGCCAGACCGGTATCTGGTCGGGTGCGGCATGGACTCCAATGAAAGATACCGCCAGTTGCCCTATTTGGCCGCCTTGGACTAAAGCTGACCTGTCGTCAAAACCACAAAAGTAATGGGTCAGTCCCCCCCCTTGATACATTTTTAGCATTGCTTAACCTTTTCCTTGCATCATTTTTATTGCTTTCCGGCATGCCATCCTGAAAAAATCGGAGAAAAAACAAAAAA
>JAPXLT010000165.1:0-10441 GCA_033809415.1 Lentisphaeria bacterium
CAAAATTCTTGCGTGACAAGGTCGGCTTTACTTTTTCAGTCGGAGGCGATATGGAGCGCCGGCGGCTCGCCGGCATGAAGCCGGTTTCCCTCTCTCATCACTGAAAAATCAAAAAGTTCAAAAAAATTCTCAAAAATGAGAAAGCCCCTCAAAGCCAGTAACTTGTGCATCAGTTTTCTGAAAATCTTTCACAAAAAAGAAGATCTGGGCGATAGTAGCACGAAAAAATTTCGCGGTTGGCTCGTTCAAATCATCGTGTATTGCAGCACCTCGGCGGCGGTCGTGATGCCTGACAAAACCTGGTTGATGCCGTCTACACGCAAAGTCAGCATGCCTTCCTCGATCGCTTTCCGCTTGATATCCTGACTCGGCGTTCTCCGGTTAATCATTCCCTGAATGGGTTCGGAAACTCTAAGCAGCTCGAAGATTCCCACGCGTCCCTTGTAGCCGCTGCCATTGCAGAGTTCACAGCCATGCCCCCGGTAGAATGGCTTCCCTTCGATTTCCTCGCGGGTGGTTCCGAGCAGGCGCAGTTCCTTGTCATCGGGGATGTAGGCCTCCTTGCAGTTGTTGCAGCAGCGCCGGATCAGGCGTTGCGCAAGTACGCCGATAACCGTCGAGCTGATCAAAAACGGCTCGATGCCCATGTCGATCAGACGGGTCACCGCACCGGCGGCGTCGTTGGTATGCAAGGTGCTGAGCACAAGATGCCCAGTCAGCGAAGCCTGAATGGCAATACTGGCCGTCTCGACGTCGCGGATTTCACCGACCATGATGCGGTCGGGGTCCTGACGCAAAAACGCGCGCAAGGCCTTCGGAAAAGTCATGCCGACATTTTCGCGTACGGGCACCTGCATGATCCCCTCGATGTCATACTCGACTGGGTCTTCAGCCGTCAACAGCTTGTCCTCGAGGGTATTCAGCTCTTTCAGTCCGGAATACAGCGTCGTCGTCTTTCCGGAACCGGTCGGTCCGGTCACCAGGAAAATTCCATTGGGCTGGCCGATCAGGGTACGTATCTGTTTGACCATGGTCGGCGTCATGCCCAGATTGTCAAAGCTCAGGCTGACGACCGAGCGGTCCAGCACACGCAACACCACACTTTCGCCGTAGCGCGTAGGCAGTGTCGAGACACGCAAGTCAATCGGCTTTCGGCTGATGCGCAACTCGATACGACCGTCCTGCGGCAGACGTCGTTCTGCAATATTCAGGCCGCTCATAACCTTCAGGCGGCTGATCACCGGGATGGCCAGATGTTTGGGAGGCGGTGCCATTTCATAGAGTGCGCCGTCGATACGATAGCGGATACGAAATTCATCGACGAATGGTTCGAAATGAATGTCACTGGCCTTGTCCTTGATGGCCTGCTGCAAAATGATATTCACAAAACGAACGATCGGGGCTTCATTAGCGGCCTTCTCGAGTTCTTTCTCATCCGCATCACTCAGGTCCGCTTCGGCCGTCTTGCCGTACAATTCCTTCATCTCATCGAGGACATCGGAGATTGATCCGCCTTTTTCCGGATAGAAGAGTTCAATGGCGTCCTGGACATCCTTGGGACGGCCAACCATCACCTGACAATCCTTGTTAAGGACGAAGTGGAGTTCGTCAACCAGGCGCGGGTCAAGGGGGTTCTCGGCCACTACGGTCACTGTATCCTCGGTCTGTTTTATGGGTATGACTCCATAAGTGCGGGCAATATCCGTGCTCATGATATCGACCAGTTCTTCATCGATCTCGCCGGTTCGAACCTCGACAAACTCCGTTCCCAGTTCCTCGGCGATCAATTGCAACAGGTCATCCTCACTGATCAGCTCGTAGTTGTAAAGCACTCTCTGAAAGCTCTGCCCATTGCGGACGCTTTCATCAAGCACTTCCTCCAACTGCTCGTCCGTCGCTCTGCCGCGGCTGACCAGCAAGTGCCATATCATGCTGACTTCTGCTGAAATATCAATTTGTGCCATATTTCGTGTCTTCTCGTGTGGTTCGTGGTTAAAAAGCGGCTCTGGCAAGGGAGCTGTTCGAGGTTAGTTGGCACCCACCGTCAGTCGCATGACTTCCTGTATGGTTGTTATCCCCATTGCGGCCTTGCGTAGGGCGTCTTGGCGCAAGGTGTGCATGCCTAGTTCCCTGGCGCGTCGCCCAATCACGCTGGCGTCCGCCCTGCCATAAATGAGTTCCTCGATGCTTTCATCAAGGATAAAAATCTCGTAGATTCCCATGCGCCCCTTGTAGCCCTTTTTGCATTCCGTACAACCCGCTCCCTTCATGAAATTGGATTTTTTGACGTATTCCGGGGTAATTTCCAGCTGTTCCATTTCTATTTCTGAAAGCTCATAGGGCGCTTTGCACTGTTTGCAGAGGCGCCGCACCAGGCGTTGCGCCATGACTGCACGCAAGGACGAGGCGATCAGGAAGGGCTTGATCTTCATGTCAATAAGACGGGTGATCGCGGATGGTGCGTCGTTGGTATGCAGCGTACTGAAGACCAAGTGTCCGGTAAGGGCGGCATTGATGGCGATTTCACCGGTTTCCGAGTCACGGATTTCACCGACCATGATGATGTTGGGCGCTTGGCGCAGCATTGCTCGCAAGGCAGTCACGAAGGTAAGGCCGATATCACTGGCGATCTGCACTTGATTGATGCCGGAAAGTTCGTACTCGACGGGGTCTTCCGCCGTAATGATTTTGCGTGTGGGCTGGTTGAGGGTGTGCAGGAACGAATAAAGGGAGGTGGTTTTCCCGGAGCCGGTCGGACCGGTCACTAGAAAGATGCCATCGGGGAAATTAAGGATTTTATAGATGATTTCCTGGTCGTCTTCGAGGAAACCCAGTTCCGAGATGCCCAGCATGACGCCGCTTTTATCCAGAATACGCATGACGATCGATTCACCATGAGTAATTGGAATATCCGATACACGCAAGTCCAGTTCGCGCCCCATGGCGGTGATGCGGATACGCCCGTCCTGGGGAATGCGGTGTTCGGAAAGGTCCATGCCGGCCATCAGCTTCACACGGGAAAGAATCTTGTTCTGCATATATTTCGGGGGGCTCTCGACTTCGTTGAGCACACCATCAATGCGATAACGGATGCGGAAGCGCTTTTCCATCGGTTCGAGATGGATATCCGAGGAGCGTGTCCGGAAAGCTTCAATAATCATCAGGGAAACGAAGCGAATGATCGGAGCGGCGTCATCATCATCGCTCTGGCTATCGACTTCCGTAGTGACATCGGACGTCGTTCCAATGGTAATATCGGTCGTCACTTCGGTCATGTCACTGAGGAACTGATCGACGGTTCCATCCTCACTGCCATAATAGAAATCAAGGGCGCGGTGGATTTGTTTTCGGGAGGCGATCACGCCCTCGACATCCATTTTCATCAGGTGTCGGATGACATCGAGCGATTCGATGTCAGCCGGGTCCGCCATGGCGATGCGCAGCGTCCCACTACTCAGGGAAATTGGAACCACCTCATAGCGTTTGGCTATTTTTCCCGGAATCAGGTTAATCACTTCTTCAGGGATATTTTGCTTGGCACTTTCAAAATCATAGGTGTCCATGCCGTATTCGGCGGCTAGCAACTGGGTGATATCCGAGTCCCTCACCACTTTCATTTGCTGCAAAGCTTCCAATACGGATTCGAGCGATTCATCATGCTGCTTTTCTTTGGCCTGATTGAGAATATCTTCATTAATCAGACCCCGCGCAAGCATCAAATCAATAATAAAATCATCTTGACCTACCACAGTCTATATCCCCTGATCGTTCGGATTCTGGAAAGTTCTATAATCCCATTTTCACGCATAGACTATAAAGTACCCGACAAATGCCGAAAATGCAAGTTTAAAAATAATCCTATTTCTTAACAACGAAAAGACACGAAAAGCTTGGCGCAGGCTGACGCACACAACCTATTTTTTTGTCCACGGAAAGCACGGAAAGCGCGGAAAATTAGAAGTAATGCGTCAGTAAAGCTGGGTGACAGTTTTTTTACAACGAAAAACACTAATGGACACGAAAAAATTTCATGGCAAGCACGCACATTCGCGCAGAAAAAGCCACTTCCATGGAATTTTTTTCGTGTCCTTTCGAGCATTTCGTTGTTCAAAAAGAATCCCTCCCTACCCAGGTTCGCTGACGCCTTACCCCCTAAAAAAAATTCGAAATTAATTTTCCCAAAACCAGACTTGACAAACAAAATTACGGAATTACTTTAGTTCCAAGTCTGGCTAAACGCTTAGCTTTTTTTTATAAGGGATCATTTTTTGCATGGCTGTGTCGTTGCGTGACATATCTGTTCGTACTGGGGTGAACATTTGTTCGATTTCCCAGGTCTTGAACGATCATCCCCGTGCTCAGTCTTTGCGTCCTGAGACTCGGGCGAAGATTCTGGCTGCTGCGCAGGAGCTTGGGTATTGCCGGAATGAGCTTGCCGCTTCGGTGGCGCGTCGTCATGGCAATGTTCTGGCGTTTGTCAGCGGCTCTATGGGTGGCATTGAGTATACTGGCCGGATTCAGAATGGGGTGCTGGATGCTGCCAGTGCGCGTGGTTACACGGTGACGGTTCATCACCTGGGGCAGAGTTCTTCGGACGAAATCATCCGCAGGCTAATCGGGTGGCGGGTGGCGGGGGTGATTTTCCATGTTCCCCGTCTAAGTATGATCCAGCAGATGACTGAAGTGCTTGACCGACATGCTATCACCTGGGGAACGGTCAATCTGAGCAACCCCGGCGGGATTGGAGTAACCACCGATGACACAACCGGGATGGAAGATGCAGTTCGGCTGCTTGCTGATTATGGGCACCGGAAAATCCTATTCTTTGCCAATATGAAGCATCCTCTTTATGATCAGACCGAATATCAGGTGCGCCGGGAAGCCGGCTTCCGCCAGGGAATGCTGAAATATTATCCCGGTCAGGAACCGGTGGTACATAACCTCAAGACCAGCCTGCTGCTGTATGATAATGCTTACATGCGCAAGCTGGCAGCGAAGTTCATCCGGGAGAAATTCGACGGGGTGATCTGCGAATCCGATCTGTTCGCATCGGCGCTGGGGCGGGCGGCGATTTCAGCCGGATATTCTTTGCCGGATGCATTCTCCCTGATCGGCTTCGGAGACTCGATCTACTCGGTGGCTGCGTACCCGTGCCTGACTACCATCGCCCAGGACTTCGAGAAGATGGGGGAGGATACAGTTAATTTTGTCACTGATATCATCGAGAAAAAGAATTTGAAAAAAACACACAACACCATGCTGCCGGTGAAAATCAAAGAAAGAGATTCTGTTCAGAATAGACACGCGGTCGGACAACAAAAAGGGAAAAGGAAATGAAGAAAATGAAAACAAAAAGATGTGCCACAAAGCATACGTTGCAGTCTCATTTCACGCTGATCGAGCTTCTGGTTGTCATCGCCATCATTGCTATCCTGGCCTCGATGCTGTTGCCGGCTTTGGCGAAGGCACGAAGCAAGGCGATATCCTCGACATGTCAGGGAAATCTCAAGCAGATGGGCTTGGTTTTATATTCCTATATGGATGATCATGACAACTGGCTTCCCCCGATGGTCACCAGCTACAGCAAGTCCTATCTTTGGACCAGCAACCTGTACGACGGGAAGTACCTTACCTGGTCCATCAACACCCCCACGTTGCAGCAGGGAAGCACCATTGCCACCTGCCCGATGCCTGCGCTGAAATATACGGGCACTTACGGCATGCGCATGTGTGACCAGTGGGGGGAACGTTCCTGTATCTATATTGCCGACAAGCCAAAAATGAAGATTGCCAACGGTTCCTTAGTCAAATACTGGAAATCCGCCGCCGAAATGATTTTACTTGGCGATTCTGCAATGCGTGGAAATCCGACAAGGCAGCGTTATGTGCTTGATGACAACAATTATGCCCAAGGCGCCAGCGGTCTGCCGCATTTCCGCCATGACGGACGTTGCAACATCATGTATGCTGACAGCCATGTTGAAGCGGTCGCCGAAGGAAAGCTTGCAGATTCCGTGAAGCCTGCGGCCAACTGGACCTGGTACAGCATGAATAATGTCATGCGCGGGCGCTGGCTACCATGATCTTCTGACAGCTGAAGGTAAGAATTGACGTAATGCCTCAGTCTTCTGTAGTACAGGGTTCAAGGGAATGGGGTGCGTAGTGCGTGGTGCGAAGTGCGTTGGGAACGGGTACGGGGGGGGCGCTGGTTTAAAAAGTAGCGCAACCGTCCCGGTTGTGATTATTCTGACTGTCGTGGGGTACGGGGGGATGTTCTTGTCCTGTCCACTTTGTCCATCGCGTCTGCCCCGCACACCGCACCACGCACACCGCACTACAGAAGACTGACCCATTATGAATTGACTCTGATTTTTTCAAACATCATACAATAACGTCAAGGATTCCCAAAATGAAGAAAATTCTGTCTACCTGTGTGTTTGTCATTACCTTGCATTGTCTGGCAAATGCCGGGGTCTTGAAAATCCCCTTCAGGGCCGGGGATCAGCCTCAAATTGACGGGCATCTGAACGATTCCTGCTGGGAGCAGATTCCCTGGGAGAGTTCCTTTTACATGCTGGGGACGCAGAAGCCCCCTCAAGTCCAGACCAAATACAAGATTTTTCATGACGGCGCCTTTCTCTATCTCGGGGTGGAATTGGAAGAACCCCTGATGGGCAACCTTCGCCAAAAGAAATATTCCAGGGGATCGACCTTGGTTTGGACGAATGACTCCCTGGAAATTAATTTTGTACCGGATAAAAAACTCCTTCATTTTTATAAAATCATCGTCGATGTCAATGGCACTTTCATTGATATGAAAGCGGTCGACGACAATACCAACACGGAAAAATATCTGTTCTACCAGGAATGGAACAGCGCCGCCCAAATCAAAGTGCGCCGCGGCGACAAACATTGGTTCATCGAGGCCGCATTCCCGTTCGGCGCAATGGACTATACCGAGGCAAACGATTCGGAATGGCGCTTTAATCTGGGAAGAAACCGCAATACGGTCAAGCCGGCGGAACTGTCCGCATCCTCACCCATAGCGATAATAAGCCATGTGGTGCCAAAAGCCTTCCGCAAGGCGGAAATCGAGGGATTCAAGCCGGACCGTTTCCTGATCGATCTCGAGGAATTCAAAACCAACCTGACCCGAAACCAGGAAGGAAAGTTCGAATATAAAATTTCAACCGTCCTGCACAATCACAGCGGTTCATTTAAAATTTTCAATTTGAAGGCGTGGATGGAGGCGGAGGAGACGGGCAGGATTTTTGACAAGACGGCCGTGCTGACTCTTCCCAAGGGGGAGTACAAGCAATATGAAGTTGTTCTCCATCCGGAGGCACCCGGCAAATATTTTCTCGAATATGAATTGTATGCCAATGCATCGCGTCCCTTCCTGCTGAAAAAGTTAAGCAAGGAAATCACTGCTGAATACCTCCCCCTCAAGATCAAACTTCTCAGACCATGCTACCGGAACAACATCTACGCAACCATGCCGGATAAAACGATCGAAGCGGACCTGGAACTGACCGAATACACCGGGCTGCCCCTGACGGTTACGCTGACCGGAGCGGACGGCGTTGTCGAAAAAACGGTTTTTGAAAAGGCATCGAATGTCAACAAGGTGACCTATGATGGAGAGAAGCTTGCCGAGGGCACCTACATTCTGAAAGTTTCCGGCGGAACAAAGGAAAATCCGGTTGTTCGGGAAGTTCGGATCCGAAAGCTCCCCTACCGCAAGGATGAAGTCTGGTTCGATCAGGCTGGCATCACCCATATTGACGGAAAGCGCTTTATGCCTTTTGGCTGGTACGACACCCAGCCCAAGGAACCCAAGCCGTGGCTCAATTCCATTCTCTTGCTGACCCCTTATGCTAACTTGCAAGATGCCCGGCACGACCATGAAACCTATGCCGCCAAAGGGCAATACCTGATGGCATTCCCATTCCAGGAATTGCCGGGGAAACCCTGGCAGCCAAAAGTCATTTTTAAGGATCCTGACACCAGGAGGAAGGGTTTGACTGCGGAACAGCGCGAGAAAATCATCGAATACATCACCGGCATACGGGATGTCGACGGCATACTGGGGTACTACATGGCCGATGAACCGGAATGCCGGGACAACAACCCCCTGTGGTATGAAGAAGCCTACGCATTGATCAGCGAGCTGGACCCCTACCATCCCTGCATCATGCTGAATTGGGGTCCCGACGGAATAAAAAAGTATTACACCGGCTGTGATGTCCTTCTTCCCGACTGCTACCCTCAATACTTTGAAGATGGCTCAACCGGTCACCCGCGCTGGTGTTCTTCGGAATGGGCACAGACCGCATCGGCCTTGCGCCCGGCTTGGCAAATGCCCCTGATGAATTCCTGGCCGGCCTATTCCAGAGACGGCAAAGTAAAAGGTGTCCCGCCGGACTACTTTGACCAGCGCAGCCAGTTTTTCCAGGCGATCATTCACAATGTCAAGGGATTCAACATGTTCAGCTATCCGCGGTCCCCTTGGTTTTCATCGCTGATCTTCGGACCGGATGCCATTGGCGAAACCCTGTATCGTCTGCGGGATTACTTTCTGCCGACGACCGTAAAGGATGCTCTTGAAGTGATCTGCGAACCCGCAGTGCCTCAGTTCCAGGCCGGCTTGAAAATGGAGGACGGGAAAATCAGCCTGACAGCTGTCAACACCTCCACCAAGCCCCTCACCGTCACCTTTAAACTCAAAGTCAATGTCGGCAAGCAGCTTTTTGTGGCAGGCGAAAACCGGAGTGTCAACCTGGCCGGAAACTCGTTTACTGATACCTTCGCCGCTAAGGAAACCCATATCTACCTCAACAATGAAAAAGATGCCAATTCCGTACCGTCGGTAACCGGGACCGTGCGCCAGATTGAAGAACACCGGCGCAGCCGGAGGAAGCCCGGCAATCTCATCGCCCTCGGCGAGATGAAGGAAGCCGACTATCTGGAATACAACGACGGCAAGATTCCGCCCGGCGTACCGAAGTTGACGGCCTCCAGCGATGCGCGGTATTATATCACGCAGAAAATTGGTTCCTTGTATTTTCTGGTTGACGGGATATCCGATCCGCTAGGGGTCGAGATGTCCTGGTCTCCGAAAACTGAAGACAGCAGCCCATGGCTCGATATCGTCCTGCCGCAACCCGCCCCCGTCAAGCAGGTCAAACTGTACACTCCGGATGGCAACTTGATTGCCGGCAGAATCCTGGCCGGCGAGCAAACCTGCGAGTTCACCGACAATACGGACAATGTAATTACCGTGGCTCTGGATGGAACGGTCATCGAGTCATTCAAGCTTGAAATCATCCGGCAAAAGGACAGAAAGCCCTGGACCGGAGGCATCAGCAACCGGCTGTTGACGGAAGTCGAGGCCTACTGAACAACAAAGTTTTCCCTGAAGTTCACCGATGGAGAAAATAAATGATGAAGATGGTTGTTTCACTGTCTCGCGCTCTTCTTTTGTCTGTGATTTTGATCCAGAACCTCTGCGCTGAAGAAGACTCTCCAAAACCGTTTTTGGTTGAGACTGATCTGCCTCGGGCTTCGGTGTTTCCTGTCGGTGCGGAAATCTCGTTTAAAATCCTGCTCTGCTTTCCTGACACGTATTCCTACCAAGGTTCGAGTATATACGCATACCTGTTCAATCTGCCTGGGAATTTTGTGGATGTCACCGGCAAGGAAATCAATACAGATTACTACGGAAAAAAATGGGCTGCCGTCCGGATCAAGCCGATGGTCTGGCTGCCAGCCGCCCAAAGAAAATTGAGGGAGCATACTGGTTCTTTCTCAACCCAAGGCTGGCCGCCAGGCGATTACTGTCTTACCCTGTCCGGCTTCTTTCAAGGCAGTAACCGGGAAGATAAACTCCCCGACAAATATGTTTCCACCAGCATCCTGTTTTCCCTGGAATGACTTGATAGGGTGCAGGGGAATGGGGTGCGGGGTGCGAAGTGCGAAGTGCGGGGTGCGTTGGGAACGGGTACAGGGGCGCAGGGTTAAAAAGTAGCGCAACCGTCCCGGTTGTGAAGTGCAGGGGGCAGGAGGACATTTTTCATGGACACGGACAAGAATGGACATCATGGACGGAATGGACACGATGGACTTTCCGTTTGATGGACGAATGGACAGGTTCAAGGACGTCACCTGCTGTACGTGTCCATTCTGTCCATAAAGACGTATCCATTTGTGTCCATGATGTCCATTGTGTCCATCGTGTCCCTGTCCATTAAATAGACCGCATCCAAAAAGGATTCCGTGCATATTCTATCCGTCGGTTTCCAGAATTAGGAATTATAGGATTTTGTAGGATTTTCTATGTTTCTGCATGACTTCTTATGATTTTTCTTGAAATTCCGCTTTTCCGGCACTATGTTTTCGCCGTGGTTCAGAAATCATCCAGCCCCACCCACCCAGGGGGCAA
>JAPXLT010000166.1:0-10321 GCA_033809415.1 Lentisphaeria bacterium
TTGTAGGAGAGCAGGGCTTCACGCATAACCAGCACTGGAACGGTACTCGAACTACAGATTTCGGAAAAAAAGTCTGCTGGAACTGGGGAGGCACTTTCGGGCTGGCTGCTCCATCCGTAATAGAGCACAACGGAATGTTGGTCCAGGTCGGCAAGGTATTCGAGCAGGACCGTGTCAGAAATGGTAGAGGGGTTCAGCGGAATCAGTTTTGCGTCCGGTGAAAGACTGCTGACATCCGGCAAGGATTGCAGGATTTTTTGCGATTCACGGGAATTATCGAGCAATAAGATGATTTGCCTGGTGCGTGGAAACAGACGCATGCACAGGTAAATGTTTTCAGTGATTTCAGGGTTGCTGAAAATGGCTGTCTGATTGGGATGATACTTTCGCAAGGAGGCATCCCAATGTTCCGGGGCACAGAAGATGACCGACGTGCCTGGATACAGGCAAGAATGATTTTTTTGCAGCAGCTCGCCAGCGATGGCATTGAAGGTGATGACAGTGCTGTAATGGCCATTTTGCAATGCCGGCAGATACAGCTCCAGTTTTTCTTGCCAGCTGGCGGGATCGGTGTCCCATTGCCCGTTAAGTTCGAGATGTTCCAAGGTATAAGGAGTTTTGAAAAAACTCATTACTTTTAAAAAGCCGGGCAGGAGGTTATAGCTTTGCGCATGCCAGATGTTGTAGGAGTGAATCAACAGTACGCGTTTCGTGCCGGGATGATAAACCCCGGAAGTCGTTTGCGCCGTACCAACAGATAAACAAAGGAAAAGCAGAACAAAAAGACTTCTTCTGAAAAAAAATGTAAAAAAACGGGATGGCATTGGTGCTTATTAGAGACAGACTGGCGTAAACAAACAGAATAAAGGCTGAACGGACAATCTCAAAAGGTAATATCTCATTCCTATTTTTCCAGTTGTCATAGAAGAAGGGTGCGTGGTGCGTGGTGCGTGGTGCGTGGTGCAGGGGGCAGGGGGCAGGGTGCAGGGTGCAGGGGGCGTGGGGCGTGGGGCGTGGTGCGTGGTGCGTGGTGCGTGGTGCGTGGGAAACTTTTTTGATTATTTTTGCCATGGATTGCACAAATTCAGTCAGGGATATATATTAACCAACTTACACAGTATTGTTTTTTTTCTGGCTTGCCGGGGAAGAGACTGTTAGGAACATGAAAATCAAGGAGAATTGACAGATGATTAGAGTCGGTATTAATGGTTTTGGCCGTATTGGGCGCATGGTTTTCCGTGCGGCTGTTGCGAATTTTAGCAAGGATATTGAAGTTGTTGCGATCAACGATCTGCTCGATCCGGATTATCTGGGCTACCTGCTGAAATATGATTCCGTTCATGGGCGTTTTGATGGCGATGTCAAAGTTGACGGATCGACGATGATTGTCAACGGCAAGTCCATTCGCCTGACCGCTGAAAAAGACCCTGCCAATCTGAAGTGGAATGAAGTTGGCGTGGATGTAGTTGTCGAGTCCACTGGTTTTTTCCTGACGGATGAAACGGCTCGCAAGCATATCACCGCCGGGGCAAAAAAAGTCATTCTTTCCGCTCCGTCGAAAGATAACACGCCGATGTTTGTCTATGGCGTAAACGACAAGTCCTACGCTGGCCAGGATATCATTTCCAACGCATCCTGCACGACCAACTGCTTGGCGCCGCTTGCCAAAGTCCTCCATGACAACTTCGGCATCAAGCGCGGCCTGATGACCACCGTTCATGCGACCACTGCAACCCAGAAAACGGTTGACGGTCCCTCGAATAAAGATTGGCGCGGCGGGCGCGGCATCCTCGAGAATATCATTCCCTCGAGCACAGGTGCTGCCAAGGCTGTCGGTAAAGTTCTGCCGGTTCTGCAAGGCAAACTGACCGGTATGTCAATGCGCGTCCCGACCTCCGACGTCTCGGTTGTTGACCTGACCGTTGAACTCGAAAAGGAAACTGATTACGCAGATATCTGCGCGGCGATGAAATCCGCAGCTGAAGGCGAACTCAAAGGCGTCCTCGGCTACACCGAAGATAAAGTCGTTTCAACCGATTTCCGTGGCGATCCCCGTACCTCGATCTTTGACAAGGATGCCGGCATCCAGCTCGACAAGACCTTCGTCAAAGTTGTCAGCTGGTATGACAACGAATGGGGCTACTCCAATAAAGTCTTGGAAATGGTGCGCGTTATTGCACGCTGACTGAAATAATGAACAAAAAAAAGCGCGGCTTGCTATCGGCAAGCCGCGCTTTTTTTTGTTAGGGTACAGGGTGCAGTTTTTGTATTACTGGACAAGCTTTTCTTCTTTATCACGCCGTTTGATAGCGAAGATGGAATAGAGTAGGCTGAGGGCGACGCAAAACCAGATGAAAACGACTTCCCAGTCATGCTTTTTGACGAGGACGATATTGACAAAGATAAGTAGGGCGACAAGCAGCAACAGCTTGATCGCGCGGGGCAGGCTTGGCCAGAGGCTTTGCCCAAAATGCAGATAGGGGATGTTGGAAATCATCAGGCAGGATGCGAGGACGACGATCAAGGCGGCGATGATGCCGCTGGCTGGATGGGAGAAGCGCATGGCTGCCAGAACAGCGGAACAGACCAGCAGCGCACCGGCTGGGGAGGGCATGCCTTGGAAGACGCCCTTGATCTGTGGACGGTCAGGATGCAGGAAGCGGTACAGGCGGTATATCAGGCAGCTGGTATAGAACAACGCCAAGATTGCCGCCAGCCAAGAGGGAATTGCATTCGCATGGCTGCTCAACCCCCGGTAGATAATGCAACCAACTGCAAGGCCAAAACTGGTGCCATCCGCTACATCATCAAAAAAAGCGCCGCGTTTCGTCGAGCCGAATTTTCGCGCAAGGCGTCCATCAAACAGATCAAAGAATTGCCCGACAAAGATAAGGACAAACCCCAGGGTGAACCGTCCATACATGCAAACGACCCAGATTGCCGCCAGACCGCAGATAAAGTTAGCAAAGGTGAGCGAGTTGGCATACCAGACATCCGGGATGACTTTGCAGTAAAACGACAAGAATGCGAGGATGTTGCAGCTGGCAAGCAGATAGCCGACGACGGTGTTGTTGAGGAGTGGAAAAGGTTGAATGTTATATAGGGCGACAGCCGAAAGCAGGATGGTGACTAGGGCCGTTTTGGCCTTGCCGAAAGAATTGGCTGCTTTTTTCTGGCTGAAAAGACGCGAAGCCTGTCCTAACGTGTCAATGATCATGAAGAGAACCACACCCCAGATATCCAGGCGAACTTCCGGATGGATATTTTGCCCAAGGCTTAAATACAGCAGGCAGGGGAAATACATGCATTTGTCACTCAAGGGGTCCAGCCATTTGCCGGTTTCCGTCTCAAGATCGCAATTGCGTGCGATCGTGCCATCCGTCAAGTCCGTAATCATCCAGAAGGCAAACCAGAGTATCCCGGCATTCCAGTGCCCCAGATGAACCAGCAATATGCTCAAGGCACCCATCGGTATGCGGATCAGAGAAATCGCATTTGGATGCAGAAAAGGCATGCGCCGGATAAAATTGCGCCCCCTTTCACTGCGGGTAATCGAAACAGACAGAAGACGCTCCACCAATAACATGGCAATGATCAGGAGCGATAAAAGTAAAATATGTGACATGATTGGTCCCTCACGGGCTTTACACGGACTTTACACGGGCTTTACACGGACTTTACACGGACTTTACACGGACTTTACACGGACGACAGATCGGTCGAATCGGTTGTCCATTGTCCATTACACCCCGTCCATTCTTGTCCATTCCGTCCATTTTGTCCATTCTTGTCCCTGTCCATCGTCCATAATTTTAATCTTCGGTGCGTGCGTCCTTGCCGGGATCGTTGCGTTTGCGGACTTTGACTTGGATGAGTCTGCGTCGGTCGGCATCGAGGATTTCAATTTCCAGGTGTTCTGTAATCAGCTGTTCGCCTTTTGCCGGGATTTTGCCCTCGCTTGCCATGATGTAACCTCCAAGTGTATCGAAACCCTGTTCTTCAGAAATTTCAACATCAAGGAGCTGGTTGACTTCCCAGATGGGCATTCGCCCGTCATTGATCAAGGAGCCGTCTTCCTCGAGATGCGGGATTTCTGGAGTGCTTGCCTCATCATGGTCGTACTCATCCCGGATTTCGCCAACGATTTCCTCGAGGATGTCTTCAATGGTCACCACCCCCGCAGTGCCACCGTATTCATCGAGGACGATGGCCAGGTGGTTGCGCGTCTGGCGGAATTCATCGAGCAGGTCACTGACATTCTTGCTTTCCGGAATAAAGACCGGGTTGCGTGCGAGGGCACGGGCATTCGCCGCTTTTCCAAGGCGGGCATCATCGAGCAGGTCTTTGGCATAGATGATACCACTGATGGTATCAATGCTCTCGTGATAGATCGGAATCCGGCTGTGACCCGTTTCCGTAATCGTCTTCTTTATCTCGGCAATACTGACGGTTTCAGGCAGTACATCCATATCCACCCGGGGAGTCATAATCTCATGCACAAAGGTTTTATCGAGGTTTATGACCCCATTCAGCATCCGCTTCTCATCCAGCTCGAGACCTGAGGAACCGACTGTGCCAGGCTCCTCTTCCTCATCCTCTTCCACCAGGGAAAGAATCTCATCCTCGGCCGTCACTTTGCCCAGATTCAATGGATCATCTTCCTGTTCACGGATTCGTTGAATCCAGATGTCCAACGGAAAAACCAGCGGTGAAAAAAGCCAGGCGGCAAGCTTGAAAATCGGCAGAGTAAATGACAGCAGCCGGGCAGTCGCCAGCAGGGAAAGCTTCTCGATTGTAAGTTCTAAAAACAGGAAGATGAGCAGAGCCAGCAAGACTCCCGCCCCAGCCGTCAGCAGACGCGATTTGTCAGCTGCCCATGCAAGATAACAAATGACGGAACAGAGCAACAGCAGCATTACCAGTAGATGGGCGGCCAGACGCAGACGCGAGATAATTGGAAATATCTGTTCCAGCCGCTCCGCTAGTCGCTTGGAACCCTCACGCAATTTACGTAATTTAGCTTTGTTGAATGTTTCCAGTTTTACTGCGGCCAAGGCCAGAAAGGCAAAGCCAATACTGGTGACCAATGCCGTAGTCAGTGACAAACTCGTACTCATACATCCCTTCATTGTTTTTTACTGATACAAGCCGGCAGACTCAAGAGCAAGTGCCGGTTATGGACGATGGACAGGGACAAGAATGGACAAAATGGACGGAATGGACGGAATGGACGGAATGGACGGAATGGACAAGAATGGACTGCTGAATGGACAATGGACAGGAATGGACACGTACAGCAGGTGACATTTTTTTGTGCCTGTCCATTCGTCCATTAAACGTCAAGTCCATCGCGTCCATGATGTCCATGATGTCCATTCCTGTCCCTGTCCATTAAAAACACTCATTTTGCCGTTTGAATGGGTTGTGGGCGTCACCACGCCGTCATCTTCTCAGAGATCAGAGAAAATCCATTGTCTGCATTCGGTCTTCGATTGCCTGCATGACTCGGTTCTCCGCCGCCCTCATTGAGGCACGTGCGCTGTCATCGCAGTCATCCTCGCCTTGCAGATGCAGAAGACCATGTATCGCGTACAGAAGCAGTTCCTTTGATGGAGACTGCCCGTAAAGCTCGGCATTCTTCACAGCTACTGCCGGGCACAAGTAGATTTCCACCAAAACGGGTTCTTCCTCCTCGGGAAAGCGCAAGTCCGGGTTGCGCAGGTCGTAGGTGATCACATCGGTCACCCCCTGGTGCCCTAGATGAAGGGCATTCAGTGCGGTCATCTCCTTTTCACTTAACAAAATGAACTGCAAAATCCCAGGTTCCGCAAGCGGAAAATCCATAATTTGCAAAGCTTCCTGCAAGATGCGTTTAAACAAAGTCCGGTTCTTCAATGGCGGCACTGAAGCTCCGCGTTGCAACCTGATCTTCATGACTGCTCTTCAGACTCTTCGTTGGTTTGGTCTGGATACTTTGGCCGGAAATGATACATGTCCGTGAAGGTTCGCAAAAAACTCTGCCGGATCGCCTCGAGCTCGGAGGTGGTGATGTCAGCTTCTGCGAACTGGTTGTCACTCCACTTGTCATCAAGGATTTTATTGATCATGCGCTCGACATTTTCAGCCGTCAATCCTCCGTCCTTCTCTTTTTCCAAACGCTGCAGGAATTCTTTCAAGCGCCGTTCCTGATCCTCGCTGGCGTCGGAGCCGGACTGCAACAGCTCTGCGGCATTCTGCAACAGGCGGTTGTGATCTTGAGGGCTGCCGGCCAGGGAACGCACGGCAGCTTCACAGGCGTCGGCCAAGCTGACAATAACAATTTCTTTCTGTAGCGGCGGAGAATGCGGATAGCGGAACTGACTCTCTTCCGGCATTGGCTGCTTTTCTTTTTTTGCTGCGCATCGAGCCTTTTCATAAAAATAGGTCAACAGGCTGTTGCCGTGATGCTGCTCGATGGCGGAACGAATCGCCCTCCGCAAATGATATTTCTGCGCCAACGCCATCCCGTCGCTGATGTGCGACGTGATGATCTGGCAACTTTTTTCCGGAGCTAGCTGATCATGCGGATTCGAACCCTGCCGCATGTTTTCAGCAAAATATCCGGGGTTTTCGAGCTTTCCAATATCGTGGAAAAGCGCCATGACCCGGGTCAGCAAGGCATTGGCCTGGATCGAGTTTGCCGCAGACTCGGCAATGGTGGCAACATTCATGCTATGCTGAAAAGTGCCCGGCGCCTCCTGTTGCAGACGGCGCAGCAATGGATGATTCGTATCATTGAGTTCGAGAAGTGTCGTTAAGGTTACCAGACCGAAGCAGGACTCGAACAGGGGCAGTAAAAGCATGCATAACAATGCTATCAGCAATCCATTCATGTAAGAATAGACCAGTACTTGCGGCAGGATCTGGATGAAACTGTTGAAAAGGGTGTTCTGCTCAAAAGCAAAAAAGACCTGTGACAGCATGATGGCAAAGCCAACCGCAAAGCCCCCCATGATAAAGTCCCGACGCTGTTTGGCATATTGAAAAAAGGCGACACCAACCAGCGTCACAAATAATGAATAGTGAAAGAGCTGATATTGCAGGGGACCAGTCGAAATCTGCAAGGGAAGCAAGGCGGAAATGAGCACAGCGGTGCAGATGGCAATGCGTCCGCCAAGAAGATTTGCCAGCAGGGACGGGATCAGCGACAAGGGCAGCAGACAGAGCAACCAGGCAAGAGGCCAGTCATAGGTGCTGTAAAGGTAAAGAGCAATAAAAGTCAGAAGAAAGTGTAAAGTCAAAGCAACCGAGCTGACTACCAGGCGCTGGCTGAAGTTAGCCGGTGAAATCTGGATTCTATTCAGGCAGAAAAAATAACTGGCAAGGAATAATGTCAGCAAAATCAGCCGGATCAGATTTGCCTGGTTGAATTCCAGGAGAAATATACTGCGACCCGGCTTGTGACGTTGCTTGCCGGCAGCCAAATATGCTGCCAGAATGGCTGCCTCCCGCTGGGATGGCTCAATCAGCAGGTCCCCCGCCTGAAACTGTTCATCGGAGAATTCAAGCCTGGCCAGGGCATTTTCTTGCAGCCTGCGGCTTTTCTCCTCATTATATTCCAGCGTAGCCTCGAGCAGTTCAGACTCCCGGAAGAACGATAAGTCTAAACGTCGCCGCCCAATCCGGTTGCCGAAATCCTCTTCGAGTCTCTGATAAGCTTCCTCGATGGTCAGCAAACTGGAAAAGTCCCGAATGATCTGATGTTCATCGGTAAAGATGATGACTTCCTGATTTCCACTGTACTGCATCGACTGGGCAGCAGAGCTGTCCCAACCGGGATCGAGAAGTCCACTTTCCAGAACCTCATCAAGACAGCGGAAAAAGAGGCTGAATGCATTTTCATTGCGAAAAATCTTCTGCAAATCCAACTGTTGCTCATTCGGCAGAGCTTTTTCCGGCATGGTCAGGAGTACCTGGATTTGCTGTCTGAAATTTTCCCGGATACGCCCGGCTTTACTCTCTTTTAAATCGAAAACGGGGGGAAGCTGTTCAAGCACAACGCGTCGGGCTTCCTCCATTTTTTCCGGATCCCGGAAGGAAAAGGGGAACTCCGCAGTCAAGGAAAAGCTGGGAAATTGCTCGATGATTTTTAGCTGAATGGGCGCCTGAAGCTGGGTGCAGATAAGAAAAGCACCTGCCAGCCAAGTGATGCCAAATGACAAAAAAATGAACCAGTATCGACGTAGCAGATTCCGCAAGCACCTGCGCTCCGGACTCGAGGGCGTTCGAGGAGGGTCGGCGGAATCGCGTTCGTCCACATGCGGCATACTCAATTCCTCGTTGTCGACCGCTTCTTTCTTGGACGCGGCCGCAACAGCGGTATCCAGTTGCCGTGGCATATTGGAGGAATCTTCCTGGTGTTTGCTGCTTTTCATAGACGGATTTTCAAAAGAAACCGGCTTCCCTTTTCAAGTGGCACCCAAAAAGCGTCTTTAAACCTAGCGCATATTGTCGCCCAGAATTTTTCGTGTCTTTTCGTTGTTAAAAGCGTTTGTAAATCACCGCTGCATTATGTCCGCCAAAGCCCAGGTTGATCTTCAAGGCAGCCCGGACTTCCTGTTTCCGGCAGGTGTTGGGAACATAATCCAGGTCACATTCCGGATCCGGAGTTTCGTAGTTCATCGTGCCGGGAATGATGTTGTTGCGGATGGCTTCCACACAGACAACTGATTCAAAGCCCCCGGCAGCTCCCAGCATGTGCCCGGTCTGCGCTTTGCTGCTGCTGATTGCCGTCCGATAGGCGTGTTCGCCTAGAGCTAGTTTGATCGCACGGGTTTCAACCGCGTCATTGATCGGCGTCGAGGTGCCGTGTGCATTAATGTAGTCAATGTCCTCCGCCTTCATTCCGGCGGTGCGCAAAGCATTTTGAATCGCCGCCGCCGCTCCGGAACCGTCTGAAGCCGGCGCAGTTATGTGATAAGCATCACAGCTGGCGCCGTACCCGGCAACTTCCGCCAGGGGAACCGCACCGCGTGCCAAAGCATGTTCGAGTTCCTCGAGCACTAGGATGCCGGCGCCCTCGGCAAAGACGAAACCATCCCGGTTGGCATCAAAGGGCCGGCTGGCACGTGTCGGATCATCATTGCGCGTACTCAAGGCGCGCATCGAAGAAAAGGCAGCAATGCTCAGCGGAACCAGGGCGGCTTCACTGCCCCCCGTCAGCATGACATCGGCATCATTGCGGCGGATGATCCAGGACGCTTCGCCAATTGCATGCAGGGCGCTGGCGCAGGCACTGTTCAAACCGAAATTCGGTCCCTTGAAACCGTGTTTGATGGCCAGGAACCCTGCACCCATGTCGGCAATCAACATGGGGATGGTCATCGGCGAGACCCGCCCCGAGCCGCGCCCGGAAAGCACTTCCTGCTGATGGCAGGTGGTGGCAATGCCGCCAATGCCGGAAGCGACCAGTGCCCCGGCACGGTTGAAATCCATCTCGGCATTATTCAGCAGTCCTGCCTGAGTTAATGCCTCATGTGCAGCAGCCACCGCATAATGGCAGTAGAGATCGAGCCGGTTGGCTTCCTTGACGTCCAGATAACGGCTGATATCGAAATTCTTGACCTCCCCGGCAATGCGGCTGCGATATTCACTGGCATCAAAACGGGTCAAAGGCCCGATGCCGGACACTCCGGCGAGCAAATTTTTCCATGCTTCCGGCACGGAACAGCCCAACGGTGAAACGACGCCCATCCCGGTAACAACAACACGTCGCCAGGTACTCATAGTGGGACTCCTAAAGACTCCTTAGAAATGCCAAAAGCCATGCAAGACTTTGGCGGTCAGAAACTGATGCTTAAACAAACGATAATATAACACCGAAAAAACAAAGGCCACAACCCTCCAGGAGCGTGGCCTTTCCGCATGTCCTGAAGGATAAAGCAATATCCTTCCGGAAAACGGACCTTATTGTTCAGGATTGACGCATTCAGGCTTCAGGCTCAGCCTTTTCATTAATATAGCTGAGCGCCTGGCCGACGGTTGTCATCTTCTCTACCACATCATCCGGAATCTTGATGCCGAAAGCTTCTTCAAATTCCATGACCAGTTCCACCGTATCAAGCGAATCAGCACCCAAGTCTTCTATGAAACGAGCGTTTTCTTGTACCTGATCTTCACGAACGCCCAGCTGCTCGACAATGATCTTTTTGACGCGATCTTCAACGTTGCTGTTTGCCATGTATTACTCCTGATGTTTGTTGGTGATCTCAATTCAGAAAAACATCCCCGATACTTGACGGATAATGAAAATGAACCATATCAAGGGAATCCGTATAATTTA
>JAPXLT010000167.1:0-10317 GCA_033809415.1 Lentisphaeria bacterium
AAACTCAAAAAGTTCAAAAATCTTCTCAAAAATGAGAAAGAGCCTCAAGGTCAGCAACTTGCGAATCTGGTTTTTGAAGATCTTGCACAAAAAACAAGAAGTTTGAAGATAGTAGTACGAAAATTTTCGTGGCTTTCCGTGCTTTCCGTGGACAAAAAACCTTTTTGGACGCGGTCTACTTTAGGTTCAAATCCCTTGCCAGGTCGAAGGAACATTCTTGTGGTTGTCCGACCAGAAATAACTCTCTTTATCCAAACTGCCCCAATAAATCGGATAGGGAAATGTGACGAAAGAAGGCACTTTATTCCATATACTCCAAGCAACATGTCCATCCATATAAGCGACGTTCATGCCGCGGGAATGACGCAGCTCCATGGTCATATTGCCTGCCGCGGAAACGTCGCTGCTACTTTGGACAAAGCCATGCCCGCGGTTTTCCGCAAGCAGGCAGACTCTGCTGGGCTGGCGGACATTCTTCGACGTGGCGATATGGCCCTCAGCCGGGTTGCGCGACGCGGAGGTATGAATGTTTATTCCAAAACTGGTTTTGATTGGGGTTTGGTCATAATCCTCATGGCTGGGACACCTGAAAATACTGCTTTTTACAGTAACAAGGCCTTTTTGCGGGGCATGGCATTTAGGAATTTTGTATTCATCACTTAAGCCATTCATCCAGTACCAGTTTCCCGTTGTCGCAGTGCCTCCGTATGAGATATATGCTCCGGGAAAATAATCATCGTAATCCATCGTATACATGATGATATACTTGCCCAGACTTGACATATTGGATACACATTGGATGGCACGGGCTTTCCCTCTTGCCGTGTTCAGTGCAGGCAACAGCATCGAGGCCAAAATCGCGATAATCGCGATGACCACGAGCAGTTCTATCAAAGTAAAATTACGGTTGACCATATATGTTTTTCTTCTCATAAATGCTCCTTTGGTTTTGTTGGCTTTTGTTTATTCATCAACCCGGAAACTTTTGAACTATCATGTCAGTTTTGCCCACAGGGCCGCCTCCGCCTTTTCAGCTTCTACATTGGCCTTGCATTCCTTGTACAACTGCTCGAAACGCCGTCCATATTCATAATACACATCGATCTTGCGCTGTTTAATGAAATCATTTTCTTTCAATCCATGGGTCGCGGACTGGTAGAACATACCAATATGAGGCTCCATGGAAAAACCTCCGTCGTAGCCAGTGCGTATCAGATCCGTCACAATCGCCCGGACATCGCCGCATCCTTCTCCCGGAAAAGTGCATTTCATATTTTTGAGACCTCCGGCGGCCTCGTCGATCTCCGTGCAACCGTCCTTGATGTGCAGGTAGGAAATGAACGGTTTGACTTTGCGGTAGAACTCCCATGAGGACTGGATCGGGTATGGCGGATTGCCGATGCGTCGGAATGTAAAGACCGGGTTGCCGGTATCAAAGATCAATGTAAAGGCCGGAGAATTGATTGCTTCCAGCAGTTTCAGCGTATGCTTGAAAGATTGTCCGCCGTAGGTCGAACAGTTCTCATGGCCGTAAATGATACCATTGTCCTCACAAATGGAAACAAGGGTTTTGACTTTGCGGAAAATAATGGCTTCCAGTTCCGGACTGTCAAATTGCTCCCCTCGAGCCATGGCGAAACTCATACCGCGGATCATTTTGATCCCCAGTTTTTGCATGCGCGGGATCGCATCGGTCAATTCCTTGCGGCTGGCTTCAAAATCCTCCTCTTTCCGCGGATCGCGCCCGCCGTTGGCTACGCCGCTGCCGAAGCAGTTGATGGAAATGCCGGACTCTGCAAGCTGTTGTTCAACCTCTTCAAATTCCCCATCGCTAAGCGATGCGAGATTTTTGCCGTTGATGCAGCGAGCCTCGATGCGTGACCACCCCAGCCTTTTGGTCACTTCGATCTGCTTCTTGAAATCTATGGATGCTTCATCTGCAAAACCGGTCAGAAACATGATTTTCTCGTCTTTCGTTACTTAGTTCAAAAAGGTTTTTAACCATGAAAGGCACGAAAAAGCACGAACTTTTTTAGAGTTGGCGGCGTGCTGATCGTAACATTCAGAAATTCTATCGCCAATTTCCGTCTTTTTCTCCGATGGATCAGTCGGATCAGTCGGAGAAACCAATAGACCAGATCACAAATTCGCATGCAACCCCATCACTCAAAGCAGCAACCATAGAAAAATTTTTCGTGTCTGTTCGTGTGGTTCGTGGTTAAAAAATCCTTTTTGGATGGGGGCTACTTATTTGGGCTGTGATTTTTCAAAATCAAAGTCATTGCTTTCATCGTGAGCCGACTTTTCCAACTTGGAAGAAGCAACTAATTCAGCCAGCATTTCGGAAAATTCATTTTCATCCAGCGGCAGGTCCACAGATTTCTTTTTGAGACCTGAAAGCAGAATGGCATTCCCGATTTCCAGGCTATTGATGCCTTCAACCGCCCTCGCAACCATTGGTGTACCATGCAGAATGCTGTTGGCAAAGGCGTCGATCACATCAATAAGCTGACGCGGATTGTTGGCAACAGTGGGAATGTCTATGTTCCACACAGGTGGGGTTGACCAGGTGACCTGCGTAGTCTTACAGAATTCCGACATGGGAATCTCGTTTCTGAGGAAAGAGAGTTTCCCATTTTCCAGTACAACACGGCCACGTTCGGCAGTGATTTCCAGACGGTTGGTTCCGGGGGCTTCACCCGTGGAGGCAATGAATACCCCGGTTGACCCGTTGGGGTATTCCAAAATAGCGGTCACATCATCTTCCACTTCAATATTGTGATATTTGCCGAGAGCGACGACGGCGGTTACACGTTTCGGCATGCCGAAAAACCATTGCATCAGATCGAGATGATGCGGACACTGATTGATCAACACCCCGCCGCCTTCTCCACGCCAGGTGGCGCGCCAGTCGCCGGAATCATAATATCTCTGAGTGCGGAACCAGTCGGTCATGATCCAGTTCACCCGGCGGATCAGGCCAAGTTCTCCCGATTCAATCAGCTCTTTCACTTTCTTGTGAGCAGGGACTGTCCGTTGGTTGAACATAGCGCCAATGCGCAAATCCGGATATTTCTTCTCTGCGGTCAGAAGCTGCAAGGCTGTCTTTTTATCAACCGCCACCGGCTTCTCGATGAGAACGTGCTTGCCCTCTTCCAGACAGCGCAAAGCCAGCGGGACATGCTGATAATGAGGTATTTCAAGCATGACCGCATCAAATTCCCCATAGGCAAAAAAATCGTCGTCGTCGGTGAATTTCTTAACATTAACATCGGAAGGAATATAAGGAGGCTCCATCTTGTCTTTCTTCCAGTCGCAAACGGCTGTGAGACGACAGTTGGGTAATTGTAGAATATTTTTTACCTGAGAGGCACCTATCCCACCCGTTCCGATAACCCCAATTCTTACCTGATCCATAGCCATACTCCATCCTGAATCCGTGAAGTTAAAAACGATTCGTCATTTTTACAGACTCAGGAACTCTGATGTTGAAAAAATGACGATTCGTTCTATACCTATATTATAATCCAAAAAAGACAACCAAACAACAGTATATTTTAAAAAAGTTGTATTAATGTATTAGTATTTTTCCCTATTTAGAACTTTTACTTTTGTTTTTATGCTCAATATTGCTTTTCTTTTCTGTCTTCTTGTATTATATTTTGGGTGCAATTAGAAAAGGGGTTCAGGATGAATAAAACACTGCAACTGGAAAATCAGTTACTTAACGAGATACGCTCGAACAAGTATCCGCCAGGGAAACTGATCCCGTCACGGAACAGTCTTGCCAAAAAATTCGGTTGTTCACGCACAACTGTGGAACGCGCCATTGCCAATCTAACTAGGAACGGCTACCTGGAAGCCCGGAAGGGCAGCGGCACATTTGTGAGGTCCAGTAGCGGACTTTCGGTGCCAATCCAAACTGTTTGGTTGGTCGAAGTAGGTGATCTGGTGGATAGCTGGACGTCTTCCAGCAGAATCATGAACCGGCCATTAGATATAAAAATGGAAGTGATGCGCATCCAATATAAGGATATTGCCGCAAAATTCGACCGGCTTGCCCGCCCGGGAAACGCCGTGATCTGGGTCGTCCCGGATGTGTCATATATTTTCACGATGAATCTGCTACGTGAACGCGGTGTTCCGCAATTGTTGATAAACCGTCACTATGAAGGATTCGACTGTGTCTATACGGATTCCAAAGCCAGCCTGCGGGAAGGACTTGCCTGGCTCATGGGCGAATCGAAAAATCAGCTTGCATTGGTGACTCTGCCTGTCAGTGAACACACCCCATACTACATTGACCGTCTTCTAGCGTTTTATCCACTGTGCTTTGAGCTGGGGGCAAAAATCCGCTCCGAGCATCTGATCGAACTCGAGGGCAATCCGTTGGAAACAGCTTCCGAAGCGGCCAACATATTGTTCGGAACCCCACATGCGCCAAAGGGAATTTTTCTTACGGATTACCGTTTTGCCTTGCCGCTGATCGTTATTGCCAGAAGTATGAAAATTGAGCCCGGTAGGGATTTTAAAATTCTGGCTTTTGACTTTAACCCCGACTTGGAACATGTGCCAGGAATTGGAATGATGATCCAAAATTACACGCGCTTTGGCATGGAAGCAGTCCGTTGGCTGGAACGACTCAACTCAGAGGAGCAAAAATATCCTTTCCGGGTACCGGTGAAAACAGTTTTTTATACCGCCTGTCAGAAAGAAAATTGATTCGTTTAACATAGCCCTTCTTCCTGTAATCTTTGTAGCGCAACCGTCCCGGTGGTGATTATTCTGACTGTCGTGGGATGCAGGGGGATGTCCTTGCCCTATCCACACCGTCCACCCTGTCCACACCGTCCACCACGTCTGCCCCGCACCACGCACTACGCACACCGCACTACAGAAAGCTGACGCCTTACGAAAAGATTGAAAACATTCAGGCTTTGACTGATGAAAGCATAGAAAGATTTGAAAGAGGTATTATCTTTATAAATCTGCCCATTCACAAAAATAAGGAATATGCTGATGAAAGAATCTGAAGTTCTACAATATCTTTCTGAAACCGGTGCCCTGCTGAAAGGGCATTTTCTGCTTCGCAGCGGTTTGCATAGTGATCAGTATTTCCAGGGTGCCCTACTGCTTCAGCACACGCTGATTGCCGCAAAACTCTGCGCGGCCCTAGCTGAACCTTGGCAGAATCAGGGAATTGAAACCGTTATTTCCCCTGCCATTGGCGGCATTGTTGTCGGTCAGGAAGTTGGCAGGGCGCTGGGTGTCAAGGCGATTTTTGCTGAAAAGGATGACAATTCCAATCTGCTCCTGCGTCGCGGGTTCACTCTGAAGCCCGGCGAAAAAGTCCTGGTCGCTGAAGATGTTGTCACCAAGGGGGGACGTGTCCAGCAGACGATCGACCTGGTGCGCGCCCACGGGGCAATTCCTGTCGGCGCCGCGACGTTGATTGACCGCAGTGCCGGCAGTGCGGATTTCGGCATCCCCTTCCGCAGCCTGCTGCAACTGAACCTGCCCACCTTCGAACCGGAAAATTGCCCCCTTTGCAAACAGGGGCTGCCGATTGACAAGCCGGGATCAAAATGAAATTAAGGAGTTGTAAGACGTCAGTAAACCCAGGCAACCCAAAAATTCTTTTTGAACAACGAAAAGCCCGAAAGGACACGAAAAAATTTCATGGTTGTGACTTTTTTCTACGCGAATACGCCGTGCTTGCCATGAAATTTTTTCGTGTCCGTTAGTGTCTTTCGTTGTAAAAAAAACTGTCACTCAGCTTTGCTGGCGCATTACCGCCAAGCCATTAACCCTATATCGAGAACAAAATAATGTTGGAATGGATTGCCCGCAAAATTTTTGGAAGCCGGAATGCCCGGGCTCTGAAAAAATTGTATCCCCTGGTTGACCAGATCAACGAGTTTTATGCTTCCTTTCATAGCCTGACTGATGAACAGCTCAAGGCAAAAACCCCTGAATTCAAAGCGCGTCTGCAACAGGGGGAGACGACAGACGACCTGATGGTCGAAGCGTATGCCGTCGTCAAGGATGCCTGCCGCCGCCTGAAGGAAAGCAGTAATCCGGAAGAAAATACGGTTGTAGTCACCGGGCATCCGCTGCGCTGGGATATGATCCCGTTCGATGTGCAGCTGATCGGCGCCATCGCGTTGCACCAGAACAACATTGCCGAAATGGCCACCGGCGAAGGAAAGACGCTGGTGGCGACCATGCCCTTGTATTTGAACGCCCTGACTGGGCGCAATGTGCAGCTGGTCACCGTCAACGACTATCTGGCCAGGCGCGACTCCGAATGGATGGGGCATGTCCTTAAATGGCTGGGGCTGACCGTCGGCTGCATTCAAAACAACATGTCTCCGGCCCAGCGCAGGGAACAATATGCCTGCGATGTCACTTACGGAACCAACAGCGAGTTCGGTTTCGATTACCTCCGGGACATGGGCATGGCGACAAGCCGCGAAGACCTCGTCCAAAGAGATTATTTCTACGCCATCGTCGACGAAATCGACAGCATCCTGATCGATGAAGCCAGAACCCCGCTGATCATCGCCGGCCCCGCCAAAGTCTCCACCCATGTCTTTGACAAGGTGAAGCCGGCCGTAGCCGAATTGTATCACCGCCAGTATCAGCTGATGGCCAGCCTGCTGCAAGAAGCCAAAGCCACCCTGGCAGAACCCGATGCTTCTCCAGAGGAAATTGACGAAGCCTACCTCAAAATCGCCAAAGTTCAGCTGGGCATGCCCAAACATAAGCAACTAATGCGGCTAATGGAAGACCCGTCCATCCGCAAAGCGCTTGACCGCAAAGACATCGAATTGCATGACGACAACAACCGCGGCTATCTGCAACGGGTCAAGGAAAGCCTGTTCTTTGGCATCAGTGAACGTAATAACGAAGCGGACCTCAGCGAAAAAGGGCGTCAGTTCCTGCGTCCGGGCGATCCGGATGCTTTCGTCATCCCCGACCTGCCCACCATATTCAGCGAAATTGACAGCGATCAGACCCTCGATGAAGCCGCCAAGCTGGAAAAACGCAAGCAGGCTCAGATGGAATATGACCAGAAATCTGAAGTCATCCATAATATTTCACAACTGTTAAGAGCCTACTGCCTTTTCGAGAAGGATGTGCACTACGTCGTGCAGGACAACAAAGTCATTATTGTCGATGAGTTCACTGGACGTCCTCAGCCCGGGCGGCGCTTCAGCGAAGGTCTGCATCAAGCCCTCGAAGCCAAGGAGGGAGTTAAGATTGAACGCGAAACGCAAACCTTGGCTTCCATCACGATTCAGAATTATTTCCGCATGTATGAAAAACTGGCCGGCATGACCGGTACCGCAGAAACGGAAGCAACCGAATTCAAATCCATCTACAATCTTGACGTCGTTGTCATTCCGACCAATCGCCCCTGCCTGCGTATCGACGGCAATGACCGCGTCTACAAGACCCAGCGCGAAAAATATGCCGCGCTGATTGACGAAATCATCGAATGCAACAAGCGCGGCCAACCAGTGCTGGTAGGTACGATTTCAGTCGAAGTGTCAGAGTTGCTCAGCCGGCTTTTGCAGCGTCGCGGAATTATCCATAACGTTTTGAATGCCAAGCACCATCAAAGTGAAGCGGAGATCGTGGCTCGAGCCGGCCAATTCGGAGCAGTCACCATTGCCACTAATATGGCTGGACGAGGCACGGACATCAAACTGGGCACCGGCGTCAAAGAAGTCGGCGGGCTGCATGTCATCGGCAGCGAACGCCATGACGCACGACGCATCGACCGTCAGTTGCGCGGACGTTGCGCACGCCAGGGAGACCCGGGATCGTCACGCTTCTATGTCTCCCTCGAGGATAACCTGATGCGCCTCTTCGGCTCCGACCGGCTTGCCTCGATCATGGAACGAATGGGACTCGAAGAGGGCGAGGAACTCTCCCACAGCATGCTCAGCCGCACCATCCAGGGTGCGCAAAAACGTGTTGAGCAGCAACATTTTGCCGTTCGAAAAAGAACCTTGGAATATGACGATGTGATGAACAAGCAGCGCAGTTCCATCTATGAACTGCGACGCAACATCCTGATGACTGAAGACAGCCGCGAATTGCTTCTCAATTACATTTTCACGGCAGTGTCGGAACGGGTGGACAACGCCTTCGCCGCACGCCCGCGCCGTGAAGCACTGGACCTGACAGCCCTCAAAGACTGGCTGGCGCGCACCATACCGATCGGCTTCGCACCGGAAACTTTCACCCAGGATGAAACACCTGAGTCCTTGAGCCAATCGATTATGAAGCGGATCGAGGAAGCATACGAGATCAAGGAAAAGATCGAAGGTTCGGACGCTTTGCGCTGGCTCGAACGCTATGTCATGCTGAATGCGCTTGACAACTATTATCAAGAACACCTCTATGCCATGGATGCGTTGCGCCAAGGGGTGCAACTGCGCTCCTACGGACAACGCGACCCCCTGGTGGAATATAAGCAGGAGGCTTACAACCTGTATGCTGGATTGATGGATGCCATCAAGGATGAAATCTGCTCGAACATCTTCCGCTTAAGCATGATCAGTCCGGCGCAACTCGAGGCGGCCCGCAAGCAGGACAGCCAGCGAAGCGGGCGCATTTCCGAGATCCATGAAAGCATACAGGCTTTCGGCGGGATGGATCATGCCGCATCTCAGGGCAGTTCTTCAGCTGCGGCACCAGTTACTGTTCGCCGCGAGCATCCCAAAGTCGGGCGCAACGAGCCCTGCCCTTGCGGCAGCGGCAAAAAATACAAGGCTTGTTGTGGGCGCTAACCCATTCGTTTTTTATGGGTCACTCTTCTGTAGTACGGGGTGCGTAGTGCGGGGAATTGCGTGGAGGCATAAACATCAGGGCGTTTTCATTCTTTCACCCAATTTCTTGTTGTGTGAAAGATTTTGAATGGGAATTACGCTGTGGCTGATTCCTATGTCGCGCCCCTTCAGGGCTTTGTTGATCGGGGATGATCCCTAACCCAGGGCGTTGCCCTGGGCTGGTATGTCACGCCCCTTCAGGGCTGATTCCAACATCGTCGATTAGCCGTCCATGTCCCGTTTGTGCCACTGTCCATGAAGAATGAAAACGCCCTGGCATGAACATGAATAGGATAAGAAGATGTAAGATTTTGCGCCGTAGGCGCTTAACCATGCTTAACCCCAGGCCTGGGGTAGGATGCCCCAAAATCAGGGTGCCTCGTAGAGGCGCTACAGAAGACAGAACCATTCATTTTTCCCTTTTTGTCTATTTCTTTCAAAGGAGATCAGAATCATGCAGAATGACATTCTTATTGGAACTTTGGTACAGGGTAATGAGCAGTGTGAAAGCTACATCCGCCAGATCATACCCCATGGCTTCGAGAGCTTTGCCATCACCTTCGGCAACACCTTCAAAGTCGATCCGGAACAGCTCGCTGAAAAAATCATGCCGATGCTCAAGGCCCATCAAATCCGCATCGGTGCAATATCGCTGTACTGCAATCCGCTGACCGATGATGAAAGCGGCGAAAAAGCGCGTGCGGAATTCGCCCGCCTGATCGACTGCGCACACTTGTACGAAACGAACGTAGTCAGTGGCTTTACTGGACGGGTGCCCGACTGCCCAGTGCCGGATTCCATCCCCAAATTCCGTGAGGTCTGGACACCGCTTGCCGAACGGGCCGGCGAAAAAAATCTGCGCATTGCCTGGGAGAATTGTCCGATGGGTGGCACTTGGACAAAGGGGAGTCACAACATTGCCCACAATCCGGCAGCCTGGGAGCTGATGTTTGCGGCGATTCCGCTGCCCAATATCGGCCTCGAGTGGGAACCCTGCCATCAGATGGTACAGTTGATTGATCCCATGCCCCAGCTGCGGCAATGGGTCAAACGCATTTTCCATGTCCACGGCAAGGATGCCACCATCCTCAGAGATGTCATCGCCCGCGACGGTATCAGCAGTCCAAAGCCTTTTGCCTATCATCGCACACCCGGCTTCGGCGATTGCAACTGGACCGATATCATCTCCGAACTGCGGCGCGGTAAATTCACCGGCTCGATTGACATCGAAGGCTGGCATGACGCCATCTATGGCGGAAAACTCGAAATGACCGGCCAGGTCCACGGCATGAAATACCTGAAAGCCTGCCGCGGCGGCGAATTCATCCCATGCCCGGTTTAGGGTGCAGGTAACAGGGGACAGGGTGCAGGGTCGGACAAGTCGGACAGGTCGGACAAAACATGGCCCCCACGCACCACGCACCACGCACCACGCACCACGCACCACGCACCACGCACCACGCACCCCGCACCACGC
>JAPXLT010000168.1:0-10300 GCA_033809415.1 Lentisphaeria bacterium
CCCTGCACCCCGCCCCCTGCACCCTGCACCCTGCACCCTGCACCCTGCACCCCGCACCCTGCCACCTGCACCCTGCACCCCGCACCCCGCACCCTGCCACCTGCACCCTGCACCCTGCACCCTGCACCCTTATGAACTTAACCGACTTCCACGCCTTCGAGTTCATAGGGGCCGCAAGCAGTAATGCGGACTTTGGCAAACCTCATATCCTGGCGTCTCCCGGGCAATCCCTGAAACTGAATGAATTGATCCACTTCCGGGGCATCCGCCGCGGAACGCCCGATAAACAAACGCCCCTGCAATTTTTCATCCGGCAAAACCTGCAAAGTCTGCCCGATCAGCGCCTGATTGCGTGCCAACGAAATGCTCTGCTGGGCTTTCAGCAGGGCATTGCGGCGGCGATTAGCCGTGCTCGAGGGAACTTTTTCATCCGGAAGTGACAGAGCCGGTGTATTGTCCTCAGGCGAAAAAGCAAAAACCCCCAGACGTTCGAAGCAAAACTCCTTCACCAGTGAAAGCAACTCCTGAAAATCCTGGTCGGTTTCGCCTGGAAAACCAGTCAGAAAAGTTGTCCGGATGGCAATTTCAGGAAAGTCTTTCCGGATATGTTCGAGCAATTTTCGCGTTTGCGTTCCGTCCATGCCTCGGCGCATCTTCAGTAGGATCGAGCTGCTGGCATGCTGCAAAGGCATGTCAAGATACGGCACGAGATGCTTTCCATGCGCCAATAGTTCGAGAAACTCCTCGGTGACATGCAGGGGATGTGTGTAAAGCACCCGCAGCCAGAAATCGCCAGGAAGCTGTTCGCAACGCTTCAGCAATTGTACCAAGCTACCGCCAGAATCCTTTCCATAGCTAGTGCAGTCCTGCGCTATGAAATTGATTTCGCGGACACCCTGGGCGAGCAGCTGCTCGCATTCCGCCAGAACAGAATCCGGCTGCCGACTACGTAATTTACCCCGGATATTGGGAATTGCGCAAAAGGCGCAACGGTGATTGCAGCCCTCGGCAATTTTGATGTAGGCATAATTTTCCGGTGTTACGGTAATGCGCGGGGTCTGGTGATCGTAGAGATAGCCGGGCAATTCCGCCGAAGGCAGAGGCAACGGGCTTGTGCCGTCATAAAACGCATGGATCAACTCATGCACCCGGGGAACATCGTCAAGCCCCAGGAAAAAGTCAACATCGGGATATCGAGCGGCGCATTCCTGAGGATTGCGCTGCGGCAGGCAGCCTGCCACCGCAACAGCACGGCTTAAACCCGCACGCTGACCCTGCTTCTTCCATTTCAGAGCCGAGCGGATCGCCTCATCCGCCTCTTTGCGGGCATCCCGAATGAAACTGCATGTGTTGATCAAAATCAGGTTGGCGGCAGCAGCATCGGTGGTCAGCAGAATGCCATTGGCAGCCAGCGTCCCGCACATGACCTCGGCATCAACCAGATTCTTTGCACAACCCAGCGTAATTACCTGAACAACTATCGGAGTGGACATGGACAAGGGACAGGGACGGGAATGGACAAGGGACAGGGACGGGAATGGACAAGATGGACGGAAATGGACGGGAATGGACAAGATGAAATGGACAAGGGACAGGGACGGGAATGGACAAGGGACAGGGACGAGAGTTATCCCGTCCGTGTCCCGTCCGTGTCCCGTCCGTGTCCCGTCCGTGTCCCGTCCGTGTCCCGTCCGTGTAAAGTCCGTGTTCCGTCCGTGTAAAGTCCGTGTAGAGTCCGTGTTTCAGAACATTTTGGGCAATGGGTTCTGGCGGTGGCACTCTTCCATGACGGCGATCTGCTGGCAGACTTGCTCAGGGGTGACTGCGAGCGGTGCTCCAGTCGTCAGCACGTCATACAGATTGTTGTAAAAGCGTCCTGCCATCGAATTGAAAAGGTCTTTTTCCGATTCCGGCACATCCCAGGAGTCCTCATGGAAGACCAGGTCGTCTTTGCAGTACGATGGTCCGGGCAAGGGTTCTTTCTTCAGGGTCAACTCCGGCGCCTCCGAGGGAATGTAGTATTTCCAGTCGATATGATTCATTGAGCCTGCCAAGCTGCCATAGGTGCCGTAAACTTGGTAAGTATACGGGTTGAAATGGTTGTTGCTACAGACCTCGAGGTCAATCACCGGACGCCCCGGGTAGGACAAGATGATCTTGCAGAAGTCTTCCGCGTCGCCCACGGAATTCACCACATCCATTTTGCAGAAGACGTTGGGCATGATGTCACGTCCGATAAAGCCCAGTACCTGATCCATCGGATGCGGCCCGGTATTGTAAAGATTGCCGGCATTGAACGATTGCAGCGTCTGCCAGTCATAGCGTCGGCTGAAACCATTAAAGGCCACCTTGACCATGCGAATCTGCCCCAGAACCCCTGACGCAACCACGTCACAGACCTGGCGATAGTACGGGGCAAAGCGGGATTGCTGATAGATCGCCAGGATTTTGCCCGTGCGTTTTGAAACGGCAATCAGGTCATGCACATCCTGCGCGGTTTTAGCCAGTGGCTTCTCACAGAGAACATGGTGTCCCGCCTCCATGATCTCGGCTGAAATGGGCACATGCAGATGACTGAACGAGGCATTGATGATAAAATCCAGATTCAAATCCTGCTTATGCAACATTTCACGGTAATCCTGGAAAGCCGGGCAGCCATATTCAGCGGTGGCGCGTTCGCATCGATCCTGCAGCAAATCCGATACCGCAGCAATCTCAAACTTCTCCGGAACCTGTTTCAGAAATTCTGCATGGATATCACGTCCGCTACGTCCCTGACCAATTATACCAACCCGTAAACGTTTCATGAAACAACCTCTCCTTTTTTGTTTTTTGTTAGTCTGCAAAGTTATCAAAATAACCTTGAATCAACACAACCGGGGTGCCCTTGTCACCGGAACCGCTGGTCAAATCACAAAGACTGCCCAATAAATCCGTCAGCTGCCGGGGAGTTGTCCCCAAAGAAGCCTGCTGTCCGCGCAGGGTGCCATTCTTGTTGCGGATTTTTGACAGGATGTCCTCGCGCACGGCGGCTTCATCCAGCCCATTGCGTTCGCCCTCATCCGCAAGATATTTCAGCTTCAACTCCGCCGGCGTTCCAGCGAGGCCGCTGGTAAACCCGGGAGAGACGACCGGATCTGCCAGCTCCCAAATCTTCCCCACGGGGTCTTTGAAAGCCCCATCGCCATAAATCATTACCTCGATGTGCTTTCCGGTCTCGGCTTTCAGGCATTGCTGGATGTTTTCGACCAGTCTCTGGCAATCCCTCGGGAAAAGCTTGACCGTGTCCGGTCCGGACAGATTCGAACCCAGCAGGCCGTAGTGCTCATTGAAAGCGCCGCCGGGATGGCGCGGGCTGGTGCAGAGATCATCCAAACCGTAAACCACCTCCGCCCCGGCCTGCAAAAGCAGTTTCTTGGTGCGTTTTCTGCTGTGGACATCTGCGGTCAGCACCTGTTTGGTAAATTGCAGGATGGCCCGTGGGTCGTTGCCCAGATGAATGACCGCCTTGCCAGGGCCGATGATTTCCTTGTACAGTTCAATATAATCAATCCCGGTAAAAGGATGCACGGTATTTGCGCCGAAAAGCTTCCGGTAGGAGGCTTCATCCAGCACAGCTTGATGCGCATCGATGCCTAAATCATCGAGCAATTCCGGATTCATCAGGTGGTTGCCGACTTCATCGGACGGATAGCTCAAAAGCAAATGCACCTTCCGAGTGCCGTGCGCTATGCCTTTCAGCAGGACGGAGAAACGGTTTCGCGACAGGATCGGAAAAACCACTCCGATCTCACCGCCGGGGAACTTGCTGCGCACTTCAGCGGCAATATCATCGGCACTGACGAAATTCCCCTGCGTTCTTGCAACCACTGACTCGGTAATCCCGACCACATCATGATCCCGAAGAGCAAACCCTTCCTGGGCCGAAGCTGCCAGCAAAGCCTTGATGACCTGATCGCATACATCATCACCCTGTCGGAAAATCGGGCAGCGGATACCCCGCACCACCGTGCCTACAGTACGCATTGAGAACCCTTGCTTGAATCAATAAACAAAATAAAAACAGACAAAAAAAAGCCCTTAGCCCAGCCTAAACCGAAAGCGAGTCAGCCAGATACCAAGGAAAATGTCTGGAATGATAACACAAACAGTTATGATAATATAAATGAATTTCCGGTATATGCAAAAAGAAACAAAATCTTGGCAGATTTTCACAACTGGGACGGTTGCGCCACTTTTGCAGCCTGCAGCCTGCACCCCGCACCCCGCACCCCGCACCCCGCACCCCGCACCCCGCACCCCGCACCCCGCACCCCGCACCCCGCACCCCGCACCCTGCACCCTGCACCCTGCACCCTGCACCCTTTCTTACCGACTTCGTTTGAATCCCCAGAGGCGGAAGGAATAGGCTCTTCCTTCTTCATCAGGAATGGAAGCACTGTCAACTGTAAAAGTGACCTTAGGGGCAATTTTATCCATTGGAACCTCAACCGTTTTTCCTGTTCCTTTTGCATCATAACAGAGTTGAGTGCCCGCGTGCAAGAAAAGACCGATATACTCGCCGTGTTCCAGGCGCAGGGCATCCCTTCCGCTGAACTTAAAGCGGACCTTCTTATCTCGTTCCTCTGATCTGCATTCCGGTCCCACTGAAACAACTTCGTACGTTCCCATGCTTTCATCGAGACATCGTACGGTGCAAAATGTCACCACCGCTGGGGAAGCGCAAAAGATTTCCCCCTCGAGCAAGGTCATGTCAAAGAACGCGGGATTTTCCAGGTCAAGCAGCAGCACATTATTGCTGGCCAGCAATTTGCTTCGCTTGATCGTTTCATTGCCGATGTAGCAGTCATACAACTCGTCTACCGATTTCTGCATGGCACGCTGGATATTCAGGAAGACATTGCGTATATTGCCCCGGGTGTCAAAGAGGTACTCGTCTATCGCCCTTTTTTCCTTGTCAAGTACTTCGCTCTTGTGCCGATAATGTTCGAGATCGGCCGTTAAGCCTTCCAGGGTGTTTTTCTTCCCTGTAAGCTCGCGTTCCAACTCCTTTTTAATACCCTCCTGGTCCTCTATCTTTTGTTTCAATGCTTTCTCTTCGTCGGTCAAGATACAGGATGAAAACAACAGCAGCAAGGCAAGCCCTGAAAACAGACAACACAATCTCTTCATCTTCCAACTCCTTAAAAATGTCTTTAATCCAAATAGGTGCTGCCAAACAGACGGAAGGAAAAAGCCTTGCTCTGCGATTTCGAGTTCGGCGGCTGTAAACTATTCAACTCCGGAAGATATGGTAAATGAATGGCTGTTTTGCCGGGAATGATCTTTTCCATCGGAATTTCCGCAGTAACTCCTGTGCCACAGTCATCATAATAAATGCCGGCGTAAGGTGAAACCAGGATTCCAACCAGATTTCCGGAAAAGGCGATGAGACGCTTATCCCTGGGAAAAACAATTTTTTGCGATCCGGGAGTGTGGAGAATAAATTCCTGCCCGATGCTTTCCACGACATACATGTCTTTTTTTTCCCGGGCAGGCCGCAGAATACAGAATTGGATAACCGCCTTATTATCGAGGCAGACTTCTCCGCCGCAAAAAACCACTTTGTCGACATCGACATGATTTTTCCGGTCTATGAGCAGCATCTTCTTTGTATTTGAAAGTTTTCTCCCTCGAGGTATCGGGGCATCGCCGAAGAAGCAATCATAGAGGTCCTCTTCACTTTCCTCGCAAATCTTTATCAGCTCAGTAAACGAGCTTTTGATCTGCTGCCGTGCTTTTTTGATGTTGTGTTCGCCGTCCCGTTTTTCTTCCTGAAGAACCTCGATCTTTTCAACGAAATTCTTAATCTCGCTGTCCTTCGTTTCTTGCTCCTTTTCCAGTTCCTCGTTTTTCAGGCGCAAAGCTGCGTTTTCAGCCCGTAACTTGTCCAGCTTCTTCTGCAACTCCGCCAGCCTCTTCTCATCGTCCGAAGTCTCCGACCTTGGTTTTGTATGCTCACATCCTGTTAGGACAAGCAACAGACTGCATACGCAAAATAATCGAAGACCTTTCAGCATCTGTTTTTCCCTTCTACTGTCTCTGAACCAAACGAGTTTTTAACCACGAACCACACGAAAAGCCACGAAAACTTTTTCGTGTCCATTCGTGTTTTTAGTTGTAAAAAAAGCCCCTGTCACCCAGTTTTACTGACGCATCCCTTTGAAAAGTTCTATTATCCAGTCAATCCGACGAGGGCCTTCAGAAAGGCCTTCCGGATTCTCGATCAAATCCTGCTCCTGAAAGAATTTTCTTACATTAATACGCAAATCGGATTTTTCATCCAGCGAGCCGATTTTTCCCTGGCAAATCACATCCACATCCTCGAGTAAAGCAAGGAATTCTCTTCGTGCATGCGCCCGCAGTTCTCTAGTCAGTGCCAGCACTCGGGGATGGTATATGAGATTTTCTGAAACTAGAGTCAAGCTGGGCAGGATTTCTTTTCCCCAAAGCTCCTCTTGAGGTTTCGAGCGAATATCCTTAACCGGACAGTCAGATGTCTTTCCCCAGACATTTTTCAAGTCAAGAATGTACTTCTGTCTCATGTCACCGGTCCGGAAATACACCTCCTTCTCCAGATCAGCAAGGACTTTCTCGAAATCATTTTTGGCCTTCTCGAATTCCGCAAGCCAAGTCGTCATTTTCCGAGCCTGATCCAACAGCTCCTTCACTTCGTCATCCTGCCCATACCCTTTTACGGCCAGTGCTTTTCGGAATTCTTCGGCAGCGTCTTCCCAGTTCCCAGCCACAAAAAACTCTTTCCCCTGCTCAACAAGTCCATGAAAACGCGGTCCATTCTGGCACTTTTCAAGTCCATCCTTGACCCGTTGATTCTGAGCATAACCGCGCACCTTGTCTGCCTCGCGATATTTCTCCTTTGCTTCGTCAAACTTTCTCATCTCGAGCAAAGCGTCCGCTTGGGCAATCAATTCCTCGAAGCACTTCCTATCGGCCTCCTCTTTCGCTTCTTTCTCTTTTTTTTCACGCCACTCATTCTTCTCTTTTTCCTTTTCTAAACGCAAATGAGCTTCCTTCTTGTCTTTCAAAGCCCCTGGATGGTTTTCGAAGCCAGGAATTTTCAATGCCTGATCAAAAGACGCAATTGCTTCCCCGTATTTTCTCCGATTCAAAAAATCCCTGCCTTTGTTATAAAGCTCTTGGAACTTCATGCCATTGTCGGCTCTGCGAAGCCCATCCAATGCTTGCTCCTTCTCCTTCGAAAAATCTCCCTCTGCCTTTACAATCGCCTGTTTAAAAGCGTCCTTGGCGCCCCGCCAGTCTTCCTGCCTAAGTGCCTTTTCCCCATCGGCAAGCAAAAGCAACAACTCTTGCTTTCGGCATTCCAAAATCTTCTTCTTCGCTTTTTCCATTTCCTCGGGAAGCACCCCTCTGCCCGACAACACATGCTCATAACAACGTCGAGCCTCCGGCCAATTTTTTCTTGCGGCAAATGCATCTCCTGCTTTGAATAAAAAATCATTCCGCTGCCGGTAACATTTCAGCAGACCGGCTTCCACCTTACTCCGGTCGGGAACCGCAATTCGCTTTGCCTGTTCATACAGTTTTTCAACCTCCTCATAGTCCGCCAATGACTTTGCTTGAGCAAGCAATTCTTTCGCTTTTGCAAGCGAAGAATCATAGTCCCGCTGCAACTCCGCTTTCCTGCGTCCCACCTCATTTTCGAGAATTTCCGCACGGATTTTACCCACTTCTTGCCGTCGTTCCGGTGATACTCCTGGAATTTGTTCGGCTTCATTCAGATATTTTTTTGCCTGATCAACGGGAGTTGCCTGATCTCGCGCCTTTTCGATCAGCTCATCGAAACGAGCGGTTCGAACTTCACGCAGCCAGCCCCAAACTTTGTCGGTATCTTCATGCTCCCCCGGAATGTCCAAAGCTTCCAAAAAATACTTTTCAGCCTCAAGATAATCTTTCTTCTTCTGTGCCTCCCGACCAGCCTCTAACAGTTCCTGCAACCGCTTGGAATTCGTAATTTCTTTTCCCAATTCATCGGCTCTGCGAAAGTCCTCTTCGCTTGCAAAAGGAGTTTTACGAATGGTTTCCAGAAATTTCCCTGCTTCAGGATATTCTTTCGCTTTCAGTTTCGTCCGCACTTGTGCGAAAAGCTGCTCTATGTGATTTCTCTGCGACTGTTGCAAATTGACCTTGGCGAACTGGAGGTCTTTTTTAGCGGCAGTCAAATCTTTTTCGCTGATTCCGGGAATGCTCACGGCCGCTTCGAAGAGTTCAACGGCCTTTTGCCAATCCTTGACAGTCCCGCTTTGCCGCCCCATTGTCAACAGCTCCTGGAAACGCTGGTTTCGAGCAGTCTTTGCAAAATCCATTCCCCGTTTGGCCTTTATGATTTCCAGATACGGCCTGCGGTCATTTTCATAACCGGGAACACGACTGGCGCCGTCATAATAAAAGATGGCTAACTGCCAAGAGTGGATTTGCAAAGCCTCGCCCCCCAGCTCCATGCATAGCTCAAAACGCTTTTTCGGCAGCTTCCATTGCTCAGCGGCAAAAAAAGCCACAACTAGTAACAAGATAAGCCAGATCATCCATGCAACAAGTCTGGAAGGAACGTGCGCTGAAGGCAGAGCCTCCCCACCTTCCCTTGAAACAGTTTTCGAGACAGGAGATTTGCATGTCCGAGCCGTTCTTGTTTCAAAACTTCGATCTGCCTGAGCAACCGGTTTTTCGGCAGGCAGTGTTTCAGCTGTTGCAACGATAATCTCTTTCTGGGAATTGCCCGCAGCATCTGCCTCCGGACAATATTCAGAGAAGGCAGCCGGCTCAGGACTCGAATCGGCAGTGGGTGGCTGCGTAACTTCAGACACCGGAGGCGGCTCAGAATGCCGGGTCGCTTCAGTGGGTTGATACGATGCCTGGCGCACCTCGAAAACAGGCTTGCCCTGCACTGCTTCCTTGACGCCACCGGATGAAGGACTCGCAGGGATTCCCAAACGCTCCCGCAAGTGATATTTTTGCCCGGCGTCTAAAAGCAACTCCAACAAAACAGTCGGATTAGCCGGGCGCCCTGCCGGAGATTTGGCCAGCATGCGCAAAAGCAGGACGGCAAGCTTGTCCGAGATGTCCGGGCGCGCATTGCGCACATCCGGCGCGGGTTTGCTCAATACCGCCGAGAGGGAGTCTATCTCGGTCGTCCCCTTGAATGGCGGTTTTCCGACCAGGGAATAATAGATCGTTGCCCCTAGGCTGTAGATATCGGAACGGATATCGACATTCCGGCTGTCCTGCAATTGCTCGGGCGAAGCATACAGCGGGGTACCCAAAAAGACTTTATTGACCGTTAGTTCGAGTTGATCAAGTGCAGCCGCATTGCTAAAAGTTTTCCGCTTGGCTATCCCCCAGTCTGTCAACTTGACCGTGCCGTCAGTGGCGAACATAATGTTATCCGGCTTGATATCCCGATGCACCACTTTATGCTTATGCACCGCTTCCAATGCCTGGGCAACGCCAATCGCAATCCTCAACGCCTCAGCCTCGCTCAAAATCGTGTCATTGGAAACGAGTTGACGCAGCGACCCGCCGCCCACAAACTCCTGGGCAAGATAATAAAAGCCATTCTCATCACTGAAATTGCATTCGAAGACCTTCACCAGATTCGGGTGTTGAATCCGGCTCGCTATCCGGGCCTCGCGCACAAAACGCCGGGGAAAGTCACCAGACTTGCGCGCCAGCTTCGGATACAGGATCTTCAAGGCAACATAGGCGTTGTCATATTCGCTGTCAGTATCAATCGCCAGATAAACCGCACCCATGCCACCAAAGCCAATGAGGTTGACAATCTGATACTTGTCGACCATTTGCCCTTTGGACAGGCGTACTTCCGCTGACAAATCCGGCTTTTCTGACATGTCATACACAAAAAAAACAAAGCAAACTTTTCAGCAAGTGCGCCAGCAGGCTGAAAAGAAAAACACAAACAATAAATCTTAATAAAATAACCTACTTCTATTATTCTGCCATTTTTTCGTGCCTTTTCGTGTCTTTTCGTTGTTAAAATTAGGTAATGGGTGCGTAGTGCAGGTCAGACGTGGTGGACAGTGTGGACAATGTGAACAGGCCAAGAACATCCCCGTACCCTACGACAGTCAGAATAATCACAACCGGGACGGTTGCGCTACTTTTTAAACCGCGTGCCATTCCATCCGTCAAAACAACAACCCTATAAAAAATTTTCGGTCTTTTCGTGTCTTTTCGTTGTTAAAATTAGGTAATGGGTCAGTCCCCC
>JAPXLT010000169.1:0-10282 GCA_033809415.1 Lentisphaeria bacterium
GAATTACGCTGTGGCTGGTTCCTATGTCACGCCCTTTCAGGGCTTTGCGGATGGTGTGTTCCCTGACCCAGGGCGTTGCCCTGGGCTGGTATGTCGCGCCCTTTCAGGGCTAATCCCAACATCGCCGATCCGACCGATCCGTCGGAGAAAGCAACAGACCAGATCACAAATTCGCGTGCAATACCATCTGTCAAAGCGACAACCCATAGAAAAAATTTCGTGTCTGTTCGTGTGGTTCGTGGTTAAAAAATCCTTTTGGGATGTGATTTTATTAGGTCAGTTTGATTTTTAATTGGTATTATGAAGTCACTACAATCTTTTCAATCTCACTTGCAACAGTTTTTTTGCCAGGAAAATTCCTGCAAGCAGGCTGCATGAGACCACGACAATGCATTGATTGCCAGGCAAATCCTGATGGAACGCCCAAGTCAGACCGGACAAGGTGGCAAGAACACCCAAGATAGCCGAAAGAGAAAGCACGATCAGCAGTCGGCGTGACAGCAGCAATGCCCCTGCTGGTGGTACCACCAGCAGACAGAACACCAACAGTGCCCCTCCGATTTTTCCGGCGGCTGAAACTACCAGTCCCAACCCCAGAAAAAACAGGAACTCGACCGTTTTCACCGGGATTCCCATCAGGCGTGCGGCGTTGCGGTCGAGAAAAGTATACAGCAAAGGCTTCAAGAACAGCAGGCCAATACAGAGCAGAGGCATCTGCACCAATAGCAAAAGCCAGAGGTCCGCATCGGAAGCCAGAATCAAGTCACCATAGAGCATGGCCTTGACTTCCAGCAATCCCATGCCGGAACGCGAGACCAGCAGGACACTGAGCGCGGCAGCCCCGGTATACAGCGCCCCGAGGATGGCATCCCGCGGCAGGACAGAGTTATCCCAGTCCATGGATAGGAAAAGGACAGCCAACAGACAGGCTGCCGTCGCTCCGATAAAGGGATGGAAATGCCAGAGGGCGGCGGCGGCAATTCCGCAAGCTGCGCACTCGGTCAGCGCAATGCTGATAAAGACCACTCTGTGGAGCAGGACAAACACCCCGAAAACTCCGCAGGAAATCGCCATGATGACACCGCACAGCATAGCCTTGGGAAAAAGAGTGCAGCAGGCTAAAAAAGAATTCCACATACACATACCTTAATTTTTCGTGTCTTTTCGTGTCTTTTCGTTGTTAAAAATGGGTTGTGTACGTCGAGGCGGGCAGCATTTGTGCTTTTCGATTCTCGATCAGGCAGACTGTATCTGACAGTCGTGAGAGGTCCTCGAGTCGATGATGCGCCAGCAGAATGCTTTTCTTCTGATCCTGGTTAAGTGCACAGATCAAGTTCAAAAGATCATCTTCCGAGGCAGCATCCAGGCCGGCAACCGGTTCATCCAGGAAGATGACTTCAGAGAGTCCGACAAAGGCACGTGCGATCAGCGTCTTCTGTTTCAAGCCTCCGGAGAGTTCCGCGAAGGTCTTTCGCTGGTGTTCGTGCAGTCCGAAACGACTCAGCGTCTCTTCAAGGCGGTCGATCTGCCCTGGCTGCAACCGCCGGAAGGGGCCGTTTTCGGGATAGAATCCCATGCAGACCAGGTGTCTTACCGAGACCGGATAGAGCGGATCGATATTTTTCTGCTGGGGAACATAGCCGGGCGGCCAGCTTCCGAAATTCCGGATCAGCGTGCCGCCCAGCGGTTTCAGCAGTCCAAGCAGGGTATTGAACAGGGTCGTTTTACCGGCGCCGTTGGCGCCGATGAATGGCAACAGGATTCCTTTTGGAATCTGCAGGTTGACTTCAGCAACGACACTGTTCACCCCATATCCTAGACGGAGATTGCGACATTCAATCAGCGGTTCATTCATGGTTTGAATCGATATCCCGGAAAGCCATAGCCAGGCGGTTGATCACATGATCAAGCATGTCGAAATAGGAGTCGGCGCCTTCCCCGCCGCCAGTGCTGTTCGGACAAACCAGGATTTTGCATCCCGGCAGCCTGCCAGCCAGCAATTCCGCCGCTTTGCTGCTGTAGAAAGGCTCCTGCAGGATGATCTGAACGGCTTGTTCCTTGAAAGTCTTACTGAGCTTGTGCAAATGCCGCGGACTGGGGGGAATGCCGGGTTTGGGTTCCAGCTCCCCTGCCAGGCCAAGCTGAAAACGTTGCAAAAGATAGATCCAGCTGCGATGATAAGTCGCTACCGGACGTCCGGCATACGGACGTAGCACAGCATACCAGCCGCCACATAAATCGGCTGTGCCGGATTGCTCGAGTTCACGCTCGAATGTCCCTTGCAACAAAAGCTTCCAGAGCCTGGCGCCGCCCATGCGTGTCACCAGTGCCTCGCCAAACATGCGCTGATCCAGACTTAACAGAAACTTTGCCAGGTTGCTGCGGAACTCCTCCGCATGTTCTGGATACAGTGCTTCAAGGCGTGCGGCGATATATCGCGCAGCCAGCCGCCCATTGAGCGGGTCCAGCCAATAGTGCGGATTTCCATAGGCGTGCACATCGCCCTGATCCCTGGTGACTTCCCCTTGCGGGACGTCAAGCGGAATGATCTTTTCGGAAACATCGATATGCCCTGGTGCTCCAACCTGAATGCGACGATTTCGGGAGTCCCGCAGAATCGGCGGTTCCCAGCCGACTTCCAATTCCATGCCAACACGAATCCAGACCTGCGCATCCCTCGCTTTGACGACGAAACTGGGACGCACGGTCAATGAATGGGGGTCCTCTCTGCCATCACAAAGACTGCTGACTTCCGCCAAGTCTCCGGTAATGCTCTGCGTAATATCCGCCAAATCCGTGATCGTCGTCAGGATGATTATCTTTTCCGATGCCTGGGCAGCAAAGCTGATGCAAATCAGCAGCAGGCAGAATGCCTGCAGAATTGTTTTATTAAAAATGGTTTTCATTTGTCATCTCCATTAAAAATCATGTGCCTTGTGTTCACCGATGCTGACCTGTATCTGCAATCCGAGTTCCCAGGCCTTCTGGCGTCCTTCATCGGTTTGATAATTACTGCGCCCGCCCTGCAAGCGAAGCAGAGAGAATTCAGAAAGTTTCCAGTCCAGCATGGCCGTTGCGCGATTGCTGGCTCCGAAGTCGGCGTTGCCGCCATCCGGGAAAGAGCTTTCGTTGGTCAGACCGACCTGTTCCCAGCGCAGTCCCAGTCGCCAGCGCGGCAGGATGCCATAAGCCGCCTGGACATAGTATCCGTCCTGCCAATCGTTGCGATGATGGCCGATCAGTTCGCTTTCCAGCAGTGAATTTTCCACTTCAAGAGATTTTTTCCTGTGGAAGTATTCTGCTTGCAAGGTGAAATCGCCGTGTCCATGTGCGCGTTGTGCATTGTATTTGTAGACAAAATCCGCGCCATAGACTTCGCTGTAGCCATCTAGCCAGAGATCATGTGTCAGATCTCCGTCCTCGTCATGTTCTTCCTGGTTTCTGGTACGCAGATACGACAGTCCGAGTTGCAGATCATGGCGCGTGCCCAGGTTTGGTGAAACTTTCATGAAGGCTGTCCATAGCCTGGGCGCATCATGGTCGGGAAGTTCCTCCCCGCCAATCGAGTTGCTGAGAAGCTCATTTTTCCCATTGGCCAGTTCAGCACCAAAGAGCAGGTAGAAAGGAGTTGGTGCCAGCCAGGTCAACTGGAGACCGGTCTCTATCACGCCATGCCCGCCAAACAGTTTTTCATAGACGAGTGGATTGTCGATAAAGTCCCAGTTATGGGAATGCTGGCGATTGAGACGCCCGATGCCGCTCATGAAACGCCCTGCGGACAAGGTCAGCCCCCAGGGCAAGCTGGTGGTTTGAATGACCGCCTCTTCCACCTCGACGCCTTCCCCATGCTCGAAGGCCAATGTCGTCCAAGCGGTGAAATACGGGTCCACTGCGGCGGAGAGTCCCAATTCGATATGGCGCAGATTGAAACCGTTCTCGATGACGCCATGAGCATGGTCATGATGGTGATGGTGCCCGAAGCCGGCGATTTCCCCTTTCATGTGGGAAATTCCCTTGCGGCTGTCATCCCGATGATAATAGGCATCAATCACAACGGAGGCATCCAAACTTAATGCTCCTGCAACTTTTTCAGGAAGAACCTTACTGGCATGTTCTCGGACAAAACGATCCAAAAGGTCTTCTTCATCTAAAGACGGAGCCTTGCTGACTGCGCCTGATCCAGGCTGCAGAAGGCGTCCGGTGTCTTGCCCCGGAGCCGTTGCGGCAACCGGTGCTGCCAGCGGGCTTTGCCGGGCTTTCAATTCCTGAATTTCAGCCTGAAGACGATTCAGGGTGCTGGAATATTCCTTGCGCATTTCGAGAATCTGTTTCTGAAGTTCAATCACCTGACTGCGCAAATCCGACTCTGCGGAATCCGCTGCAAAAAACGACGAGAATGGCAGCAAAAAACAGGCACAGAACAGGTATACAAAGAGTCTTTTCTGGTGCATAGTTCACCCTTATTTTGAGGTATTATGTGATCCATCATGTCGGCAGTAGCCGACATTCATCTGCACAAGGGAACCTATGCCGGAAACAGGCCGACATTCCTTTGCAGATTTCATAAAATTAGATACTTACAAGGAGGCAAATAGTGTGGGAGGCGCTCGAGCCTGGCAGGAATGGAAATATCTTTTTGCCAGCAGGCAGTCTTCAATAAAAATAGATTCGCGGTATGCAGGGAGAAGCTCAGAGCTGACTGATGAAGCAGACAGTTCAAAAAAATGGTTGTATAAAATGTTCAGGCAAATCGAACAGCTGTCTTCGTCATGCGAAAAATCTGCACGCTGCGACCGAAACTCCCCACAACATGAAAACGCCTGCTCATGAACATTATGATTGACTTCCAAGTGATGCAACAGAGGAACCAAAAAATTCCCCAAGTACAAAATAAACAGAATCAGCCCGGATAGAACCCGGACTTGATGGACTGCTTTGTTGGAAGGGTATGTTCGCATAGCGTTGGGAAAATATAACCGATAAAATCCAGAATGCCATTTTTTTCGTGTCTTTTCGTGTTTTTCGTTGTTTAAAATGAAAAAAAAACATTATGTAGAATGGCAGAATGCGAATATTAGGCGTATAGTTTATATTGTCAATTAAATTTTAAGGAAACAAAAGGCACATGGAAGAACGAATTTGGGAATTTGCAGAAAACAATGATAATCGTGTTCACGAACTGATCGAAGAGGCCTCGGTAACCCGCCCAATTGCCCTGGTCTTGGCGGCGCGTGATATTTCACCCGAAACCGTCCACGATTTCCTCTACCCGGACTTGGATAATATCGGGGACCCCTTCTTATTGCCGGGTACCCAGATTGCTTCGGAGAGGCTCTGGCAGGCAATCAGGCGCAACGAACAAATTATCATTCACGGGGACTATGATACCGACGGGATCACCGCATCAGCGCTGCTCGCCTCTGTTTTGCGTAAAAATGGTGCCAGGGTTAGCTGTTATCTCCCCCATCGCATTGATGATGGCTACGGACTTACCGCCGATTCCGTCGCCAAAGTATCGGCCGGCAACTGCGATCTGTTGCTGACCGTCGACTGCGGCATCGCCAGTCACGAGGCCGCCGCCGCCGCGCAGAATATTGATCTCGATCTGATTATCACCGACCACCACACGCCCGGACCTGAACAGCTTAAAGCACTGGCTGTCGTCGACCCGAAATTGCCGGGTGCTCCAAAGGAAATCCAGGAATTGGCCGGCGTAGGTGTTGCCTATAAGGTCGCACAGGCTTTTCTGAAATATGGACAGCAAATGGGCTACGGTTGCGAAGACACCGACCTGCATCAGTGCCTGGACTTGGTAGCGTTGGGAACCGTTGCGGATATCATGCCGCTGCTCCATGAAAACAGAATTCTGGTGCATCACGGGCTGCAAGTACTCGCCATGCAGCACCGCCCTGGCATTCACGCACTTTGCGACATTGCCGGAATCGGAGAGAAACTGGGCACTGCCGATATCACCTATCGCCTGGCACCGAGAATCAACGCCACTGGACGAATGGGCGACCCCGCTGATGGCTTGCGCCTCCTCGAGGCGGAAAGCATTCTCGAGGCCAACGAACTTGCCCGCAACCTCGATGATCTGAACAAACAGCGTCAGATCATCGAGGAAGAAGTTGTGCGCAATGCGGAACATCAGATCGGACGGCGCTATGACCTGCAATCGGCTCGATCCATTGTTGTCTGGAGTGAGGGTTGGCACCAGGGCGTGGTCGGTATCGTTGCCTCCCGTCTGACCCGGCGCTATCACCGTCCATCGGTTGTACTTACACGCGACAGCAACGGTCAGTTCACAGGATCGGCACGCAGCATTCGCAAACTGAATCTAGTGGCTGTTCTGGATGAATGCGCTGATTCACTGATCCGTTTCGGCGGTCATGCCATGGCAGCCGGGCTTTCGCTCGAAGAAGAAAACCTTGAGGAGTTCTGCGAGCAATTTGACATAGCGGTTCAGAAAGTACTGGGGATCGAATCCATGAAGCCGCTGCTGAATGTCTGCGGTGAAGTGACCTTCCATGAACTCGATGATGTCTTTTTTCAGGAATTGCAGATGCTCGAGCCCTTTGGTCACGGCAATCCCGAACCGATTTTTCTGGCCAGGCGCATCGTTCCCGAGAGACGCCAGCCCTCTGGTACCGTTCACACCCGTGGCATCCTTCGCGATGAAGTGGGAATGCAGATGCAATTCATAGCCTTTGGCCGATCACCGTCGGACTTTCCGCCCGAGCCTTGGGATATTGTCTTTTCGCCGCATATCAACCGCTATAACGGCGCTGCCATTCCGCAATTGCGCATCCATGATGTTTTACCCTCGAGAAGCTGAATTTTTAACCACGAACCACACGAAAAGGCTTGGCGCAGACTGATCGCCCGCAACCCACACGGACTTTACACGGACTTTACACGGACTTTACACGGACTTTACACGGACTTTACACGGACAACAAATCGGACGGATCGGTCAGATCGAGTAGATCGGTCGGATAGGCGATGTTGGAATCAGCCCTGTAAGGGCGCGACATAATCTCTGTCCATTGTCCATTGTCCATTCAGCAGTCCATTCTTGTCCATTCAGTCCATCGTGTCCATTCCTGTCCCTGTCCATCGTCCATAAAAAATCTTTCACAAAAAAGAAGAAATCGAGCAATAGTAGTGCGAGTTTTCATATGGAATTTGACAAGGTTAAAAAGTCGGTTTTGCTTTTGCTTTGCGCTAGCAATCTCTTTTTTTTCGTGTTGGCATACTATTTTTTTCAGGATCATTCGAGCCTGCAAGAACAATTGCAGGACATGACTGTTTCGCGGGATACTGCTTTGTCTGAGAACGTAGCCTTGCAGTCTGAGATCAAATTATTGCAAAATCAGCTGTCCAGCCGTTCTTCCGCGCCACGCGATTCGGATCAGGAAATCGCCAACTTGGAAAAGCTGCTGGATTTTCGTGACGAGGAATTGCAACAGCTAAAAAAACAACTGGATGGGCAACCTCCGGACAACCGCAATGCTCCCGCTGCCCGGCAGGATCGGGAGCGTTTCCCTCGTCGAGGCAATATGCGCGAGCGCATGGAACGCCTCAAAGCGGAAAATCCGGAAGAGTACGAGCGTATGCAAGCTCGTATGAATGAATTCCAGAAGCAACGCGAAGAGCAAAGCGCCCGGCGCGAACTCTTTTTCAAAAACCTGGATGTCTCTAAATTGAGCAAGGATCAGCGACGAATTGTGTCGGACTATCAGGAACTGCTTGCCGCCAATGAAGAAATGGTCAATAGCATGTGGCAGGGCGGAGAAAGACCGAACTTTCAGGAAATGATGGAGCAGGGACGCGCCATCCGGGAAATGTCTGAAACCGTCCGGGAAATCCTGCTCCAGAACTTAGGAAACCAAATAGGAATTGGCGGTGAAAACCTCAGCGACAATGTCCAGGAAATCCTGGAAATGACCTCAATGGGCAACATGGGGCGTTTTGGTGGAAGAGGACGTCCCCGCTAAAAAAAGCGCCCTGCCCCCCTGCACCCTGCACCCTGCCCCCTGCACCCTGCACCCTGCACCCTGCACCCTGCCCCCTGCACCCTGCACCCTGCCCCCTGCACCCTGCCCCCTGCACCCTTAAAAAAAAAATGCAATTTCCCGAAAACACGATCATTGATTATTTTGGCAGCAATGAAATGAGTCTTGGCACTGTTGTCAAGGTTTCCGGGGAGCGTCTTCATGTTCAGGGAGCCACTCCCCAGATCAACAAGATTTCCCCGAGACAGGTGCTTGCGACTTACGGCGATGCCGGCAAAAATCCGCTGAATCAATTGGCGGCGATGCAGTTGCAGATTCAAGAAACGATGGCTGAGATCGACTTGGAACTGCTCTGGGAAGAGTTGCAGCCCCAGGCGAATCAAACGCTTCCCCTCGAGGAAATCACAAACACCTATTTTACCAAGGCGACCTCGTTACAACTCTCCGCCATGGCTCGAAAGCTGATCGAGGATAAATTGCACTTCCAACGCCAGGGACAGGAATTTCTGGTACGCAGTGTAGAAGGAGTCAAAGAGCTGGAAAATCTGCTCAGGCAACGTGCGGAGCGTGCCGCTTTGAAAGAGCGCCAGAGAGCATGGTTGCAGGATGTCTTGACCGGCAACAAGACGATTCCAGTACCCGTCCCTGAAGAAATGGAACAGATTGTCCAGCACAGCCAGGACTATTTGCTCAACGGCTTCAATAGTGACACCATCAATCTGCTCAGTGCCGTCAATGCCAAACAATCGACACGTGAAACAGCCCTCAAGCTCCTGCGCTTGACCGACCGTCTCCCTGAAGATGCGGACGAGTTCCTCCTGGTCAACGGAATCCACGCCGGTTTTTCCAAAGAAGCCATGAAACATGCATCGGAAATACCGGAATTGGCCGAGTTGCCTGACGAAATGCAAAAGCGCCTCGATCTGACCGAGGAGTTCGCCTTCAGCATTGACGATGAATGGACGCATGAAATCGATGATGCTCTCTCCTTCCGGAAAGAAGCGGATCGCCTGCTGGTCGGCATCCATCTTGCTGCGCCAAGTTGTTTCGTCCAAAAAGGGGATATCCTTGACGATGCGGCGGTGGAACGCCCGCTGTCCCTCTATCTTCCGACCACGACCGTCACTATGTTTCCTCCTGATGTGAGCTGTCGTCTGGCCAGCCTCGATGAAGGAAAACTACGTCCAACAATGAGTTTCCAAGTCGAATTCAGCACAGACGGGGAAATCATTGACTGGCGTCTTTCCTCTGCACAAATCCGCGTGCAAAAGCACCTGACTTACCTCGAGGCCGACCAGATGCTGACGAATGGCTCTGATGCGCCTCTGGCCTCGACGCTGCGAGAATTGCAACGCCTTGCCGATATTTTGCAATCCTCGAGAGAGGAAGCTGGCGGCGTCAATCTGAACCGTCCCGAGCTGAAAATCATGGTGCGGCAGGGGAAAATCACAGTCACCGAGGACGACCAGGAAACGCCCAGTCACTATCTGGTGCGTGAATTCATGATTCTGGCCAATCATCTGGCGGCAAAATATGCGTTGCGCCATCAGATTCCAGTCATTTATCGCGCTCAGGACCCTCCCTCGGAACCTGTCACGACCATGACCTGCTATGATCCGCTGGAATTTGACCAGATGGTTCGCAAGATGAAGAAAACACGTCTCTCGACCTATCCGCAAGCGCATGCTGGGCTTGGTCTGGATCTGTATACTCAAGTCAGCTCCCCGATCCGACGCTATGCCGACTTGGTTATCCAGCGGCAGCTGGCTGCACATCTCGAAAACCAGCCTCCCCCCTATACACAGGAAGAACTGTTTGCCGTACTGGACAATGTCGAGCAAACCACGATGCAAAATCGTTCTCTCGAGCGCGAGGCAAAACGTTTCTGGCTACTTGAATATCTGCGGCGTGAATATATGGACTGCCCTCTCGATGCCACGATTGTGCGACTCGATGGAAGCCTCGTCCTTGCCGAACTGAACCGCTTCTATGAACGGGGAGTGGTCATGACCAGGGAACGCTTGCAAACAGGCGAAAAAATACAAGTACGCATCTTGGAAATCAATCCGAAAGGCGGACGCATGGCACTCGAAATCATCAACCGAAAATAATAGGGCTGATAAAATTTTCGTACTACTATTCCCAAACTTCTTGTTTTTTGTGAAAGATTTTTCAGAAAATCAATATCCAAGTCATTGGCACACAATCACTTGTCAAGCTGATCCGTCTGATTGTGGTGCCTTTACAAGGCACTGTCTTTGGGTGGG
>JAPXLT010000170.1:0-10170 GCA_033809415.1 Lentisphaeria bacterium
TGTCTAGGGTGCAGGGTGCAGGGGGCAGGGTGCAGGGTGCAGGGTGCAGGGGGCAGGGGGCGGGGGGGTCGCGCGCGCGGTAAGGGTGGTTCGCCCCCTGGTTGGGTGGGGCTTGGAGGCTGTCTGAACCACGACGAAAAAATAGTGCCGCAAAAACGATTTTTCAAGCAGAATCATAAGAAGTCATACAGAAACATAGAAATTCCTAGAGAATCATAACAATTCCTAATTCTGGAAAACTGCTTTTTAAACAACGAACCACACCAAAGACACGAAAAAAATTCGTGTTTTTTCGTGCTTTTCGTTGTTCAAAAGAATTCCTCGCTTACTGCGTTTTACGGGGGGATACCGAAAAAAAGTGCTGTCTGGGATCGACAAGTCGGCATTTCTTTTTATATTGAAGGAAAGCGCGAATATTCGAAATGCAACAAGAAAGGCTTGCTTATGCGCACAAAGCAATCATTTTTTTGGCAGTGGCCGATGTTTTTTATGCTGGCGGCAGTTGCATCGATTATGCTGTTGCAGCACATGGTGAAGGTGCAGCGGATACGTGCCGAGATTGCCCGGGCACAGGAATTTCAGATGACCGGGAATTCGTTCCGATTTTCTGAAGGAATTCAGAGTGATTTGCAGTTCCGCATCGAGCAGCCTTTGGCTGGACATGGGTTGTTGCTTAGCTTGCGTCAGGAAGTTCCGCAATTCCAAAGGGCATCTGGGAAGCTGGCTGAAGAGATGCAGGATTTGCAGAAGGAGTGGGGGAATCTGGCTGGAACTGCGAATGTTTTTACTTCGGATGGACGACCGGTTGCCTCTGCTTCATTGCGTCTACAGCACAGCCTGATGCGGGATGCCGACAGCAACCTTCTTCCCTTGGCGCAACTCCCGATGCTGCCGCCGGGCAACTATCAGCTCCGGGTGAAATTTCTTACTCCACCGCAGAAGTCTGATTTACCGGAAGTGAGTCTGCATCTGTCTTGCGGAGTCTGCACACTGGAATATCTTCCGTTGTATCTGAATTGGTGCATAATTCTGCTGCTGATCCCGTTTAGTCTCTTTTTCTGGTATCGACTGATCGAATGTGTTTTCTGGTTCAAAAGGCAGCGTGAACAGGAAAAATGGCTCAGTGAAGGAGTCGGCCAGAGCCAAATCATGTATGTGATGACACGATACCCGCTCTGGAGCGAAACCTTCCTGCGCCAGGACCTGCAATTCCTTCTGAAAGAGGGAGTGCCCCTCGAACCCGTGGCACTTTTTCCCGGAGATTGCACAGCACAGCCGGACTGGCCGGCAGTGCGGATTTTAAGTCCGGAGGTGATTCCCATAGCAACATCTGGGAAAGGGGGTTCCTGGTGGCGGAAGTTGCGTTGCCTGATTCCGGCTCGGGTTCAATGTTCTCTGGTTTGGTTTCGGCACCGGCGTTTGTTGCGCGAGCTGTTCCGGCAGGGAAAACTTTGTCATGCGCGGCATATCCATGCAGAATTTGCGGATTTGGGGGCGTTGCTGGCCGCTGTGGCTGCGCGGTATCTGGGAGTGGGCTTCAGCTTGGGGGTTCATGCCGCCGATGTGTATACGAACCGCTACTCGCTCGATTACCTGTGCCGGAAAGCAAAATTTATTACCGTTTGCAACCGGGCAGCAGGTGCTTACTTGGCGCGAAAGTGTCCGATAGCCGCAAAGAAGCTGCATCTGATCCATCATGGCCTGACGATCGAGGACTGGCCCTTTCGCGAAAAGCAGACATTCCAGGAGGTGCCGGAACTTTTATTTGTCGGACGCTTCGTTGCCAAAAAAGGGATTCCGCTGCTGCTCGAGGCTCTGGCATTGCTTTTGCAGCGAGGACGCCGTCTGCGTTTGACACTGGTGGGGTCGGGCCCCATGGAAGCGGAATTGCGCCAGCAGTCTGAACAGTTGGAATTGCAGGCGCATCTCGAGTGGGCGGGCGTTTTGGAACGTCGAGAGGTCGGCGGGCGTCTGCGCAAGGCTGATGTTTTTTGTCTGCCTAGCATTGAACAGACGGATCGCAATCAGGAGGGAATACCCAATGTCCTGGTCGAGGCGATGGCGGTCGGGGTGCCGGTAGTTGGCAGCCAGACCGGCGGCATCGGTGAATTGCTGACTCCGCAGACCGGCTGGCCGATTGAAAAAATAAGCGCTGAAATATTTGCTGATACCATCGAGGAAATGCTGCAGAACCCCGCAGAATGCGAAAAACGCAGACGGCAGGCGCGGCAACGTGTCGAGGCGGAATTCTCCGCTGCACGCACCGTCAAAGCGCGCGCCCGCTTGCTGGAGGGATTTTGAACAACGAAATGCCCATTAGTGTTTTTCGTTGTAAAAAAACTGTTACCCAGTTTTACTCTTGGAATTCCTGCAACTGCCTTACGAAGTCCTGAATGAACAGGTCAAGATAGTTTGGCGCGGCTGCGGACAGGTGTGGCAGGCGCCAGAGGTTTGGACAGTCCATCAGCGGTGAATTTTCCGGCAGGGGTTCTTCGGGGAAGACATCGAGGAACGCGGCTTTCAGACGCTGCTGGCGAAGAGCCTTCCCGAGGGCGTCTACGTCGATGGCATTGCCGCGCCCGAAATTGCTGACCGTAGCATGGGCAGGCAGCAGGGCGATGCGACGGTGGTCCAGGATTCCGTCGGTTTCCGGGCTTTTCGGCAGGCAGAGGATCAAATGATCGGCTTGCGGAAGCTTGGTGTCCAGCGTAGTTTCATCGAAAAGCTGGTCTTCCGGCGTGAACCACTCCGGCGCGGGGAGATTCAGATTTCGTCGCATGCCGGCGATATGGGTTCCGAAGGGCTTCAGCATTTTTCCGATATACTGTCCGATCCTTCCAAAGCCCAGGATCAAGATATGGCTGCCTTTCAGGGTGTTCTGCTGCTGGCTGATTTCGGCGCGGGGCCAGCTTTGCGCTGCCAGGGTGCTGTTGGCAACAAAGAGTCCACGGCATATTCCCAGCAAAGCACCGACGGCAGTTTCGGCGATTAGTTCACCATGAAAACGCCCATTCCAGCTTTGTATATGCGGAGGCAGTTGCAAGGTGAAGTAATCTTTGCCGGCGGCCGGCGTGGCGATGATTTTCAGCTTTGGCGCCAGTGCGAGCCATTCCTGGCGAAAATTCCAGGTGATGGCGATGGATGCATCCTTTAGCGCTGCCTGAAAATCCTTTTCGCTTTTACAAAGTCTGATTTCGTAATCCGGCAGCAAACCAGACAACATCGCGGCCTGTCTGGCAGTCATCTGCCAGCAGGCCACACACGGATGCCGCAAATAAATGGCAATGACTGGTTTGGCGCTGGGGCTGTTCGGCGGTCTCATTTGTACAATGCTCCCAACTTAACGCTTGACAACCACACCGCAAATTCGCGTGCAAACCCATCACTCAAAGCAGCAACCCTATAAAAATTTTTCGTACTACTATCATCCAAAATCTTCTTTTTTGGAAAAGATTTTTTTATGGACAAGGGACAGGGACAGGAATGGACAGGAATGGACACGATGGACGGAATGGACAAGAATGGACTGCTGAATGGACAATGGACGATGGACAATGGACGATGGACAATGGACAATGGACAATGGACAGAGATTATGTCGCGCCCTTATAGGGCTTTGCCGATGGTGGGATCCCTGACCCAGGGCGTTGCCCTGGGCTGGTATGTCATGCCCCTTCAGGGCTAATTCCAACATTGCCGATCCGACTGATCTGACCGATCCTGCCTCTTGCAACGGAGAGCATTCGGGCATCGAAAGGCAAACGTCAATCACAACCGGGACGGTTGCGCTACTTTTTAAACCGCATGCCATTCCATCCGTCAAAGCAGCAACCCTATAAAAATTTTCGTGCCTTTTCGTGTGGTTCGTTGTTAAAAAAGCATTAAGAGTATTGGTCTCATTTGTATTCCTGCAAAAGTCTCTCTGCGTTCCGGAAATAGATTTTCTCGAGGACGTCTGTCGGCAAATCCAGAGTGGCGAGGAAGTCCTGGTGCTGATTGTCGAAATAATCCCTGGCATAGAGGAAGCGATCCTGGAATTCGAGCAGGAATTCCTTGGCGAAGACCGGATCGCGCATCAGGGCGCGGCAGCCGGAACCTGCCGACCAGTCGCAGTACAGGTTGGGGTACTGGCGCAGCAGCTGAGGCAGACGTCCATTTGGCTGAACCGGACAGGGAACGGGAGGATAATTCTCCGTCTTGTACAAGTCATCACCCGAGATGTGAATCCAGAAGCCCGGAGCATGGCCAAGAAAAATAGTTTCCGGGCAGAGTTGCAGTGTGCGTTCGAGGGCGTCGATTGAGCCGCCCCACCATTCCTGCCGGGGATTGACATCCTTGCGCAGGTCTTCCTGAAGATGCAGGGTGACCGGCATTTTCAGCTTGCCGGCCTGCCGGAAAAGCCAGAGGGCATCGCGGTCATCCATCATCAGGCGCACCTTGAATTCGCCGCAGATTTTTGCACCATAGATCTCATGTGCGGCCTCGAGCATTTCGCAGGCGTTGGGGCGGCGCGGGTCCGGCGCATAGCCGATGATGAAGCGTTCCGGGGCGCGTTCCTTATAGCTGACGCAGCGGCTGAAGGGGATTGGCCCGGTCGTCGAGCCAAGGACTTCAGCCGGAATGACCTGGGCATATCCCTTGTCATATTCATAATAGCCGCATTCCCAGCTCAAAAGCCAGGTCTGAGCGATACCGTATCGATCCATGTTGGCCAGAAATTTGTCCAGATCGTGCCCATGCCAGTCGGGATGATTGTGCGCATCAATAATTTTCATCGTTAGTCCTTTTTATCGAGAGATGACAATGGTGACATACCGCAAAAAATATAATCCGCTTTGCAGAAAAAACAAAAAACTGTGCTTTTAACCCATTTTTTTACCACGAAAGGCACGAAAATTCGTGTTTTTTTCGTGCCTTTCGTGGTTAAAACCCTTTTTGGACGGGGGGCAATATAGTACGCCATTTCCCGAAAAAGAAAAAAGCCGTCTAACTCGTTGGAGTCAAACGGCTTGAAGATGGAGCCAGCGACCGGAGTCGAACCGGTGACCTCATGATTACAAGTCAAGTGCTCTACCGACTGAGCTACGCTGGCGGAAAAGACACTTATATAATGTAATTCCGGATGCGGGAAAAACAAGCCGCATGGAATCTTCTTGAACAACGAAATGCCCGAAAGGACTTGGGGTGGGCTGCCGCCCACAACCCATTTTTTAACCACGAACCACACGAAAAAGCACGAAAATTTTTTATAGGGTTGTTGCTTAGACGGATGGGACTGCTCTGGCGAAATTCTTGTGTGCCAAGGCTGGCTTTACGCAATTGCGTCGGAGGCGACATGGAGCGCCGGCGGCTCGCCGGCACGGCATCACGACTACAACCGAATTTTTTGTCCACGGAAAACGCGGAAAATGCGGAAGATTTATAGGGTTGTCACTGACGTCTTACTTGATTTCGACTGGGCTGTAGAGCCAGGCGGCGGTGTCAGTCGGGGGTGGCGACACTGGTTGGAAGGTCTCGCCATCCCAGGTCTGGGCTTGGATATCTTGGGGGATCGAGGCATCTTCCGGGATTCCGGAGAGTATCCAGGTTTTGGCAGGGATGGTGATGCCCGTCAGCGGATAGATGTAAATGTTCTTGATTGCTTCAGCTCGTGTACCTCCCTCGGGTGTAAAGATCCAGTAGCTGCCGCCGCCGCGGAGCAAGTCCGGCCTGTAGTAGTTTTTTTTCTGGCTGTCGTAAGCGATGGGATGCCATTGCTTAATAAGCTCTTTGCTGTTTTTTTCGCTGATTTCGCCGGGCAGGAAAAACAGGTGCCAGCCGGGAGCTTCCGGAGGATCGAGCGGGAACAGCGTATCCGCCTGATAGAACTTGCAGGTGACCGTGTCGCTATGCAGTTTTCCTTCCTGCTGAGCCTGGAAGCGGATTTCGCTGGTCTGGTCAATATCCAGAGGATTCTCATACACCTGGATATCACCTCCATTGATTCGATATCTGATGCGTGCGCCTTGCGCTGCGGTTAGGGTCAGCGTAGCTTGGTCATTTTTATCAAAGACGGGATGGGCGCTTGGGGTGCCATTGACCACAAAGGAACTTTCCGGCGTCGGCAGTTTTTCGAAGGTTTCTGAAACGACATTACTGTCCGCCAAGCCATCAGCCCAGGCCAGAACTTGCACGGTTGTGGTTTTCGTGAGAGTGACTCGAGAGCCTGTGAAGGTGTTTTCGCCAGGTTGCCCATTTTCCAGGCGTTCGGGCACATTGTTATTCAGTGTATAGTAGAAGACAGCGCCGGGAGTATCGGAGCTGAATTCCAGCAGGGCGGAGTTTTGCAACTCGTTTTGGGTGATGTTCAGCTGGGGCGGGGCGGTTTTGCGCATATAACTTGCACTGTACACGGTAGTGTCGACGCGTGCATCACCTTCATAAACGATGGCTGAGATCGTGGTGTTCCGCGTAATGGTGATCCCTGCATCCGGATCATAGACAGGAGAATTGGCATTCGGGGCGCTGCCATCGGTCGTATAGTGGAATGTGAGGTTGTCGTAATTACTGTCGAGATAAACCGTCAACTTCTCATTGAAGGAATTGAGTTCTTCGGGGTCTGGATTGAAGACCAGCAGCCTTGCGTCTTCATCGGGGTGCCAGACAAAGTGATCGAGCCAGGCTTTGTTGTAGAGTTTTTCACCCCATTCCGGATCCAGTTCAGGTTTTTCGTAGCCTTCGCTGGTAGGTCCCACTACTGCGAAAGAAATTGTACGGGTGTAGTTTTCCGCTCCCAAAGGAATTTCCCCTTCCTCCCACCAATCCTCGCCTTGATCGACATAGTTGTTCCAATATCCGGAAGCTCCCCAAAGCCATCCCCACTCGTAGTCATTTTCGTATGCGCACAGCTCCGCCCAATTGTAATCATCCAGGGAGACCTGGTAGCGGAATGAGAGGGTGCCGGCACCCTGTATCGTCACCGTGAAGAAATTGAGTTTTTGCGGATTGGCTTTTCCAGGTGAAGCACAAACCATATAGTTGTTGTTGAAGGAAGGCACTCCCTTTGGTATTATATCTGCGACATTTCCGGCTTTATAGACCCAACTCGATGAGGCGGAAAACGTCACGCCAACGGGATTATCCAGCGCGTTGGCAATCTGTTGTGCGGTTGCTCCATGGACATCAGGGCAAAAGGCGGCAACAGCAAGAAGGCAGCAGAATACAGGAAGAAAAAAACGGTGCAAACTCAGCATGACATGAATTCCTCTTTTATTTGGATTTTGGAATAATAATATACCCCCGCAGAAGCGGATCTAACGCCTATGACCCGATTTTTTACCACGAACCACACGAAAAACATGAAAAATTACTGTTTTTGCATTTTTTTCGTCATTTTTTTCCGAAAAGCCCTTGCATACTGGTAAATACGGGGTATCTTAAAGGGAAGTGACACTTTTTTCGCAGTAAAAAAGCGGATGTTTCTTGCGGCTATGCCGCGTCCAATAGAAGAAATCAGGAAAAAAGAGGAAAAAAAGTCTGCAATCGGCTTTGACTTTTCTTCAATTGGTGTATATTGAAGGAATGACGACTGCGTGTTAATTTTTTTTCATCCGTATTTTTCATTTCACGTTTTCGCTTAAGAAGTGAGAAAACGAAAGGAGGGAGTCGATAAGGCAGTTTTCATGATTTTGTTTTTTCATACAGTTAGTTCTTAGTTAAAGAAGAGGTTGAGTTGAGAGGTCATCATGATTGATGGCCGGAGTGGTAAAGTAGAGAAGAGAGGATACGAAAGGAATTCAAATGAAAAAGATTCTTGCAGCTTTGTTGGTTGGTGCATTCGGCATCAGTGCCGTTGCAAAGAGTGTTGTTTACGATTACAGAGCCACGTTCAAACGTGTCGATCCGCAGTACAAAGTCCGCACGGTTGTTAAGGAGAGCAGCAGTTCTTACAAAGCCGTAACTGAAAGCTATGGCGTCACCAGCGACACCATCACTGGCTACATCATCCTGCCGATTTGTACAGATTGCGATGGCAGTCTGGACAGCTCCGTTGGTGATAATTTCGAAGGCTGGGCCTATCTGGTTCGCAGAGGTGACAAACTGTCCAAGAAAGCGAAACTGCCTTACGTTGTGAAGACTGAAGCTTCGGCTGAATCTGTCATTTTCGGCAAAGATGCTTACATCGTCGGTGTTTCGCCTTCGTATACCCCTGATGTCAAAAAGATGAAGAGTGCTTCAATGATATTGATATTCGATCTTCCCGGCGCAACTGATTTTGATCCAGTGCGCACGATTGACGGCAAACTGCTGATTTCCAATGCTGGCAGCGAAGACATCTATTTTGGCGCCATGGGTCTGGATCATAAGACTTACTCACCGTGGTTTGTCACAAACGCTGGTTTTGGCACGGTGAAAGTCGTCAGCGGTTCGGAAGCCGCCACGCTGGGATTCTGTAATAACACGCCTGGCAGCAGCTGCTCGATCATTCAGAGCATTTCCGGTTCCGTCGTTGGTAAAAACGAGTATGCAGGTATGTGCGATATGACCCCGATGTGGGACCTCTGCGATCCGGCCGACAACATGCTCGCAGGGAGCGACGCTGCTGCTCCGATCGCCGGTACTTGGACTCTGAAGTACAATGCCAGCCTGAGCAAACTTGAAGACAGCGCAAAAGAGGAAGCAATCCTGAAGAAACTGAAAGCTTCTTCTTCCGACATGTATCTGTTCGAATCGATTGGTGAATGACCTGATAAAAAATCGGTTAACAATCATTGATCTGCCATGACCGGTTTGCTTTGATCGATCAGGGTAGCCTGTCATAGCAAAACAGCTCCGAGGAGGGGTTCATTTATGAGCCCCTCCTTTTTTTGGATTAGTGGTGCAGCTTTAAGAGGTTTTCTGATTCCAATCAAAAATCCAAACTGATCCAATTAGACCCATCCAAAAAGGATTTTTTTAACCACGAACCACACGAAAAGACTTGGGGTGGGCTGCCGCCCACAACCCATTTTTTGTCCACGGAAAGCACGGAAAGCTCGGAAAATTTATAGGGTCGCTGCTTTGACGGATGGGATTGCTCCGGCAAAATTCTTGCGTGACAAGGTCGGCTTTACTTTTTTTTAGCCGGAGGCGATATGGAGCACCGGCGGCTCGCCGGCATGAAGCCGGCTTTCCTCTTCCATAGATGATTAGTGCAATTTAATTTTAAGTGGAATGCGAAAGAGGGGTATCCGTTGAAAATGCGAAAGAAATTCGTTGTCATCTCCGCTGCGGTGCTTTGCGTTTTTTTGCTGGTTTGGCTTATGGTCAAATCGAACCAAAAGCCGGGGCAGCACGGGCAGCTTGCAGGCGGGGAGACGGCAGAACCTGGTGTTTCGGCGGAAGGCCTGCTGTCCGAGCCTGTAATTGGTAGCGATGACAGGCAGCCGGAGGGCGGAGTTTCCGGCGAGAGGGTTTCTTCTCAGGAAAGTGCTCCTGATCCGCTGGTGCAGGAACTGCAGGATTTGCTTGACGATGATGCAAACCGGGAACAGACTCTGGCAAAGGCGATCACTCTCAGCAAGGACACGGTACAGCGGCAAGCGGCTGCCATCAACGCGCTTCGTTGGATTGGCGGGCGGGAGGCTGCTAAGGCTTTGATCCGGTTGCGCAAGGAGGGCTATCCGGAGATTGCCGATGAGGCTGGTCGTGTTTTGACACATCTGCTGACCGAAGGTCTTTATAGCGGTCGAACGCCGTCCGGGAGTCCGGATGATGCAGGCAGCGGTGATCAAGAGCAGGATTCGCAACCTGAGACGGACGAAAAGGAGGAACTCGACTGGCCCGAGGCTATTCCGTTTGATGCAGCCATTTGGGAACAGGCCATTCTTGAAGCGCCTATGGACGCCGACCGGGAAGAATTGCTGATCTTGCTTTCCGCTTTCCCAGCGACACAGTCCGTCCCAGTTCTGTTAAACCTACTCGAGTCTGACAACCAACAGATTCGGGAACATGCGCTGGAATATCTGGAATTTGTAACCTACGGCGAGAAAATCACTACCCGGCAAGAGGGTGAAGACTGGCTGGCTAAAAACGGTGCCATGGAGGAATTTGTACCATAGATTATTTTTTTTTAACCACGAACCACACGAAAAGACTTGGCGTGGGCTAACGCCCACAACCCATTTTTTAACAACGAAAAGACACGAAAAG
>JAPXLT010000171.1:0-10121 GCA_033809415.1 Lentisphaeria bacterium
ATTGTGGACATTGTGGACATTGTGGACATTGTGGACATTGTGGACATTGTGGACATTGTGGACATTGTGGACATTGTGGACATTGTGGACATTGTGGACATTGTGGACATTGTGGACATTGTGGACAGAACACAGACACCACGCACCACGCCTCTGTCATTCAGCAGGAAAAGACGAAAGGCACCTTCACAACCGGGACGGTTGCGCCACTTTTTTAAACCGCAACCATTGTCCACAAAGCTTTGAACTGTGAACACCACGCCTCTGTCATTCAGCAGGAAAAGACGAAAGGCACCACACAACCGGGACGGTTGCGCCACTTTTTAAACCGCGTGCCATCCCATCCGTCTGAGCAACAACCCTATATAAAATTTTCGTGTTTTTCGTGTGGTTCGTGGTTAAAAAATCCTTTTTGGACGCGGTCTAATTATACCTTAGTCCATAAAAAATCCAAACTGAAGCGGCATTCTTTTTCGCACTTCTGCTTGCAAATTCGCTTTTGCAGCACTATTTTTCAACATGGACAGACATCCCCAACGCCCTGCCCCCTGCCCCCTGCCCCCTGCCCCCTGCCCCCTGCACCCTGCACCCTGCACCCTTTTCAGTAAGGAGAAACCATGGCTACCGTAACATATCAAAAGCAAGTACCCGTCCGTCATGACGTTGATCTTTTTGTAGCAGGTGGCGGGCCGGCGGGCATTGCCGCTGCGCTAGCAGCCGTCCGTGAGGGGCGCAGCGTTTTTCTGGCGGAGGGTCAGAGCTGCCTTGGCGGCATGGGCACTGCCGGCATGATTCCAGCATTCATGACTTTTGGCGACGGCGTCAATTTTCTGGCAGACGGCATCGGTCGAGAGGTTTTGGACAACCTGACCGCTGAAAAGGGACCGCAGCATCCAACGCATGCCACCGCCATCCCGGCGGAAATGCTCAAGCGCGTCTATGACCGCATGCTGGTGCAGGCCGGGGTGCAGTTTTCCTTTCATGTGCAAGTCGTCGATGTCCTTTGCAACCAGGGACATGTCGAAATGGCCATCTGCAACGGGAAAAGCGGATTCTTTGCCGTCAAGGCGAAAATATTTGTTGATGCCACCGGCGACGGCGACCTCTCCGTTTGGGCTGGTGCTCCCTTCGAGAAAGGGGATCAGGACGGCAATATGATGCCTGGAACCCTGTGCAGTCTTTGGAGCGGTGTCGATTTCGAACAATATACAGCCAGCGGAGTTTCACCAAGAAGCAAGCTCCAGGAAGCATTTGACAAGGGCGTCTTCACCGTCCATGACCCGCATCATCCCGGCATGTGGAGAGTCGGACGGCAAGTCGCCGGCGGAAATATCGGGCATGCCTTCGGGGTCGATGCCACGGATGAACGCTCCTTGACAAAATATCTTATCGAGGGACGCGAGCGGCTACCCGAGTTCGAACGCTTCTATCGCGAATATATACCTGGTTTCCAAGATATTGAACTGGTCGGCAGCGGCTCCCTGCTGGGAATACGCGAAAGCCGCCGAATCCTTGGCGACTATGTACTCAATGTCGAGGACTTCCGGAAACGGGCGGTTTTTGACGATGAGATCGGGCGGTACTGCTATCCGGTGGATATACATCCCTACCGGCCATCTGCGGAAACTTATGCCGCCTTCGAGAAGGAATTCAAGGAGAACCTGCGTTATAAGCAAGGCGAGAGCTACGGCATCCCCTATCGCTGCCTGACTCCGCTGAAAACCGACAACCTACTGGTGGCCGGGCGCTGCATCAGCACCGACCAGAAAATCCAGGGGTCGGTGCGCGTCATGCCGGGATGCTATATCACCGGGCAGGCCGTCGGCATCGCCGCAGCCCTCTGTTGCGAAAACCGCTGCGATACCCGCTCCATCTCGATCACCGCATTGCACCAGCGCCTGAAAAAAATCGGAGCATTCCTCCCCAACGCAGAATAAAACCGACTTGGGGCGAACTTATTTTTAAACAACGAAAGGCACGAAAAAATTCGTGCCTTTCGTGTGGTTCGTGGTTAAGAAATCAGATATTTTGGCTGGTCCAGTTTTTGGCGACTTTGAGTAGTTCGACGTTCATCGGGATCAGCTTTGGTTTTTTCGCGAAGTTTTCCTCGAGTGCTCGAACGAAGGCTTCGTCCGGGAGTTTTGTCATTCCGGTTGCCATCATCACGCCGAACATAATGGTATTGGCGCCTCTGGAATTGCCGGCCTTATCGGCAAGTTCCTGGGCGGGAACGGCGATCCCCTTGCAGCCTTCGGGGATTTCGACTTCACCCATAAGGGCATCATAGATGATCGTGCCGCCGACTTTGACGTCGTTCTTGAAGCGCTCGAAAGACGGGCGGTTCATGGCAATCAATAGGTCCGGCTGATAGACGATCGGGGAGCCAATCGGGGAATCCGAGATGATCACCGAGCAGTTCGAGGTGCCCCCGCGCTGTTCGGGCCCGTAGGAAGGATACCAGGAAACCTGGCAGCCGGCAGCCTGCGCAGCCTGTGTCAACATGATCCCGAGGCTCAGCACGCCCTGTCCGCCAAAACCGGCAATCTTGACTTTCGCCTCGCCTTGCACCATCGCCCCGCTTACCGGAGGCGCTACGGTATCAAGATCGAAAATCTTCTCGAGGGAAGCAGTGCTGAAATCACTTTGCGTGCGCTCGACAGGCGTTGCCTCGGCGGTCAGGTCGCGGAAGTTTTTCACCGGGAATTCCTTCATCATTTCCTGGTTGATCCACTCGCTGTTGGCGACTGGGGATGCACCCAGGTTGGTCGGACATGGTGAAAGGACTTCGACGAAGGTGTAGCCTTTGCCGTCGCGCTGAATTTCCAGCGCTTTGCGTACCGCCTTGCGGGCATTGCGGACATTGGCCGGATCGGACAGGGCAACCCGTTCGACATAGACCGGCGCTTTCAGGCTGCTGATCAGTTCGCACATGTGCAAAGGATAGCCCTGGGTCATCGGATCGCGCCCATTGGGACAGGTGATCGTTTTTTCACCGATCAGAGTCGTTGGCGCCATTTGCCCGCCGGTCATTCCGTAGACCGTATTGTTGACAAAGAAGACGGCCATTTTTTCGCCGCGGTTGGCGGCTTGCAGCGTTTCATTAAGTCCGATCGAGGCCAGGTCGCCGTCACCCTGATAGGAAATGACAACCTTGTCGGTTGCGCGGGAGACGCCGGTGGCGACTGCCGGTGCGCGCCCATGGGCAACTTGGATATTTCCGCAATCGAAGTAGTAGTACGCGAAGACGGCACAGCCGACCGGACTGATCATGACCGTGCGATCCTGCAAATCGAAATCTGCGAGTGCTTCGCCGATCAGCTTGTGCAGAATTCCATGACCGCAGCCGGGGCAGTAGTGCGTGGCGGTCGGTGCGGCTCCCCCTTTGCGGGGAAATTCTTTATAAAGACCTTTGGTGCAGGTTATTTTTTCTGACATCTTTACACCTCAATATTTGATAATTCGCAACGTGGTTATTTCCCCGCAACAGCCAGGATTTTTTCTTTGACCTGGTCAAGCGTCAGCAGATTGCCGCCAAGGCGGTTGACCAATTCGACCGGGCGCGAACAACCAATCGCCAGACGAATGTCATCGGCCATCTGCCCATTGCTCATCTCGACACTGATAAACGTGACGCCCGGGCGTGCGGCAAGAGCCTGCAACTGCTTCTTCGGGAAGGGGAACAGGGTCTTGGGGCGGAACAAGCCGACTTTCAGGCCCAGCGCACGCCCCTTTTCCACGGCGGATTCGCAGATGCGCGCGGAAATTCCGTAGGCCACCAGAACGATGTCGGCATCGCTGGTCTGCTGCTCCTCGAAGAGGACTTCCGCTTTTTCGATGGCAGCATATTTTTCCTGCAGGCGGTTATTGAAAGCTTCGAGCTGGTCGAAGTCCAGAAAGATGCTGGTGACCAGATTTTTACGGGTTTCCGGGGTGCCCGCGACCGCCCAGCTGTTGTCAACGACGGGTTGAAATGCCTTTTCCGGGAAGCGCAACGGTTCGATCATCTGGCCAAGGACGCCATCGGCGAGAACATAGACGGGTGTGCGCCACTTGTCAGCCAGCTCGAAGGCCTTGATCGTAGCATCGCACATTTCCTGCACGCTGTTGGGTGCTAATACGATACAGCGATAATTGCCGTGCCCGCCGCCTTTGACAACCTGATTGTAATCAGCCTGTTCGGGACCGATATTGCCCAGTCCCGGGCCAGCCCGCATGATGTCAACGATGACCGCAGGCAACTCAGCGCCGGCAAGATAGGAAACGCCTTCCTGCATCAGGCTGATCCCCGGGCCGGATGAGGCGGTGAAAACGCGATGGCCGGTAGCGGCAGCGCCATAGCACATGTTGATCGAAGCTTCCTCCGACTCCGCCTGTACAAATTTTCGCCCCAGCATCGGATAGTATTTCGAGGCCTCATGAAGAACTTCACTGGCCGGGGTAATGGGATAGCCAAAAAAACAGTCGGAGCCGGCATAGAGGGCACCGACAACCACAGCGGTATTGCCTTTTACAAGTTTAGTAGCCATAATCTTCCAGTATTTATCGGGTTTCTGTACAATGACAAAGCGAGATCAGTCTTTGGCCGGAATATGCACCTCGATGGCATTGGGCTCGGGACAATTGTAAAAACAGTTGTTGCAGCCAATGCAACCGGTACCACTGTAGACGACATAACGGTACCCGCGCTTATTCAACTCCTTGCCAAGCTGCAACACCTTCTTAGGACAGGCAACAACACAACGCCCGCAGGACTTGCATTCCACGGGGTTGATCAAAGGATACGGCTTGCTACGATCAATTTCCATAATTATAAAACTCCTTAAAGCAACTAAAAAGAAAGCTTTTAATATAATGTTTTTGATGGGATAGTCAAGAGGATAGGGGACAGGGGACAGGGGGCAGGGGACAGGGGGCAGGGGGCAGGGGGCAGGGGGCAGTTTTTTTTACCACGAAAGACACGAACGGGCACGAAAAATTTCATGGAAATGGCTTTGTCTGCGAGAATGCGTCGTATTTCTCATGAAATTTTTTGTGTTCTTTCGTGCTTTTCGTGGTTAAAAAAAGAATTGTTAAAAAAACTTTAAAAACACTATCGGTTGCGTTTGCATTCTGTTTTGACAGCATATATAGTGTCTTGGTTGCCGAGAATTCGCTTCTGACGATTGTTTTCGTTCAGGTGCATATACGGTTTTTCAGTTTATTATTGTCTTAGAGTTAAAGAGAAAGGGAGTGTTGTGATGGTGAACGCAGTGAAGCACCCATTCAAGTTTTTCCGCAAACGGAATGGTACGGTGGTTCCATTTGAAGCGGCGAAGATTGCAGTTGCAGTGATGAAGGCGGGTCAGGCGGCATCCCGCAAGAGCGGTCAGGATTTCACTGAGGAAATGGCCAAGCACGTGGCCAAGGAAGTCATTTTGCAGCTGGACAATCCGTTGTGCGAATATTACATCCAGCCCGACGAGCATGGCGAGCGCATTCCGCAGATCGAGGACGTGCAGGACTTAGTCGAGATTGTCCTCGCAGAGAACAAGCTTGCGGACACGGTGGCGGCTTACAAGCGCTACCGGAAGATCCGTGAACGCGCCCGCCAGGCGATCCAGGTGCGCCAAGCCTCGTCAGGCAAGGGTAGCAAAGTTGATTTGACCGACCAGTCGATGTTGCTGGTTCAATCCGCCACTCAGGGCAATGTCGATCACTGGGATCGCATGCGCATTGTCAACAAGCTGACGGATAAGCTGCAGATTCCGGAAGACATCGCCCTCGGCATCGCCAAGGAAGTTGAAAATCAGATTATCGCCAGCAACATGAAGACGGTAGGCACCCCGCTGCTGCGGGAGATGGTGAACAATATCCTGGTCGAGCGCGGCTACAAGAATCAGCTCAAGGATCTGTCACTGTACCATATTCCCCGTGAATTCATCGAGAACCTGATGTATGCGAAACCGACAGAAAACAGCAATATCGTCAGCAATAATCCCGAAGCGGTGAATTTAAGCATTGCCGAGCTGGTGCTGAAGCAATGGGGTCTCGAGGCGATTTTCACGCCGGAGGTAAAGCATGCGCATGATACCGGTGCAGTCCACCTGCACGACCTGGGCTATCCGCATCGGGTATATTGCTCGTCGCACTCGATCGAGTACATCAAGAAGTACGGTTTGCGCGGCCTGACCAATCTGAATACGGAGTCGAATCCGGCGCGCAGCGCATCGGTGCTGACTGGCCATCTGAACACCTTCCTGGCTTCGATGCAGGCAAACTACGCCGGCGCACTGGGCATTGCCTACATTAACATTTTCTACGCGCCGTATCTGGTAGGCATGACTGACCGTGAAATCAAGCAGGTCGCCCAAGAGCTGATCTTCAACGGCTCGCAGAATGCGTTCTCACGCGGTGGGCAGACCCTGTTTCTGGATTTCAACATTCACACCGGAGTGCCGAAATATCTCCAGTCGGTTCCGGCGATTGGACCTGGTGGGCGTTACATGCTGCGCGATGCAGACGGCACGATACATTCGCTGGCGGAAGTCCTCCGTGACGACACTGATCAGGACGGCAACCGCCTGATGGACTTGTATCTCGAGGATGAAGCCAACGAAGAGCGCCACCTGGTTCTGCGCGAGCTGTACGATGAAAAGAAGGGTCTGTATTACGATCAGGCTGTGGAAGATGCCAGAAAAGCCCGCGGCGGCCATCTGATGGTTTATGGCGACTATCTGTCGGAAGCGCGCCGCTTCACCTCGGCTCTGTTGAAAGTCTGGGGCGAAGGCGACCGTAACGGCATGGTTTTCGAATTCCCGAAATGCGACTTCCATGTCAGCCGGGAGACCTTCGAGGATCCGGAGCAGTACCGCATTTTCCAGGAGGCCTGCGAGCTTTCCAGCAAAAACGGGTCAACCTACTTTATCTTCGACCGGGATGAAGTGACCTTGTCGGCCTGCTGCCGTCTGCGTACGACCATTGATGACAACCGGATGCTGCGCCATCCCGAATCGATGCGCTTCTGCGGCTTCCAGAATGTAACGATCAACATACCGCAGGCGGCCTACCGTGCTGCGCGTGCCGGCCAGAAAAACCTCGAGGGGCTGTTCGCTGAAATTGACAAGACGATGCAGATAGCCGTTGACGCGCACTTGCAAAAGAAGGCGAAGATTGCCGAGATGATGTCCGAGCCGGGACGGCCCCTGTGGCAGATCGGCAAAGAGGCCTGTGACGGGCGTCCATACGTCGAACTGGACAAATGCACCTACATCATCGGCTTGATCGGAGTCAATGATGCAGTAAAATTCATCATGGGCAAAGAATTGCATGAGAGTGATGAAGCTTTGCAGGCCGGTTTGCGGATCACTGCACACATGTATCTGAAAGCCAAGGAATTCACGGAAAAGTACAATCTCAAGTTCACGCTCGAGGAATCGCCTGCGGAAAGTGCGGCCCGGCGCCTGGCTCTGACGGATTTGATCTATTACCGTGACGAGGCTCTAAACTGCTACAAGGGCGACAGCGAGGATGTGGCCTATTATACCAATTCGGTTCATCTGGCGGCAGAGGCTCCCGTATGCCTGGTCGAGCGCATTGAAAAGCAGGCAATGTTCCATAGCATCATCGAATCCGGTGCCATCACCCATGCTTTCATCGGCGAGGAAAAGCCTTCCGCGGAAGCAATTGCAACCCTGATGGAGAAGATTTTCCACCGCACGCAATCGGCCCAAGTAACGATTTCTCCGGAGTTCACTTATTGCAACAACTGTGGCCATCAAGCCCGCGGTTTGCAGGAGAAATGCCAGGAATGCGGTTCGGAGAAAGTGGTTGGCGAGACCCGTGTCGTGGGCTATTTCAGCAAGATTCAGAACTGGAACAAGTCGAAGCGTTATGGCGAGCTAATCAATCGTCAGCGTGGGCGTTATGCGGTTGAAACGGCAGAGGATCACCATTCACTGGTAACGGCAGCTGGAGAGTAAGCTATTCTTTAACAACGAAAAAACACGAAAAAGCACGAAAAGAAGTTCGAGTAGTACGATGTCAATGGAAAACTCTAAACTAATTGTCAATGTTTTCGGAAAAGAAGGCTGCGCCAAATGCACAATGCTTAACCGCCGTCTGGATAAACTGCTCAGTGAAGAGCGCTTTGCCAGCTTCCAGAAGAAATATCATGATGTGATGACGGAAGCGGGCTTGGTTCCCTTCTGCCTGGCGCAATGCCTGAATCCGAGCCGCATTCCGGCAATGCTGATCTCCCGGGTATTCGAGGATGGCAGCGAGGAATATCTGCCTAATCCGGATGCCGGCTGCAAGGATGAGGTCTGCAAAGATTCCAAGCTCTGCCAGTATCTTGGATTGCAGACTGATTACAGCGAAGAAGGGAAAGGCATCATCACCCCGGAAATGGTGGAATCCATCCTCAACCAGGCTCTTACGCTCTGAATTTAACCACGAAAGACACGAATTTAAAATGTCTGAGGGCACCTATTCAGCGCTCTATGCCCGGATGCGCCAGCCGACAATGGTTGATTATCCGGGCAAAATGGCCGCATTATTCTTTACCAGGGGCTGTAATTTCCGTTGTGGATATTGTCACAATTCCAGTTTGCTCGAGGGTGGCGAGAAATCCTTTACTTGGCAGGAACTGGCCGGGTTCTGTGATGCATACCGTCGGCAATGGGTTGATGCGGTCAGCGTTTCTGGCGGCGAGCCGACCTTGCAGCCACAGCTGAAAAAGACCTTGGAATTTCTGCGCAAACGCGGATTTCTGCTGAAGGTCGACAGCAATGGTTCGAGGCCGGAAATTATCGAAGATATTTTGCCACTGGTGGATTTTCTGGCAATGGATATTAAATGCAGCCTGGAGAAGTATCCTATGCTGACCGGGTGGAAGGACCCGGCGGCGATCATCGCCTCGATCGAGCAAATCAAAACTAATGCGCGTGATTATGAATTCCGTACGACTTTGATCGAAGGGTTTCATGATGATGCGGAAATTATCGCCTGCGCCAAACTGGTCGAGGGTGCAAAACGACTGATATTCCAGCCATTCCTCCCACGACCAGACTTACCCGATACAAGATTCCGGGAAATCCCCCGCACCCGCCTGAGTTTCCTGCAACATGCCGTCGAGCTGGCCGCGCCCTGGGTCGAAGAATGCAGCATCCGTGGTGAAAAATAACTAATGCGAGGGGCGTTTTTAACCACGAACCACACGAACAGGCACGAAAATTTTTTATAGGGTTGCTACTTCGACGGATGGGATTGCACGCGAATTTTTGGTCTGATCTGTTGCTTTCTCTGACCGATCAGGTCGGACGATACGGAACGTTCGGGCGTGGAAGAGTAAATACACAATCGCAACCGGGACGGTCGCGCCACTCTTTTATCGTATAAAGGGTTATATTAGGAAGATTACCTTTCGACTTTTCGGAGTATTTGTTCGATGTTCAATACGATTGACGAATTAACCAACGCTCTTGTGGCGGGTGAAATGATTGTCCTTACCGATGACGAGGGACGTGAGAACGAGGGCGACCTGATCATGTCCGCCGAGCGGGTCACCCCCGAGGCGATCAATTTCATGATTACCCATGGGCGAGGGCTGGTGTGCACGCCGATTACTACGGAACGCGCCCGGGAACTCGGATTGCATGAAATGACCCGCAACACCGATCCGCTGGGTACTTGTTTCACCGTCAGCGTCGATGCCACCAAAGGCACTACCACCGGAATTTCCGCCTTTGACCGAGCCACCACCATCCGCAAAATCGCCGATCCCAAATGCCTTGCCGACGACTTCCATTCTCCCGGGCATGTCTTTCCCCTGATCGCCCGCAATGGCGGCGTCCTGGTGCGAGCCGGGCATACGGAAGCCACGATCGATCTGCTGCGCCTGGCGGGGATGGCGCCCTACGGTGTGATCTGCGAAATCCTCAATCCAGATGGCACGATGGCGCGTGTTCCGCAGCTTCAGGAATTCGTCAAAAAATTCAATTTGAAGTTTGGTTGCATAGCGGATTTGATCGAGTTTCGCCGTCGCACAGAGAGTCTGGTCGAGCGTGTCGAGACAGTTCGTTTGCCGACTGATTTTGGGCAGTTTGACTTGCACTGTTATGTTGCCAAGCATGATGGCCGTGAAC
>JAPXLT010000172.1:0-10087 GCA_033809415.1 Lentisphaeria bacterium
CCCTTTCAGGGCTGATTCCAACATCGCCGATCCGACTGATCCGACTGATCCGACCGATCCGACTGATCCGACCGATCCGACCGATCCGACCGATCCGACTGATCTGTCCGATTTGTTGTCCGTGTCCCGTCCGTGTAAAGTCCGTGTAAAGTCCGTGTAAAGTCCGTGTAAAGTCCGTGTGGGTTGCGGGCGATCAGTCCGCGCCAAGTCTTTTCATGTGGTTCGTGGTTAAAAGGTCTAATAAATCCAAGACTCAGTTCCCTGCGAAGCGCTAAAAAGGAGACTCCCTAATGTATAAGAAGTGGCTTTGTGCCTTGTTAACCGGTTTCATGGGCCTGTCCGCGACGGCGCTCGAATTCCGCCAGGATGGCGAGCGGGTACTAGTCTCGAGCGCCCGGCTGACAGCAACCGTCTGGCGCGGGCGCATCGTGCATCTGGTCAGCCGTCCGGACGGCACGGTCATTGCCAGCGAGTCCCTTGCCGAGCCAAGCCACACCGCCGGGCTGGGCAACATGCTCGGCAAGGTCAAGGAATTGTCCCGCATTCATTTCCCCTGGGGCGAGATTTCCCTGAATCAGCATATCGCGAAAGAAGCGAGCATGACGCCGCTTTACCACAGCCCCGGCGAGCAGTCCAAAATGGAAGTCCGGGAAGAAAACGGGCAATTGATCGTAACTTGGAGCGGTCTGGCCTCGACGGAAGGCTTCTTCGCCGATGAAATTCTGCGCCTGACATTCAGTGAGGATGATGCCGGTGCCCTGATGGTGCGCGCATATGGACGCTCCGACAAAGGCGGCGTTTTCGGCGTACAGGTGCCCATCGAGAATATTTCCAACGAAGCGAAATTCATCCTGCCCACCTTTGGCGGTCTGGAATACTCCGGCAAGGGGAAGCCTGCCCTGATGACATTCAAGGATACGACCCTGTTCTACGAAGCGCCTCTGATGACCCTCGAACTCGAGGGATCATCCTTCGCCATGTGGAAGGAAGACAAGCGCATGCGACCCTATTTTGTCTTCTTCGCCAGAAACCTGAAATCCTGCTCCTTCGCGCTGGAATCCCTGAACCTGATCCCTTATGAAAATTGCACCGAAATCCAAGCGCCTGCCTTGAAGCTGGATTGGTTTGCCGGCGGCGACTGGATAGCGGCAGCACGTCCCTTCCGCAACTGGTATCACCGCACCTTCGCCGAGGACATGGCCAACCGCGACCGCATCGACTGGGCCAACCGCATCAATGTCATCTGTGACGGCGGCAGCACCAATGACGAGGCTTTGAGCAAGGTTGCCGAATTGATGCCCAGGGAACAGGTGCTGTTCCATTGTTGGCAAGCCCGCAAAGCAGGCTTCACGACCGATATTCCGGATTATACGCCAAAAGACAGCTATCCCGGCGATGTCGCCAGAATTCACAAGCACGGCTTCAAGATAATGGCCTACACCTGCACGATCTGCGCCGTCTACCAAAGCCCGGCATGGATTCGTGACAATGTCGGGGATTTTTTCCTGACTCGGAAAAATGACATTACCCGCTACAACGGGGGCGAAGAGAACATCAGTGAAAACCTGGTCGGGACGATCAATTATGCCACCGGGCAAGATCAGTTTGCCGGAATGAAGCCCAAGCAATTCCTGTATGGCGACCCCCTTTCCAAGGGCTGGCGAGACTACTACTGCCGCATCATCAAGGAATTCAATACGATCACCGGAACCGACGCCAACTACCAGGACACCTCCGGATGCAGCGGTGACACCGGAAACGGGATCATCGACGGCATGGCCGGCGCGGAAGCCTACGCGCAAATGATCCGCGACCTCCAAAAAGCCATGCCGGATACCCCGATGGCTTCCGAGTTCGGTCCGCAGGCCATCGGATTCGGGGTCAAATGGCCGCTGAATTATGTGCAGGTCTGGGGCGGGGAGGGCTTCCGGCGTTCCCGTATTCATCGGCACCGGCCTCTGTCGCCATTCCTGTTCAGCTACCGCACCTGGGTTCCCACCATCAATGCCAATGATGATTTCCACAAGCACGTCGTCACGGCCGCATCGGATGCCCTGTCTGGCATGGGCATGTTTTCAAGCAGTTCGCTGGGAAACGAGGCGGGTTTCAACGACCATATGGTGCTGCGCTCGCAAATCTTCGCCAAGAATCGCCTGACTCCGTACTATCCGGAACATCGCTACCCCGAAAATATCCGCGCCATGTATCAAGATGACCGGGGGCGCATCTTCCGCTATTATGATGACGGGAAACTGCAGAAAATGCTCGATCCGGAAGGGCGTGCCTTGTATGGACGAGTGGATCAGGTCAGCAGTATCCATGACCCCGATTTGTATCTGCCGGGCTGGCCCATTCAGGACGAAAACGGGATCTACAACCTTGATCCGGCCAAAAACTATGCGCTTTTCCCGAAAAAAGAACAACCGGAATTCCCGGTCGGCATACAGCCGCTGCCCAAAGGCATTATGCTCAAGCGATATTACACGACGTCGGATTTCGCCTATATTGAGCTGGACGCCGCTGATGGGCAGGAAATCACTGCGACCTTCCGAATCAATGAGAAGAATTATTGCAAGGCGTCCCTGAACGATCGGGAGATTCCCTTTGCCAATCCGCTCGATATCCGCTGTCCGGCGCCGGCCAGGCTGCTCCTCTCGAGTGGCAAGGACACCGCTCCAGATACCATCCGCAACATTTCCATCGATGATGGTTTGCAGCATGGCAAGGATGCGCCGCTGCCGACCCTAAGACGCACGATGGCTGGACGCACGATGTATTTTGTCAATTATTTCCAAGTGAAAAGCCTGGATTACCTGCTGACAGTTCCGGAAGGTGACAACGTCCTCGAGCTTTGCCTGGCCAACACCCAAGCAAAATATGGCAATGGCAGCATTGTGCGTCTACTGATCAACGGCAAGGAAATCCGCTCGTTTGACTGCCTGGTGCCCAACCCGGAATGGAGCAAGGAAAAGAAGGGAGTACCCAAAAGCATCTTTGATCAGCGCATGCGGCAATGGCTGCTGCCGCTGAAGGAATATGCCGGCAAACAAGTCCTGGTGACGGTGCAGGTTGATGACAAGGCAAGCACTAACGCCGACTCGCAGTGGATCAGCATCCCACGCCTCCTGCCCATGGCAATCGACCAGATGCAGGAAAACTTCCTCGATCCGAGTGACAACACCCCGCAACCCTATATACGCCCAGCCGGAAAAGTGCTGCAAGAATTCGTGCCTGCTTGGAAAGGCGCAGAATTCCAGCTCGAGGATGGTCTCTACACTTATACCCCTTCAACTGCGCATGGCGTCGTCTATTATCACGAAAGGCAGGAAATAGACCGCATGCGCAACTACATTCTTTCCGGTGAAGTCAAAGCCGCTGCCGAGCAGGGTACTTTTTATCTGGGTGTTGTGCAGTATAATGAGCAAGGCAAAGAAATTCATGGCCTCAACATCAACCGCCGCCGGGATACCGTAACGGTTCTGTCGCATCCTTCTGCGGAAGGCTCTGACCGGGTTATGGTACTGGATGCCGCCAACTGGACACCGGGTACATACATTGCCGTCGCCCCAGCCGAGGACAACAGCGACCTGCCGCGCTTCGACCTGGTCGGCCCCATACGAGAACTGAAACAACACGGAGGAGATTGGAGCGCATACTTGGAAAAACCCCTGAAAACCGCAATCGCCTCCGACACCAAAGTCTGTCTGCATGCACCGACTTCGACGCATTCCTATGTGTGTTCGGCAAGAGCACCCAAGCGCTTTGTACGGTTTGGCGGAAAGATCAACTGGTGGCCCAGTGCAAAAACCTTTAGAATCCTGCTGATCAGTCAAAAGCCGCTCGAATTCAAAGACCTTAAACTCGAAATCATGGAAGCAGACAAGTAATTCTTTTTTTAACCACGAACCACACGAAAAGGCTTGGCGCGGACTGATCGCCCGCAACCCACACGGACTTTACACGGACTTTACACGGACGGGACACGGACTTTACACGGACGACAGATCGGACGGCCCGCCATGTGCCAAGGTCGGCTTTACTTTTTCAGTCGGAGGCGATATGGAGCGCCGGCGGCTCGCCGGCATGAAGCCGGCTTTCCTCTTCCATCACCGAAAACTCAAAAAAATTTCTCAAAAATGAGAAAGAGATTCAAGACCAGAAACTTGCGCATCGTTTTTTTGAAAAATCTTTCCCAAAAAAGAAGATTTTGAGCGATAGTAGTACGAAAATTTTCTATAGGCTTGCTGCTTCGGCGGACGTGAGGGCATGCGGTTTAAAAAGTAGCGCAACCGTCCCGGTTGTGATTGATGTTTGCCTTCCCACGTCCGAATGCTCCCACCTGCAAAAGGTTTTGACACCATGAGAATCATACCCTCCTACTGCCGACGCTTTGAAATCAACCCCGCGCAATATCCGGTTGTCGTCTTTGAGAGTGATGACTGGGGCGCCTGTGAAGTGGCTCCGCGATCAAGGCAAAGCCAGTACCAGGAATTGCTGCAGAAACATACCGGAAAACGCGCCCGGTTGCTGAGCAGCCTCGAGACCCCCGAAGAACTGGACGCACTTTTCAAGGTACTGCAAAACTATCGGGGACAGGACGGCATTGCACCGGTTTTCACCGCCTTCACCAGCATGGGAAACCCGGATTACCAAGCGATTGCCGACGCTGATTTCAAGGAATACCATGACATCTTCATTGGAGACGGATTCCCGCAATTCTGGGGAGGCGATGGAGTCATCGAGAAGATGAGCGCCGGCCAGCAGATGGGGATATGGGAACCGGAATACCACAGCATGCTGCATCACACCAGCCCGAAACTCTGGCTCGAACTGCTACGCGGGAACGGCGCCGATGCGGAACTGGCCCGGGACCTGTTCGAGCTGCAATGCTATAATCAGCTTAAACATATTCCGGAATACGAAGGGTATCATATCCGAGAACAATTCCAGTTTGTCAATACCGGATTTTCACGCTTCGAAAAGCTGTTCGGACGCACGCCGCAGGCCGCAGTCACCAGCGATGCATATCCGGAGACGGAGATCATCTGGGCGGCTCGTGGTGTGCGCACTGTCTGCATCAAGAATTGCCGAATCAACAGCGGTGAAGTTGTGGTCTATCCGACAAAGCCCTGGAATATGCAGGATGTCTATGCGCGCATTGGGGATTATGAAGCTGCTCTCGATCTTGTTTATCTGACCAGAAATGTCTTCATGGAACAGGCCAACACCGCCGAAGAAGTCCTGCAAACCATCGAACGCAATTTTTCTGTCTTCCAGGAACCTTGTGTCATATCAACACACCGCTCCAATTACTGCAGCTTGTCCCAAGCAGAAAACGAGAAAAACATTGCCCGCCTGCAATGCGTACTCGAGAGCCTGCAGAAACGTGGTGCCATCTTCCTCACGACTGGAGAGCTTGGCGATCTCTATCGCCAAGGCTGGAGCTGCCGCAGGCTGGGACAGGAATGGCTGTTCCGCTGCTGGTTTGCTGAAGCACAAAAACCAACCTTTGCCAGCCATTTACCATTAGGCAACCATCGCCTGCCCGACCTCCCCGAAATCTCGGAAACCATGCATTTTTCTTGACACTGACCACTCGTAACTTATTTTTTAACCACAACAAAAGGCAAGGCGCTTTCATTCATTTTCATGGACATGGACAAGAATGGACATCATGGACAAGTTTAAAGACGTGGCAAGACGTCACCTGCTGTACCTGTCCATTCTGTCCATAAAAACGTGTCCATTTATGTCCATTCTGTCCATTGCGTCCATCGTGTCCCTGTCCATTAAAAAACGAGACGTTTCCCGATGTGATTGAGAAAATGAAAACGCCCTGCAACAAAAGGAGAGCCAACATGCGACATACGGTAATACTGGCCATTTTGCTGACCGTCTGGGCGAGTCCCGAGGCCGCGGCCGATACCTATTACATCAAGGAACCGCTGGAAGCCGTGCCGGAATCGGCCGCAGTGGCACCACCCGGCGCAGCCTCGGTCACAGCCGGGCGGCTGAAAGATCAGAAGGCCATCCTGCTAAAGGACGGATCGCTTGCTTGGAAAGGACTGAAGACCGACGGCGACGTATTCGTCGAGTTCTGGATGAAGCCCGAAGGCTGGGATGCGCTCACGGCGAATGCCGTTGAACTGCTGCGCTTGCGCATCGGCACCCGCGACTGGACCCTGCTCAAGCCCGCTGACTCCGACGCGCTCGAACTGCGTTGCGGCGACGAATCGCTCCTGCGGTATCCGATCTACAACTGGACACGGCAGCCATGGGTGGGGAAGGACGAGACGCCGCTGTGGCATTATATCAATATCGGACTGACCCAGGGAACCATCCGGTTGACCGTGGACGGCTTCGAGGCGAAGATGCTGAAGGCACCCCGAACCGATGGCATCCTGACGGGCGCGACGCTCCACGGCGGCTCCGGCACGGCCTACTCCTGGTTCCATGTCATCGGCGCACCCTGGCCGGACGCCGAGGCGCTGCGCACCCGCTACCGCAGCCTCCATCGCGGCCTGCCCGACCTGCGCAACCGGACGATCACCGTGCCCAGGCTGGCCCGACCGCCGGTCATCGACGGACACCCGTCGGCGGACGAGTGGAGCGGCGCCGCCCGGATCACCGGCTTCAGCGCCCTGCGGCAGACCGGCATGCGCGGCGAGGACATCCGCGCCGAGATCGGCTACGACGACCGCTATCTCTACATGGTCATCCGCACCCCCTATACCGGCACGCTGCGCGCCAAGCACCACGGCATCCACGACATGCCCCTCGAAGGCGAGGAGTCGTATGAAATCTTCCTGCACCCCCCCTTCACCGGCGTTCCTGACTACTGCCAGTTGATCGGCAACCCATACGGCGACCGGAGCGATCTCAAGATGATGGACCGATCCTGGAACGGCAAGTGGGATTGGAAGACGACGGTGTCCGATTCCGAGTGGATCGTCGAGTTCCGCGCCGACTTCAAGGGCATCGACACGCCGCCTCCAGGCGATTTCTCGGTCTGGACGATGAACATGGTCAACACCTATGCCAAAGCCGGCTGGTGCCCGACGCAGCGCTACAACGACTCGGGTTCGTTCGGGACACTCCGCTTCGACGCCAATGCGCCGGTCATCCGTCCCGACCGTTACGCCGTCACCGCCGAGACTGTCTCTGTGCCGCTCGAGCTGATCGGCGGTGCTGCGGAGAGTACGTTGAACGTGGCACTGCAAGTCTTCGGCGAAAAAGACGTGCTGCCGGCGAGCGAGGAGGTACGTACCGTGAAACTGGCCGCCGGCGAGCGGCAGACCCTGCCGCTCGAACTGTCGCTGGCGGGCATCCCAAAGGGAACAATCGCCCTCTGCGTGCGCGAGGGCGCGACCGACCTCTACTTCAACCATGTGGCCTTCCCAGTGGCGCCGGATGTGATCCGCACGGGCTTCCCCGCCGACAAGCCCGCAACACCTGCCGACGATGTGCAGGCGGAAAAGCGCACGCCGACCGAAGAAGAGCAGGCCTATGCGCAAAAATGGACAGCAGAGGAACTGGGCGAGGCGCTGCTGGAAAGCGCGGAGTGGAAGAACAACACGCTCGGACTGGCCGACGATGTGCCACCGCCCTGGACGCCGATGGAGGTGGACGGGCAGACGGTCAGGTGCTGGGGCCGGGCTTATGTGTACCGCGACTCGCTCCTGCCCGTGCAGATCGAGACCGCCGACCGCACCTTGCTGGCCAAGCCCGCGCGGTTCACGCTGAAGACCGGCGGCAAGACGCTGACATTCGACCGCGCCACAGTAGCGGTCGAGCGGGTGAACGACGCCCTGGTGCGCGTCAACACTTCTGCTCGTTCGGGAGCGTTCCTGCTGGAGCTGGCAACCGAGTACGAGTTCGACGGCATGGCCAGGATCGAGACGACCCTGAGCTGTCCGGAAGACAGCGGCGAAGTGGAGGCTCTGAACCTGGAGTTCCCGCTGCGTGCCGACCGCCTCCGGCTCTACCATGTGACCTCGTCGAAATCGGGGCACGCGCCCCTGTCGACCTCCGACGCACTCGGCAAGGAGTCCCTGACGCTCGATGATTTCCGCGAGGTGGTCTGGCTGGGCGACGTTCCAAGCGGCTTCTGCTGGTTCGCCGAGAGCATGCAGAACTGGCGCATCCGCGACGAGCGGGCAATCCAGGTGCTGGAGGCCGAGAAGCACGGTGCGCGGCTCTTCCGGGTCAAGCTCGCCGAAGTTCCCTTCCGTCCCGAGCAGCCCTGGAAGATGGTCTTCGGCCTCCAGGCAACGCCGGTCAAGCCGCGCCCGGCCGACTTCCGCAAGCGCTCGGACAAAAGCGCCATTGTCTGGCGCTGGTTCTGGGGCGATGGCGAATACTATCCCTTCCATACCGACTACGCGGCGAAGGCCCGCGAAATCATCGCCCAGTCGCGTGCAAAGGGGCAGGAAGTCATGCCGTGTTCGTCGATCCTCTTCTACGGCACCTACCGCCAACATGTCGCGCAACTCGGCAAGCTGTCCAAACCGGGGCTGATGCACCGCGAGGTCATGCTCTGGGGGCCGCTGTGGAGCGAATTGCGCCGCCTGCCCACCGCAAAGCTGCATTCGCCCGACATTCCGTCGCGCCATACCGCGCCTGGCAACTGGTTCGGCAAGCGGTACGCCCCCGGCGGGCTGCAGCATTTTTGCTCGGCATCGTCCTGGCAGGACTACTATCTCTGGCGACTCGAGCGGGAAATCCGCGAAAACGGCCTCGGGGCGATCTACCTCGATCAACCGATCACACCTTGCGCCAATCCGAACCACGGCTGCGGCTATATCGACTACAAGGGCGACTGGTCGCCGAGCACGCGCATCTTCGCAAAGCGGCGGATGATGAAGCGGATATACCGGCTCTTCCACGACGCACACGGACGGACGCTGATCAAGTGGCACGGATCGAACCAGATCGTACCGCCGATCTTCGCGTTCATCGACATCTTCTGGGACGGCGAGAACTATGGCCACGGTCGGCACAAAGTCTTCGAGTTCTACAGCAAGGTGCTGCCGCCGAACCGTATGCAGGCGCAGCACACCGGCATCCCCTTCGGCTTCGCCCCCGACCTGCTGCCCGAGTTCGAGGAGCGCTACGCGCCCTCGACCGCCTCAGCCTATGACATGATGGGGTTGTTCATGGTCCATGACAGCACCGTCTGGCCAGCACACATGCTGTACCCCGGCCTGGCGGGCTTCCTGCAGGACAAACGGCTCGCCTACCCGCTCGAGACGATGGAAACAGTCAACTACTGGACACAGGATGGACGGGTGCGGGTTTCGCCAGAACCCGTCAAATGGATTTTGCACCACCGCTCCGACCAGATGTTGCTGATTCTGTTCAACTGGAGCGATGAAGTCGTCGATGCCGCCATCGAGCTGGACCTGACCAAGCTGGGGTTCAAGGCCGCAGACGCAGTCGTCAACGACTCGCTGAACGGCGCAAGTTTGGGACGGCACCCACGCTCGTTCACCCTCGCCGTCCAGCCCCGCAACCTGCGCATGGTCGAGATTGTCCCCGGGACTCCAAAGAGGGCAGGCGCACAAACGGATTGATCGAGATCAACACCCCCGCGCAGCTTTTTAACCACGAAAGGCACGAAAAAGCTTGGCGTGGACTGCCGCCCACAACCTATTTTTTGTCCACGGAAAGCACGGAAAGCGCAGAAAATTTGTAGGGTTGCTGCTTCGACGGATGGAATGGCTTGCGGTTTAAAAGTAGCGCAACCGTCCCGGTTGTGATGTTCAGGATGCGGTGGGGGGCATCGGTATCCCGTCCACCATATCCACTGCGCGCCCTCCCGTTTCCGCTTCACACGCGCGAGCGCGCGTACCTTATCGAGGGTGGGTTGCCCCCTGGGTGGGTGGGGCTGGATGATTTCTGAACCACGGCGAAAACATAGTGCCGGAAAAACGGAATTTCAAGAAAAATCATAAGAAATCATACGGAAGCATAGAAAATGTGATTTGAAACATGGAAAACCCCAGGAAATCATAGCAATTCCTAATCCGGTTCAAACGGCAAAATGAGTGTTTTTAATGGACAGGGACAGGAATGGACATCATGGACG
>JAPXLT010000173.1:0-10081 GCA_033809415.1 Lentisphaeria bacterium
AAAGTTTTTTTCTCGCCGGTAAAGTCATGATTGGCCTTCTGAAAGGAAATGTTTTCATTTTCTTTCAGAAGCCAATCTTGACGATGTTGCACTTTGGAAAGGGCCGGAGGCAAGGGCTTTCACGTATAAATGGGGGGAACCGCGAAGCGGGGGGAAACCGTTTATGCCGTGAAAGCCCTTGCCGGAAGGGCATTTCCAAAGTACGGCGGAGAACTCCGACCGCTTCTTGATGCCCCTCTAAGCCACGGCAGAGAGTGAAACTTTATCTTTTTCCCAAACACCGGAAGAACCGTTAATGGGTTTTTGTGGTACGGATTTTCTTTAGAGGGATTAGTTGCTTTTTCGTTGGGAATCCTGCTTCGACGCCAAGAATATCATCTTGAGAATATATATATATCATATTTAGCACTTGCTTTGGGAATTATTTTTTGGATTAGTTCATTTTGTTTTCAAAGCGTCAGTGGATTATTAATTTCTTTAATGATTCCTTGTTTGGCGTATGCAGTTTGGTATTGGATGCCGTCAAATCCCTTTCCACGTATTTTCATCAATTCGTCATTTTTTATCTATCTTTGTCATACAATTTTTATAGGATATTTACAATCATTTCCTAATATAATACCTGTAACGGATACATTATTTGGTTTCATTTTGCATTGGTTGGCTCCTATTACATTGTCGATCCTCACAGCAGTTTTTCTACACAGGGTTTCACCTCGCTTTTATTCTTTCCTAATAGGTGGAAGACGACTTGGGGTAATATTAATATTCATTAATCTGTCCAATTATGCCATTTTTTGAAATTTTTATTCCAGTCTATAACGGCATTGAGTACTTGAACGAGACAGTAAATTCACTGCTGTCTCAAACATTTCGGGACTTTACCGTCATCTTTGTTGATGATGGGTCAACAGATGGGAGTGTTGAATTTCTCGAATCAGTATGTAAAGAAAATTTCCACTTTCGTTTGTTGCAGAAAAAACACGAAGGAAGTGTGCCGTTTTCATGGAAATTAATAATTCCAAAATTAGTTGGCAAGTACATTCAGTATATGTCTCAGGATGACGTAATCGAACCTGAATATCTTCAAAAAAATTACAAACTTATTGTACAAATACAAGAACCTGACGCAATAGTTCCCACAGTCGAATTTTGGGAAAAACCATCTGGAAATCGTATTGATCGCGGTTGGCATGGTTTAATTGGTGTTGATTCATTAATAGCAGGCAGGGAAGCCTATGAAGCTGCACTTGATTATTCAATTCCAGGTTTTTGCTGCTGGAAATTAGCCATTATAAAATCAATTCCATTTATATGTGAGGCTTTTAATAGCGATGAATTAATGCAAAGATTATGGTTTTTGCAATGCAAAACAGTTGTCTTCTCTGATGCAATATTTCGCTACAGGAATCATAATCCGAATGCTATAACAAAAAAATTCACTTATCGACACTATTCGAGCTTGCTGACAAACATGCGGCTATTTGAATCGATGAAAAACAACGGAATTCCGAAAGAGCGTATCGGGTTTTTCGGTTCAAGGTATTATCAAGGATTATTTGCACTGATGCGTGTTTTTTTATCAGAGAAGAATTCATATTCCTTCGATCAGAAACAACAGTGTCAGCTATTATTTAAACAAGCTTTTCAAAAATTTAGATTGTATACTTGCTTTTGTGACAGGAATATCAAAGGAATAATATACCGAACTTCTGCAATTTCTTATTCCATGCTTTGTTTTATTACAGGAGTTCTACAGCGATTTTCAAAAAATTGATTGAGTAGTTGTCTATCCATGTTTCTTTCAATTATCATTCCTGTTTATAACTTGCTCGAGTATCTTCCACGGTGTGTATCGTCGATATGCGAACAATCCTTTACTAACTGGGAAATGCTACTGATTGACGATGGTTCAACTGATGGATCAGAAGATTTGTGTGATCAATTTGCTGCAAGTGATCCACGGATTCGTGTTTTTCATAAACCTAATGGAGGCGTTTCCTCTGCTCGGAATTTTGGCTTAAGATATGCGTCCGGGGATTATATTTTATTTGTTGACAGTGATGACTTTTTATTGCCTGGAGCCTTGTCTTGCCTGAGGAATGTTCTCCAGCAGCATCCCCGTTGCGATATTTTGCAGTTTGGGTTTCAGGAAGGCGAGAATACATACTGCTCAGCCGAAGACGCTTTCAGGACAGCGGAAGATTTTTTTCTATCTGGCGGCATGCCCCTTCGGACTGTTTGGGGAAGTCTTTTTCGGAAAAGTATTGTTGACGGCATCCAATTTCCGGATGGGATTCCTGTTGGCGAAGATACAGAGTTTTCCACCCGATGTTACTTTAAGGCAAATTATATTGGCGTTATATCACGTCCACTCTATCACTACCGCATCACCGCTGGCAGTGCCATTCGTTCTCCCTTTTCTCCTAAAAAAGTCAGAAGCATCCTGTCTGTAATCCATAATTTACAGGACTCCATTCGTCCTCGTAATAGTGCTGAAAGCCGGGCATTAGCCTTGGTATTGGAACAACTCCGGATGAGCTTTTTCCAAACCCTTTATTATGCAGGAGCAGAGCAAAAAAAACTGCTCAAGGAATATTATGCCTCAGGCTTTGCCCCTGTTCAACGAATCAACAGTTTGCGATTCGCCGAATCCTTTCCAAGGCTATATTTTATGTATCTTCATTACATCCGGCGTATTCCAAAATAATTTACTTGTATCGTTTTATACTTGATCAAAAACATTGCATTGTTGTTAAACAACTTAGTCATAACTGCTCAGGTAAAGCAATTAGTGAAATTTTAAACATCTAACCTTTAGAAACTTAAGAAATGTTATCAATGAGATTTTTCATATGAAGGTCTTTGTCATAAATCTTGATCGTGATATCGAGCGAATGAAAGCAGCCGAAGATCAATTAAGGCGACTTCATGTTGAGTTCGAACGCATCAGTGCTGTTGACGGGAAAGAGCTATCGATTGAAGAACAAAAAAAATCTGTAAATTCTTTTCGATGGAAGTGTGCAGTTGGGAGACCATTTACTTTAGGTGAAATTGGCTGTGCATTATCCCATATTGCATTATACCATCGTGTTGTTGAGGAAAAGCTTCCTCTTGCGTGCGTTTTAGAAGATGACGTGATTTTAGATGAGCGTTTCCCTAAAGTATTATCCGATTTGATGAATCTTTTTGATGAAAAAAAACCTCAAGTGTTTTTATTGAGCAATCATTCAGACTCTCAAGGGCAGTTAGGAGACGGATATATTGGCTATATGACGCCAGCAAATGTGTACGATACATCGCTAAAACGGATTTCAGGGGATATGTTTGCTGAAGGATATGTGGTTACATACGAAGGTGCCAAAGCGTTGCTTAAAATGAATTATCCAATTATTACGCCGTGTGATTGGTGGACACGATGGGTAAAATTGGGAGCTATTGAATTGTATCACGCTTTTCCCACTGTTTGTCGCCAGAATAAGCATGCATACGATTCTCATACTATAGTAGGAATGGTGAAATCAACACGGGCTTTGTCACTTCCACGTAAAATTATTCATTTTAAAAAACGGATATTTGGCATCACAATAGATAAGATATTGACGATTTTGTTTGGGAGGTAATTAACCCTCTCTAAACATGATTTTTTCTAAATCCGCAGGTGCTCAGAAGATTATTCAAGGTTGAACACTGACATGCTTCATCCCAAAAGACTTTTTTTATATAATTTGCTGAACAGATTCATTCCGGAAACTTCTGCTTTTGCTTTCAAACGGGCCTTGTTGCGCTGGTGCGGCGCACGTGTAGGGAAAAACGTACGGATTTGTTCATCGGCGACTTTTCTTGGCACCGGGGAATTAATTATCGGCGCTAACACCTGGATTGGTCATTGCTCTTTGATCATTGCTTCTAGTACCGTTACCATCGGCGAAAAAGTCGATATTGCTCCCAAGGTATATATTGGCACCGGGACCCATGTCAGCAATTTTGACGGCGATCGATGTGCTGGTACTGGGATTAATAAAGATATTGTCATCGGAGACGGTTGTTGGATTGGTGCCTGCGCTACGATCCTGCCTGGGGTTTCAATTGGCAAAATGAGTATCATTGGTGCCGGGGCTCTAGTCAACAAATCCCTCCCTGAGCGAGTCACAGCTGTTGGAGTGCCAGCAAAAATCCTCTGCCAACATCCCCAGAAATAATTGTTATATCGTAATGATTCTCAAGATATTATCCATATTTGTAGCAGCCCTAATGGTCAATCGTGCTGTCTGGTTTACGCCTGATTTTGGAAACTTCTACTATGTTCTTATTGCGATTTCGTTAGCATTATTGCTGGTTCTTTCGCACAAACATCTTTCTATCTCCTTTTCAGGCATAATACTGATTTTGGTATGTGCAATCAGCATTGTTTTCAATGATATTCCTGTCTTTTTCCGCCCGTGGTCGCGATTAGGTATTTTCAGCGTAACTATTTTTCTGGTTGGTCCATTTATCAATGGCTCCATCCTCATGAAATTTCGTAAGATGGTCTTCTGGTATGTCCAATATCTTTTTGTTGCGATAACGTTACTCTCGCTAATCGGTCGTTTTACCGGATTATCAAAATTCCAGGGAGGATACTGGTGTGGCGTGACAACACACTCCATGCTTCTGGGAATGATCGCAGCCAATACAACTATATTTTTGCTTTACGAACTGGTATCCAGGCCTGATGTACGTGGAAAAGCCAGAATTGCTCTTTCAGGGAGCCTTTTTATCAGTCTGCTGTTGGTAATGGGAGCTGGTTCGAGAGCGGCATTTCTGGCTTGTGTGGCCGGAATCAGCGTGTTTTGTTATATGGCCTTTCAACAACATCGGAAGAAATTCATTAAATTTTTTCTGCCGGCTCTATTGGTACTGTTTTGCACATATCAAATCTGGGACCCATTTTTGGATCAGATAAGACGAAAAAATAACAATGATTTGACAACCTTGAATTTGAATACCAGAGAAAGCTTATGGGAAAAGAACTGGGAATCCTTTAAGGGGAATCCAGTTTTTGGAGTCGGCTTTGCCAGCATTGAAGTTGAACCTGGAGCGTTTCAAGGTTTTTCAGAAAGTAGCGGTCAAGTTGAAACAGGGAGTTCCTGGCTCACCGTTTTATCCATGACAGGGATTCTTGGCGGAATATGCATAGCATCCATCATGCTGATGACTACAGCACAACTTCGGAGAATTACCGGGGCAAAGAATCATGTTGGGGCATTTCTTACAGGGCTTTTAGTGTTTTACTGTGTACACATGTGTGCTGAAGGGTACATTTTTGCGGGCGGTTCGGTCGCTTTTTTCAATTTCTGGCTACTTCTGGGCGCTATCTTCGCTTATGATGATTTCGAGAGAAAAAAACTTTCAGAGAGTGTGAATAGTCAGTCAACAACAAGTCTTGCAGGCTCGGCACTGGCATGAAATACATTTTTCTGACTAATATTGTTTCACCGCATCAATTGCCTTGGTGCCGTGAATTTGTAAAGCTGGCAGGTGAAACAAATTTCCTATATTTGGCCTTCGAAAAGATGCATAGCCAACGAGTTGATCTGGGCTGGGGAGATGATTCGGAAAGTTGGATTCAAGTGCTGGAAGAAAATCCGGAAAGCGAAAATTTGTGCCAGTTATTGGAAACTTGTGATGTTCTCTTCTGTACCTTGCGCAGATTTGATCTGTTTCAGAGGCGTGCAACAAGGGGTTTGAAATCATTTTATCTTTTTGAGCGTTGGTTTAAGCCGCCATTCGGCATGTTACGAATGCTGCATCCTGGCTATTTGAGCATGTGCTCCCAAGCTGCAAAGACGTTTTCTCTTGAACATGTATATCTTATGCCAATCGGCATTTTTGCAGTTCAGGATATGGCGAGAATGCTTGCTGTATTGCGTGGAAAACTCCAATACACGCTACAACCGCCCGTTATAAAAGGCTTTTCTCGTAAGCCCATGGCTGTTATTGACCAGGATGCCTATTCAGGACCTGCCGCAATGCGTCTCTGGGGATATTTTGTCGAGCCAAGTAGTGGTCCAAGCCACCCTGCTGCATCAAGCATCCCCCGTATTTTATGGTGTGGTCGGATGTTAGACTGGAAGCGGGTTGATACATTGGTGAAAGCATGTGTCGTGTTGTTGCAGCAAGGTGAAAAACTTCATTTGCGATTGATTGGATATGGACCTGAGGAAGCCCGGCTGCGTCGTTTGGCCGGGAGTTGGCTTAAAGATGACGATGCCGAGGCTGGGATTTCTTTTCATCCTCCGGTTGAAATTGGCGCTATTCGTGGGATTATGCAGCAGTCGGATGTCTATGTGTTATGCAGCGATGGCGGTGAAGGCTGGGGTGCAGTGGTCAATGAAGCCATGGCCGAGGGTTGCACAGTAATCGGCACGCATGAGGCAGGCAGTTCTGCAACCATGATTGAGCATGGCGTCAATGGTTGGCTTTTTCCGGCTGGCGATGTCAGGAGACTGACCGAATGCCTTCGGAGCGAGATTCAACGCATACAGCGCGGTGAACCGAATCGATTGGGCCAAGCTGCTGCCAGGACATTGTCCGAGGTGTGGAGTCCGGCGGCAGCAGCGCAAGCACTATTGCAGGAGATTGCTCAATGAGAATCCTGCATATTTCGCCTGGCTTGCAGGAGACCTGCGGCGTTTCCAATTTTATTGTTGAGAGTTCGCGAGCTTTGCAGGCACTGGGGCATCGTATATGCATTGCCACCACCATGACATGCGGATATCCCACCGATGATCTAGATATCCAGCTGCTTGCAGACCCGCGACAGGTTGATTTTTCCCCGGACATCGCGCATATCCATACGCTGTGGAGTCCATACGTCCATAAAGCCGCACGCTGGTGCCGATGCAATCGGTTGCCATACGTGGTTTCACCGCATGGTTCGCTGACTCCCTGGGCGCTGCGGTATAAATGGTGGAAAAAGGTGCCGGCGCTGCTGCTGTACCAATATTATGACTTGCTTCGCGCTGACGCCTTTCATGTGACTGCATACAGCGAAGAAAAAGACTTGAGACGGTTGCGCCTGCAACAGCCAATCATCACGGCACCTCTCGGTGCGGCAGCGCTTTTTAATGTAGGAAACGTTACAGCCCGTCCGGATGCATATAAAAATCTGCTTTTTATATCACGCATTCATCCAATAAAAGGCTTGGACTTACTAGTAAATGCCTGGGCAACTTTATCTGTTGCTGTCAAAAAGGGCTGGCGTTTACTGATCGCCGGACCGAATGACATTGGTTATCAGGAAGAATTGCTTGAATTAGCGGTTAAGGCCGGATTAAACGTTGAGGATTGGCGCGACCGGCTGTCGTTTGGGAAAAAAAACATGACTGGTGGCAGCGAAGTCGGCGTCGCTGAATTCTCGCAGCATCTTGCCGACAGTCAGGCTGAATTGATTTTTACTGGACCAGTTTATCATCAGGCAAAAGACTTTTTTTACAGCATATCCGACCTTTTTGTCCTGCCCTCCTACAGTGAAAATTTTGGCGTGGTCGTGGTGGATGCCCTAGCGCATGGCGTACCGGTGATCACGACAAAGGGCACACCATGGCAGGAATTGACTGGTGGTGATGCCCTCAATGCCTGCGGTCGTTGCGGCTGGTGGATTGAGCTTGGCGCTAAACCGCTTGCTGATGCCCTTGCCGAAGCCATGAGCATGCCGGACGAAAGCAGAACGGCTCTCGGTGATAACGGGCGAAAACTGGTCGCGGAAAAATATACCTGGCAGGCTGTCGGCAGAAAACTTGCACAGGGATACCAGGAAGTCCTGGATAAATAACAATCATCATCGTGTTCGAATTGAAAAAACAGGACATTCCACCGGTTATTACGGTATAAATAGAGGTTGAGTTAATGCATTTGTGGACCAGGATAAAATCTGAGCTTTTTCTGATTCTTGCTTTTTTTGTCAAGCTTTCCGGTTTACGTGGTGAGGCCTGGTATCGTGAACATTTGTCCCGTGTGCGTCACCGCCGGAAATACCTGTCTAGTTTAGAGTTTGACTATGGCAGATATGGTAAGGAGATTCTGGATCGTTCCCGGAAGCCCAGTACTGACTTTGTCGAGTTATCAAAGGAACCATACGTCCGGTCCCCGGCTGATCCGAAATTGATGGCATTTTATCTGCCGCAGTTTCATCAGATTCCCGAGAACAATCTCTGGCATGGGCGTGGATTCACGGAATGGATCAACGTCACCAGGGCGGTGCCGCAGTTTGTCGGACATCATCAGCCGCAACTGCCGATCGATGTCGGTTTTTATGATCTTACCCATCCCGATGTCATGTATCGCCAGGTCGAACTGGCAAAACATTACGGCATCTATGGTTTCTGCTTTCATTACTACTGGTTCAGCGGCGGTAAACGCCTGCTGGAAACCCCGATATTCAACTGGCTGAAACACAAGGATCTTGATTTGCCGTTTTGTCTGTGCTGGGCCAACGAAAACTGGTCAAAGCTATGGGATGGCGGCAACCGCGAAGTCCTGATGCGACAGGAAAGCCGCGCAGAAGATGCCGCCGACTTTTTCCGCGATATCCTCCCTTTTTGGGAGGATCACCGATATATTCGCATCGACGGCAAGCCCATGCTGATCATCTATCGCCCTAATCTTTTTACGCAAAAAAATTTCCTGCGGTTTGCCGGCGAATTGCGCCGGTTGGCAGCCGAATCCGGCCTGCCGGGAATCTACTTGAGCATGGTCGGCGTGGATTATTTTGAAGGAACGGCAACCGAGTGGGGCGTCGATGCAGTAGTGGAATTCCCGCCCATGCGAATAACGCATCTGCGGGAATACGTCACGGATGGCAATCCGATCAATCCGGATTTCAAGGGCTTTGTCTACAGTATGGAAAAAGCCATCGACAGCGGCGCAATCTTCGCCGCTGAATCGGATGCACCCCTGTTTCGTGGAGTGTTTCCGGCCTGGGACAATACCGCCCGTAAGGCCTATTCCAACGCATCGGTTTACCTGCAATCCCCTGAACTTTACGGACGCTGGCTGCGCGGACTGGTTAACTGGACCCGCCAGAATCACCCCCCCGACAAACAGTTCATCTTTATCAATGCCTGGAATGAATGGGCGGAAGGCGCACACCTGGAACCGGATTCGCGCTACGGATACGCATATCTGCAGGAAACTAAGAATGCATTAAAGACGTGATTTCAGATGAGAGGGCAATTCCGTAAGAATCATATATGCTAATTTTCAGTGTAGCAATTGGAGTTATTCATCTCATAATCTGCAAGGTGTATTTCTATGTCTGATATAAAAAATCTGCCTTTAGTATCTTTTTGCCAGATGTGTTATAATCAAGAAAGATACATAAAACAATCTCTTGAATGTGCTTTTGCACAGACCTATTCGCCTTTGGAAATTATTATTTCTGATGATACCTCAACCGATAGCTCGTGGGACATTATTCTAAAATGTGTTGAAGACTACCATGGTCCCCACACGATTGTGCTGAATCGTAATCCTACAAACTTAGGCATGGTCGGAAATTGGGACAAACTTTGTTCCTTATCAAAAGGGGAATTGATTTTCAAAGGTGATGGGGATGATATATCCTTGCCTGACCGTGTTGAATCGGTAGTGACAGATTGGTTGAGTTGTAACAAAGAACCGGTATTGATTTCACACTCATATACGAAAATAGATTTAGTTGGCAAAATAATTGGCCACGTGCGGTTACCTATTTCTGGTTGGGATAATCGTTCTCTTGAAGAAATTTATGAGGGGCGTCCTTTTTTTCATCCAGGAACCGGATCAGCATTTAAACGGATTCTCTTTGAACGTTTTGGGCCTTGTACTCAGCGTCAAGCTGCAGATGATGCAGTATATGTAGGACGAGCTGTAATGACAGGTCGTATGCGCGTGATTCAAGATGAATATGTCATGTATCGAGTTGGAAGCGGAACCACAACCACCTCAGGACCACGCTATAGACAGGCAATGATTAGGGGCTTAAAGCTTGGTTTTCACTCTCAAAAGCAAGCTTTAATAGATTTGGAAAAAATTAAAGATTCTCTTTCACAGTCATCCC
>JAPXLT010000174.1:0-10073 GCA_033809415.1 Lentisphaeria bacterium
CCGCATGCGATTCCATCCATCAAAGGAACGCTTCTACAAATTTTCCGCGCTTTCCGTGTTTTCCGTGGACAAAAAATAGATTCTGATTGCCGATCAATGGAAAAAGTCAACTGCTTTTTTAGGTTCAATCATTGCGGCATTGGGCGGTCTTATTCCTGTGAAAGCGAATGACTTGCCGGAGGGCGTTTTCCAAGCTGGTGATTTTTTCGATATTCAGGTATTTGCGTGTCAGGCTGACATCTGGAATATAGCGGTTGACTGTGCGGTTTATGCCAGGTAGGTTACTCACAATAATTTCGTTATTTGTTTCAGCGCATTCCCGAACAAGTTCTGCCAATTCCCGAATCGAGATTGCCTGGTCGGACCCAATGTTGATAATCAGATGTGGTGCGGCGCAGTCAAACAGTGCCCACAATTGGTGGACAAGGTCCCGTGCATATAAGTAGGAGCGCAAGGCCGTACCGTCGCCCTTGATATGTATGGGGTTCTGAAAAAGACAGTCTTGTATGAAATTTCCTATTGCAAAGTGCTGGTCAAGAGGGAGATATTCCCCAATAAAGGCAAAGCAGCGGGCAATTCCGCATTCTATGCCGCCATCGAGGCATAATTGCTCTGCCTGTAGTTTGCTTTTGCCGTAGACTGTCTGCGGATGGCAGGGCATGGATTCCGTCATCTGTTTAATGCCTGCCGGCATTTCCCCATAGACGGCGCCGGAACTGATGTAAAGAAGCCTTTGTATCGACCGCGTTTTGCAGAACTCCAATATACGTTTCGTGCCTTCGAGAATGATCGAGGACATTTCAGCATCATCAATGCGCTGCGTCGCAGGAGTCGCAGCATGAATGACAGCGGAAAAATCACCGTCCGGAAATGCAAAGTCACGGACATCGCCGTTAACAAAAGATACGTTTTGCAAACCTTGAAAGCACGGGTTGGCAGCCAGAAAAGCATTGCTATTGCGTGATAAAATCACCAACTCGGTATTTGGTCGGGGGGCACGCTGCCATTCAGAAAGAATGCTTTTGCCAAAAAAACCAGTGCCACCCGTGATGAGAATTCGTTGTTTTGCTGACATGAATTACTTGTAAAGAAATGCAGTGGGCTTTTGTTCGCTGCCTCAGAAAATTTTTGCTGGGAAATATTCTGACGACAGATTGAAGAAACGTCAATGTGGTGCCTCAGTACTTGATTTTAGCAAAATCGTTTCGATCCAGGAAAGGAGCCATGTCATCAAGTGAGGGTGAGGTGATTTTTCCGTCCGGAAGGACTTTTGCTGATGATTTAGGGGCAAAATTCTGTCCAGTATCCAGCATCACTTCGCAGATACAGGAATCCGGTGAATTTAAAATGTTTTCGATAAGGTCTTGACAATCCATTTCATTATTCAGGCGGAAGTAATTCAAACCAAAGGCCTCCGCCAGTCTGCAAAAATCGGGGAAAGCGATTCCGCTGCTTGTATCGATGCCGACGAAAGGTGGTTTGAAGAGGTTCTTCTGTGTCTGGCGGATGGAGTGATAGCCATTGTTGTTCAGCAGAAAGATTTTTATATTCAGTTTGTTGTGAGCGATGACAGCCAGTTCCTGAAGATTCATCATGATACTGCCATCTCCGTCAATGCAAATGGTACGTTTGCGGTTGTCGGAAACCGCCACACCCAGGGCTGCTGGCAATCCATATCCCATGGCAGCACACCCGGAGTTGGTGAACATGCGCTGTCCCTGCTTGATTTTACATGCTTGAAAAGTGATCACGCAGGCACTGCCGTTGCCGCAGATGATACGGTCATCATCCCGCAACCGGCTAAAGAGAATATCCACAAAGACATAGGGATTGACCGGACCGGCATCGGCTCGATGATATGATGGCAGCACGGATGGAAATTCATGCAGCAGATTTTTGCACCAAGCAACCCATCGGGCATGTTTTTCTTGTGGCATATATTCCTTTGACAGCAACGCTTTCAGAAAATCTTTGACATTGGCATGAATCGGCATATCAATGCGCAAAGTCGGTTTAATCAGTTCGCGTGCATCGATATCGACGGCAATTTTATATGCATTTTTGGCAAAATCATAATGATTGTAACCAATCATCCGAAGGTTCATACGACATCCCAGACTCAACAGCAAATCACAGTTCTGGATGGCGAAATTCCCCGGTCGGGTACCTACCGTTCCCGGCATGCCCGCAAAATATGGGTTGTCAAAGGGTACCGTGTCATTTGCGTTCCAGGCGGTCACTACCGGTATGCGCAATTTGTCAAGAAGCTGGAGCAATTCGTCCCCCGCTTCGCCGCAACGGATTCCAGTGCCGGCCAGAATCAAAGGTGCCCTGGCGTCACGAATCTTTGCAAGAATGCAGTCTGTAACCTCCTCTTTGACAGCAGGCACCGGCCAAAAAAACTCTGTAGCAGCATCAAAATGCAGCAAGTCCTCTGTTTCAATCATGGCACCTTGAACATCAAGAGGAATATCGAGCCATACTGGTCCCCCGCGACCGTGCTTTGCCATAAACAACGCTTTTTCCAGATGCCAGGCAATTTCCGCTGGATTGGTTACCATAGCGGCATATTTGGTCATATTGGCGACGGAATGAATGATGTCGAATTCCTGGTCGCCGAGCTGTCTTAAACCCAGTTCCGGACAGGAACAGATTGTCGTTTCCCGTTTGACCTGACCTGAAATGATGAACATGGGAATGGAGTCGAGCCATCCTCCCATTACTCCAGTGATGGCGTTGGTTCCGCCTGGACCGCTAGTGACACAGACCAGTGCTAGCCTGCCGGTCATTCGGGTATAGGCTTCTGCAGCGATGGCGGAGGCCTGTTCGTGGTGATTGAAGACACAATGCAGACCTTGCTGATGCCCAAACGCATCATTCAAGTGCATGGCACCGCCTCCGGTGACCATAAAACAATCGGTTATGCCTTTGCTGACTAAAAATTCCGAAATGAACTGAGCAGTCTTTATCCTCATTCTTGCGATTTCCTTCTTTCCGTGACAGGCTATTGCTCTGTCTTTGTTCAAATCATCGAAAGCAGATCTAATGGTTTGTTTGCGAAACCAACCGCATGGGCCATTGCTAATTCTTCAGCGGTTTTGAAGCCGAAACCGTAGCTGACGCCAATAAAATCAATGCCAAGCAATTTTGCGCCCTGTTCGTCATGTAGAGTGTCGCCAACCATCACCACGCGCTGGTAGTCCGCAATTCCAGCTTCCTCAATACACATTTGAATGATATTCTGCTTTTTGAGCCTATTCCAATGATCAGCGCCATGCATGATCGTAGCATAGCGGTCAAACTGAAAGTGCTTTAGCAATGTCAATGCGTAATCCTCCCGTTTATAAGTAGCCACTGCCATGACGATATTACGATCCAAAAGCTCCTGAAGGACTTCATATATGCCCTCATATGGCATTGCTTTCAACAAATCCTTGCTCTTATACTGTTCCCGGAAAATCGTGGCAATCTCCTGCAGAACCTCGCCGGAACTTCCATACACCCTGGCAAAGGAGTCTTGGATCGGTGGACCAATGAAGGTGCTAAGAATGTCGTCTTCAACCATCGCATAGTCCATCTGGCAGATGGTATGCTTGACTGCCGACAGGATGCCGACGGAAGTGTCCAGGATGGTGCCATCGAGATCAAAAACTACCAAGTCATATTTGCTCATCGGCGCCGCCCTCATATCTGGAATCGGTGAGGAAAGTAACGGTGAGAGAGTCTTTAATCCCCTCCAGAAATTCTCGTGTGTAGTGGTTTAAGTAATCCGCCATATTTCTGACAAAATCATATTCCATGCTTGCGTGCAGATAATTGCAGGAGTTGCTGGAATATCCGTCGAACCCCGCCAGAGTAACATGACTCAGCCCCATGTCCTTCAAGGCTTTCAGCAACATTACCAGAGAGTTATCAACAATTTTCGCTTCTGCATCCATCAGACTGTTGAAATTCAGGACAAATTCGAAGGCATCCTCGCTAGTACCGGTGACATTCGAGGTGGCGATGACAGAAAATTTTTCTTGGCTTAATCGGGAAGCCATCTGTACATAGCGCTTGGAATTGCTCAAAAAGATGTAATCCGGGCGGAAATCTTCCGGGACATGATTGATGGAAAGAATGAGTGGCTGTACGGATGCGACAAAATTTTCTACACGCGCTTTCTGAGTTTTCATGCTGATGCCAGGTCCAATCACCAGGATTTCTTTGCCAAGAAGGCGTTTCTTGAGTCTTTGTCGGTCTGTTGCGTCATGGACTTCATTCATCTGGTAATCCACATAGAGTTTCTCGATATATTTCTGATCATAGAGCAATTTCTTTTCCCCCTGCAACTTTGCCAGTACGGCATTGACCGATTTGACCGATAAGGTCTTCTTGTTCATCAAATATTCGACGTAGGAGGGATGGCAGTCATTGGATGCGGCGAGGAAGTAGAACATATTGTATCCCCAGGTGGCCGGAGCATAGAACTGCGATATGTTTACATCGATGGCTTCCAGAATCTGGCTGATATGATAACGCTTGCCAAACGAATTATTCATATACATGGCAATCAGCTCAAGGGGGGCGTTTCCTGCACTTTTTCCCATGCCGTAGATGCTTCCGTCAATGATCATTTTTCGATCGATTTTATTGGAGATCATTGCAATGCAGTTGGCATACCCCATCTGGAAGTTGTTATGGGCATGATATCCCAATGCAATGTCCGGATCGAGATGGGAGTTGAGCAAATTGAAATAATGCTGCAGATTGTTCTGATGCATCAGCCCATAGGTATCCACCATCGAAACTGCATAGGGTTTGGTGTCATTAGCCAGCCTGATCAGATCCATCATTTCTTCATCGGTATAACTAGTCACCGAAACAAGCTGAACAAAGACCTTGTAGCCCAACTCCTGCAGGCTTCGGCAATATGCCAGAGCCCCTGCTCGCAAATGCTTTTTGAAGATGACCCGGATTCCATCCAGAAAACAATCCCTGCATGGTTTGATTTGCTTTAGACTGCACGTGCCATAGTCAATCATCCCGACGACCATCGATGATTTCCGGTCAATTCTTCCGTAGATCCTGCCAACACTGTCGGAGTCGGGCATAATGCTCCGGTCCATGTCGAAAGGCCTGCGTTCATCAAGAAAACCGATTTCGATGATATCCACGCCGGCATCGACTAGACGTTCGAAGATGCTGACCAGATTATCGTGCCCGAACTTCCAGTCGTTGAGGTATCCTCCGTCGCGCAGTGTGCAGTCCAGTAGGCTGATGTCAGGCATAGTTTGTTCTCCGGTATCCATTAAAGCCCCTTCTGTAAGCCTGCAACTGGATTGTCCAGAAAACGTTGGATGACCTCAATCATGTAATCGATTTTTTGTTGATTCAATCCTGGGTAGACTCCGATCCAGAAAGCGTCATTCATGAAGCGGTCGGTATTGGTGAGTGGTTTTGCGATGCGGTAATCGATGCCATGTTTCAGGGTTTCGAAGCAGGGGTGTTTTGTCAGGTTTCCTGCAAATAGGTTGCGTGTTTGGATGCCTGCATTTTCCAGGAATTGGACGATTTGGTTGCGTGAGAAGCCTGCCTGAGGAGTGACGGTCATCAGGAAGCCAAACCAGCACGGGTCACTTTCCGGATAGGCTTCGCAAAGCCGCAATTGCGGCAGGCCTTCGAGTCCTTGATGCAGAAGGCGATAATTCTCTTTGCGTTGGGCGATGAATTGCGGGAATTTCTTCAGCTGTGCGCAACCGATAGCGGCCTGCATGTCCGTGGCGCGTAAATTGTAGCCGAAGTGGCTGAAGACGTATTTGTGATCATAGCCGCGAGGAAGCTGCCCGAATTTGCCGGTGAAGCGGTATCCGCAGCTGTTGTCGACACCGGGTTCGCAGCAGCAATCCCGTCCCCAGTCGCGCAGGGACAAGGCGATTTTTTTCAACTGGGGGTCGGATGTGTAAAGCGCACCGCCTTCGCCCAGTGTCATGTGATGCGGCGGGTAGAAACTGGACGTTCCAATATCTCCCCAGGTGCCGGTCAGCTTGCCGTCATACTTCGAGCCGAGGGCATCGCAATTGTCTTCGATGAGCCAGAGCTTGTGGCGTGTGCAGAAGTCTTTCACTGCATGCAGGTTGAAGGGGTTGCCCAAGGTATGCGCAATCAGAACAGCCTTGGTTTTCTGGGAATATGCACATTCCAGCTGAGTGGGATCCAGGTTGGCTGTGTGTTCTTCGACGTCGACAAATACCGGCACAGCGCCATACTGGATGATCGGGGAAACCGTTGTGGGGAAGCCGGCCGCGACAGTAATGACCTCGTCGCCGCGTCGTACTTGGCGTTCTCCGAGCAAAGGGGAGGTCAGCGTCATGAAGGCAAGGAGGTTGGCCGAGGAACCGGAGTTGACCAGCAGGACAAACGGAACGCCCAGATATTCCGCAAACTGTTGTTCGAACTGCCTCGAGTATCGCCCGTAGGTCAGCCAGAATTCCAGCGAGGCATCAACCAAGTTGAGCAATTCATCCTGGTCGAAAACTCGTCCGCCATAATGAATTTGACTTTCGCCTGGCACGAAAGGCGCCTGCTGCTGCGGGGCATGCGCCAGGTGATAGTATTCACGTACCTTGCTTAAAATCTCCGCTCGTAATTGTTCGGATTTCATTTGCTCCATATCGAATCCTGTTCTGCGGCTTCCTTGCAGTAAGTCGCAAGATCGTCGGCTGTGGAAATCTGCTTTTCTCGGTAAAAGCGGCGATACCAGCCGGCTGTGCGTTGAAAGGTTTCTGCTGCCGTCCAGACGGGATGCCAATGCAGCCTCGAGTTGGCCTTGCTGCAATCCAAGCGCAGTAGGCCGGCTTCATGCGGGGCGTCCGGTTGCGGATGCATTCGGAAGGAAATTTCCGGCCAGGATGCCGCCAATGCCTTGGCTGTATCAGCCACGCTGATCGGAGTTTGGCCAGTCGGACCGAAATTCCAGGCGTCAGCGAATTCCGGTTTTTCTGCCAGCAGGAGTTGCCCCAGCAGGAGGTATCCACTGAGCGGTTCCAGGACATGTTGCCAGGGACGCACGGCCTGAGGGTTGCGGATATCGACGGTTTGTCCAGCGGCAGCGGCTTTCATCATATCGGGAACCAGGCGGTCTTCGGCCCAGTCGCCACCACCAATCACATTGCCGGAACGGGCACTGGCCAGAAGAGCCTGGTGCTTCCGGCCATATTCCTCTGGATGAAAAAAACTTCTGCGCCAACTGCTGACGAGCAGTTCTGCGCAACCCTTGGAAGCGCTGTAGGGATCATAGCCCCCGAGCGCATCATTTTCCCGGTACCCCCAGACCCATTCCCGGTTTTCATAGCATTTGTCGCTACTGATGACGACAATGGCACGGACGCTTTCGCATTGACGGCAGGCCTCCAGAAGATTGGCGGTGCCAAGAACATTCGTCTCAAAAGTCTGTACCGGATCCCGGTAGGAGCGGCGTACCAGCGACTGAGCGGCAAGGTGAAAAATCACCTCAGGTTGAAAATCGCTGACCAGCTTTTGCAATGCAGCGGCATTGCGTATATCGCAGATTTCCGAGCGGAAGCTCATCTCAAGCAGGCTGAAATGATTAGGCTGTCCCTCTGCCGGCAAAGCAATGCCGCAGATTTCAGCGCCAAGGCTTTGCAGCCAGAATGCCAGCCAGGAACCTTTGAAACCGGTGTGCCCGGTTATCAATACCCGACGGTGGCGATAACAGTCCTTGAACATGAATTCCCTCATAAAAAAACGATTGTCTAACCGGAAAAACTTATTGCATACTGTAATCCATTGAACAACGAAATGCCCGAAAGGACACGAAAAAATTTCATGGAAGTGGCTTTTTCTGCACAAATGCGTCGTGCGTAGTGCTTAGTGCGGGTCAGACGTGGTGGACGGTGTGGACAGTGTGGACGGTGTGGACGGTGTGGACAGGACAAGCCCCCCCCCGCACCCACGACTGTCAGAATAATCACAACCGGGACGGTTGCGCTACTTTTTAAATCTGCGCCCCCTGCACCCGTTCCCAACGCACCACGCACTACGCACCCCATTCCTCTGAACCTTGTACTACAGAAGACTGAGGCATTATCGCACAGCAAAGGTTTTGGGCATAAGGAACGCACTATTCATTGTTTTTTTGACTTCAGCAGTTACTTTATCTTGCAGCCGCCAAAGAATCAATATGAGACAACGGACTGGGATATGTCACGAAAGTTGATCAGCATTACATCGGGTTGCTTCAATGAAGAGCAAAACCTTGTGGAATTATGGGAACGCCTGAAAAAGGTGTTTGAGAATGAGCCGGCATACGATTTTGAATTGATCATTGCCGACAACTGCTCGACTGACCGCAGCCGAGAGGTGTTGCGCCGCTTAGCGTCCGAAGACAGTCGGCTGAAGGTGATCTTCAATACCCGCAATTACGGTCATATCCGTTCACCCTACAATGCCTTTCTGAAAGCAGAAGGTGATGCGGTCATCTCGATGTGTTCCGACCTCCAGGAACCCCCTGAACTGATTCCGGAGTTTCTGCGTAAATGGGAAGCAGGCGCCAAAGTCGTGGTGGGCGTGCGTGCAAAAACCCGTGCAAACCCGATTCTGGCAGTCGGACGATCCTTTTATTACCATCTCTTGTCGCGTTTTGCAAATTCGGAAAAAATCATCCGGAATTTTACCGGTTTCGGCTTGTATGACCGATGTTTCATGGAGGCCTTGAAAAAATATCATGATCCTTATCCGTATTTTCGCGGGCTGGTCAGCGAAATTGGTTTTCGTCCGGTAGAGGTGCCCTTTGTCCAGGACAAACGCAAATACGGCAAGACAAAAAACAACTTTTTCACCTTGTATGACATGGCCATGACCGGCTTTGTCAACCATACCAAGCTGCCGTTGCGTCTGGCCATGTTCTCAGGGTTTGTTCTGGCTTTCTTCAGCTTTCTTGTGGCGGCAGTCTATTTTGTCTATAAACTTACCCATTGGGATACCTTTTCATTGGGAATGGCGCCCTTGGTGATCGGCATGTTCTTTTTCTCCGGCGTTCAATTGATTTTTACCGGCATTATTGGGGAATATCTCGGTGCCGTCTGGACGCATGTGCGTAACCACCCTCTCGTTATAGAAGAGGAATTGCTGAATTTCCCGGATGCAAAGGATTGCCGGAGGAATGATGCAGGAAAGGAGACTTGATGACTGCCAAGGTCAAAAAAACGGATATGCCTCCGGCAATGATTCTGTGTGGGGGCAAAGGAACCCGGCTTCGTGATGTGACAGAGTTGCTGCCCAAGCCGTTGGTGCCGATTGGCGAATACCCAATCGTCTGGCATGTGATGAAGTCGTATGCCGCCTTTGGAGTAAAGCGCTTCATCCTTTGCCTGGGGTATAAACGCGAAGAGTTCGTTGATTATTTCCTGAATTACCATAGCCGTGTCAATGATGTCACTGTCCATCTTGGCAATCATGGCTCGGTTGAAATACACGAGAATGATCATCACGAGGATTGGCAGGTGACCTTGGCCAATACAGGGCTGGAAACACGCACCGGCGGACGCATCCAGCGGGCCAGCAAATACCTCGAACCGCAGGACGAGGATTTCTTCCTGACCTATGGCGACGGCCTGGCAGACTTGAATATCGCCGAAGAACTCGAATTCCATCGCCGCCATCAGAAATTGCTGACTTGCTCCGCCGTACATCCGGCAGCGCGTTTCGGAGAATTGCAGCTGAAAGACGACGAAGTATTGCGTTTCGAAGAAAAACCTGCCCAGACCGATGGCTATATCAATGGCGGGTTCATGGTGCTGAAAAAAGAGTTTCTGCAAAAATATCTGCTGGAAGACAAAGACCAGTTTTTTGAAATGGAACCCATGCACAAGGCAGTTCAGGATGGTCAGATGGTCGCATTCCGCCACGAGGGATTCTGGCAGTGCATGGACAACCCTCGCGAGTATCAGCTCCTTAATGACCTCTGGCAGAAAGGTCAAGCACCCTGGACAAAATATTGGTAAGGGTGCAGGGTGCAGGGTGCAGGGGGCAGGGGGCAGGGGAGAGGGTGCAGGGGGCAGGGGGCAGGGTGC
>JAPXLT010000175.1:0-10067 GCA_033809415.1 Lentisphaeria bacterium
GAAAAAGTAAAGCCGACCTTGGCACATGGCGATCCGTCCGATCTGTCGTCCGTGTAAAGTCCGTGTCCCGTCCGTGTAAAGTCCGTGTGGGTTGCGGGCGATCAGTCCGCGCCAAGCCTTTTCGTATGGTTCGTGGTTTAAAAAAATGCAAAGGTTCAGGTGATGAAATATCATGGTTGCGGATGATTTGAAGGGCTTGCAGACAGTACTCGAGTTCACGGCCATCGAGCGGGAATTCGGGCGTTTTCTCTGCCGTCTTGCTGGCAGGGAGGCACCTTTACTGCCCGAGCTGGGGGCATTGCTTTTGCGCCAGATCAATGAGGGGCACAGCTGCCTCGATCTGAAACTCTGGCGGGAAAATACCCTGAAAATGCTCGAGCAGGAGAAAATCCGCCTGCGCATCCTTCGGGAAACGGGCTCGGATGGCACTGCCTTGCGGACGACCTTGCAGGAACTCTCCGCTAATGATCTGGCTGTTCGAGTGTGCAGTCTGGCCCGGGAATTTCCGCAATTGTTTGCGCAGGGACTCGAGCGCAAGACTCCGCTGATCTGGCTGGATGAAGGCAACCGGCTCTATCTGCACCGGTATTATGCCTGCGAACAGGATATTGCACAATGGATCCGGAAGAGTCTCGAGGCAGAGGAAGACCTGTTCAGTCCTGAGGAAATCCGGGCGGCGCATGATTATTTCCGGAATTCACAGGATGCCCCGGATTATCAGCAGCTTGCCGTTGCCCTGGCGCTGAAACAGCGCTTTGCCATCATCACCGGAGGTCCGGGCACCGGCAAGACAACGGTGCTGGCGGTCATCCTGGGGCTGCTTTTGCAACGCCATCCGGAATACCGCATTTCGTTGGCGGCACCCACCGGCAAAGCCAAAGCACGCATGCAGGAGGCAATCAGCAGCGGGGTGTCACAGTTGCATCTGCCGAAAACGGTGACATCCCGCCTGCTCGAGTTGCAAGCGCAGACGGTGGATTCGCTGATTGGGCATCATCCCGAGGCAGTGCGTCCTTGGTATAATCGTGAGCATTCTCTGCCGGCTGATTTTGTCGTCATTGACGAAGCTTCGATGCTTTCCCTGCCGGCAATGGGCATGCTGATTGATGCCTTGAAGCCCGGTGCCAGGCTGTTGTTGCTGGGAGATCGCAATCAGCTTTCCAGTGTCGAGATCGGCAGCGTCTTTGCCGATATCTGCAACAGCCCCGTAGTGCGGAATTCAATTGCGACATTGCATAAGAACCGGCGCACTGAGAACAATGCGACGCTGATTCAGGTTGCCGAACGCATCGTTTCACCGGGTGCGAATCAGAGCCTGCTTGCTGACGAGATGTATTCATTGCAGGCTCTGCCGGGGCAGGATGGTGCCGAGTTCAGGGTCAGCCTCTTGCCGGCACGTAACCAACTCACCGCTGCACTCGAGGAGCTATTCAGTGCTTGGGAACTGGATGGCTGGTCAAAACTTTCCGATCCGGTCGCCTTTTTTCAGCTGGCCAATTCCTTTAAGATTCTGGCCAGCAACCGGGACGGCGAATATGGCGTGATCAATCTGAACCGGCTCTCGGCCCAAATCCTGGGGATTCCCTTGTATGCGGACGGCACCCCATTGATGATCCTGGAAAATGACCGTGCCACCGGCCTCAACAATGGCGATATCGGCATTGTCATTGATAGGCAGGTGTTTTTCCAGAATCCTGAAAAGGCATCCGGCAGTGATGCCCCGGAATTTCTCGTTTTTGGTCTGGCGGCATTGCCGCCGCATGAGCCGGTCTATGCGATGACCATCCACAAATCCCAAGGTTCCGGTTATGCCAAGGTGCTGATGGTTCTGCCTGAAACCGACAATCTCGTGCTCAGCCGCGAACTCATCTATACCGGACTTACCCGAACCGAACTCAAATTCCAAATGTGGGCAAACCCGAATATCCTCAAAGCCGCACTCGAACGACCAACACAACGTATCTCCGGACTCACCCGAGCACTGCAAACGCAACATTCTTTTTAACCACGAACTACACGAAAAGGCACGAAAATTCAGGAGGAATAAAATGCTCGAACGTTTTCATCAGAGAATCAGAGAAAAAGCGGAAAATATTGGTACCGCTCCGGTATTGATCATTCCCTTTGGTGACAGTGTCACTCAGGGGTGTATGGAGGCAAACGTCATTGATCATGCCGGCGTTTACCATAATCAGCTTAAGCTTAAACTCGAGGCGGAATACCCGCAGACGACGTTCAGCGTAATCAATGCCGGTGTCAGCGGAGCGTCGGCGGAATCCAGCATGGTGCGCCTGGAACGCGATGTCATCCGCCATGATCCCGATCTGGTGCTGCTGGGATTCTGCCTCAATGACGCATGTGCCGGTATCGAGAAATTGGATCGCTTCGAGCAGAATATTCGCCGGATCGTCCGGGAAATCCGGGAAAGCACTTCTGCGGACATTATTTTGCTGACCCCGAATTTCATGGCGTCGTTCGAGACGCACCGGATTGCCGAGGTGCATAAGCCCTATGCGCCCACGATTATCGCCTGCCAGAACCAAGGTGTCCTGAAGGTATACGTTGAACGCCTGCGTGAACTGGCCCTCGAATTGGACATGCCGTTGGCCGATGTATATGCCGAATGGGAAAAACTTCACTCGGAAGGCGTCGATACGACTGCACTTCTGAGCAATGGCCTGAATCATCCGGACTCCGAGCGGCAAATGCTAATTGCCGAAACGATTATGACCCTGATCACACAGGCACGCCCCAGTCTTTAACCACGAACCACACGAACAACCTTGGCGCGGACTGATCGCCCGCAACCCATTTTTTGTCCACGGAAAGCACGGAAAACTCGGAAAATTTTGTAGGATCGCTGCTTTGACGGATGGAATGGCACGCGAATTTATGATCTGGTCTATTGGTTTCTCCGACGGATCGGTCAGATCAGCCGGATCGGCATAATGTTTTGCGCCGTAGGTGCTTAACCATGCTTAACCCCTGGCTTTAGCCTGGGGTGAGGAACCCATCCAACGGCAGTGCCTTGTAAAGGCACTACAATCATTAGAGTTAGCTTAACAAGTGATTGTATACCAATGACTTGAAGATTAGTTTCCCAAAAATCTTTCCCAAAAAAGAAGATTTTGGGCGATAGTAGTACAAAAAATTTTAAGGGCTGCTTCCGTCAAGGATATTTTCGACTCGATTACTGATCTTTTTAATCAAATCCACAGATATTGGCTGTTCGAGATGCAGTTCGAGGTTGCAAGGACCTTGATATCCGTTCTTGCGCAGGGCATCCATGGTCGTTTTTAAATCGATGATCCCATCGCCGGGGATGAGATGTTCTTCACGAATCCCGTGATTGTCCGACACATGAATATTGGCAATCAATCCTTTGCAGTTCTCGCAAACCTGCTGCAAGTCTTCGCGCAAGTTCGAATGATTGATGTCAATGGTTATTTGCAGATTTTCATGCTGGAAGGAACGCACGAAAGAGGCAACTTCCAAGGAGTCAGGATATCGCTCATTTTCCGGCTTGTGAGGAACTGTTTCAAGGGTCAGTATCAAGCCAATCTCAGAATTTGCCTCGAGAAGCAGTTCGAGTGCGGTACGGAATCTTTTTCCATATTCAGGATCATGGAAACGATGCAAATAGTGAATGACATAAGGGCAGGGGGCAAAGGGTTTGCAGGCTTGAATGCGCTGTATTTCATTGTCGATGGCCTGCCGAAAAGCGTGTTTGTCCTGGGAAACGGCTCCAGAACCTAAAGTGCCATGAACCGCCCAGACCCGCAAAGACTTTTGCTTTAGAAAATTGATCCGCTCCTCGGTGATTTTTTGCTTCCGAGACCATTCGATGATCCTTACGTCTGCCTGTTGCAATATGTCTATTCCCTCGAAAAAATCCATGCCGCCTGCATCATATCCGAAAAACGTCGTACTGTAACAAAGATCATTTTGCATTTTGTTCCCTAAATTTTCGTGTCTTTTCGTGTCTTTTCGTTGTTAAAAAATGGTTTTGTGGATAATGAAACTTCGGCTGGCGGCGTCTTTTCCCTGCCGGTAACTCGTTTCCCATTGTTTTTCCTGGAATAATTCGGCGGCCAGCTGTGATTCATGGCGTGATTGCTGGCGCAGGATTTCGCTTTTGATCGGAATTGCCCGGTGATACAGCCCATTATCGTATTCTTCAACCAAATACCAGCAACATAGATACTGGCTGATCTGAGGGACATTGATTTGGCAGACTCCGGATGTTTGAAGGCGGGTGGGGATATTTTGATGTCCGGCATAGATCAGCAAGCTTTTCTTCTGCCCTAATTCCAGCAGCAAGGCTCGATATTCATCACTGTTGCTGATCTCCGCCGCTTTTTGTCCACGGCAAAGCTCAGGATTTGGCAGGAGATGGACATGGGTCAGGATGATTGGCCGCAATGAAAGCGACAGCGATTCCCGGAGACGGGCGGCATCTGCGGCTGTCAACTGCTTCGAGCTTGTGTCAATCGCCATGATCCTATACGGATGATGAACCAGCTCCGTGCAGAGCAGGTCCCCCAAGTACTGATCCCAGAGACGCCCCCCTTCCCCATGCACATCATGATCCCCACGGGCACAGAGGACGGGCATCTGGAGGTTCTTCAGGATATCGCGGGCTATCTTGAATTCCTCCTCGATAGCCGAATTCGTCAAATCCCCGGCGATAAGGCAGAAATCAACTTCGAGGGCATTGACGTGTTCAACGACCTCACGCAAAATGATTGCGGATTCCTGGAATAATCTCCCCTTTCGGTTGGGGGCAGTGGTGGAAAGGTGTGGATCGGCCAACACAGCATAGCGGCAGGAACATGCACCCGACGGCATGGGCAGGCTGCGGAAAGAAAACTGATGGCTGCCTTCTGCCAGAAAGACTTCAATTGTGTAGTCGGAATCCGGCGTCAAGTCCTGGATAAGAATCCGCCCATTGCACGAGGCTTCCTGTGTGACGAATTGCCGGGGCATCGAGCCGCCGCTTAATTCGGCTTTCACAAAAGACATCTTTTCCTGCGCAAAGGCAATTTCAACCTCCTGCCAACTGTAGGAGATGATTTCAGCAAAACTTCCCATAGAACACCTCCTTTTCTAACAACGAAAAAACTTTACACGGACTTTACACGGACTTTACACGGACTTTACACGGACGGGACACGGACTTTACACGGACTTTACACGGACGGGACACGGACAGATGATCGGTCGGACCAGCGGTGTTGAAATCAGCCCTGAAGGGGCGTGACATACCAGCCCAGGGCAACGCCCTGGGTCAGGGATCACACCATCGGCAAAGCCCTGTAAGGGCGTGACATAATCCCTGCCCAAAAAATTTCTTGAAAATGAGAAAGAGTTTCAAGGTCAGAAACTTGCGCATCCGTTTTTGAAAATCTTTCACAAATAAAGAAGATTCTGAGTGATAGTACGAACCCCTGCACCCTGCCCCCTGCACCCTGCCCTCTGCACCCTGCCCCCTGCCCCCTGCCCCCTGCACCAGTAATATACTTCGCAAAAAAATACTGCGTTGCTTGATTCTTGTGAGAAACGAATATTTGTTTTTTCTCTGATTTTGGCTTAATCAAATGCTAATATTCCTCCCTGATATTAATTGGCATGACAAATAAGTGTCCGGTTTTCTGCCGGGCGCGAGACAAAAGAGGAGAAAAAAGATGTTTAAGAATTCTGCGGAGATATCGCCAAATTGCTTTCGGCGACTGCGTTTTACTTTAATTGAACTGCTGGTTGTAGTGGCCATTATTGCCGTGTTGGCGTCCATGTTGCTGCCGGCCTTGGGAAAAGCCCGGCAGAAAGCCAAAATGATTGCTTGTGCAAACAAGCAGCGCCAGATCGCCACGAGCATGTTTTTCTATTCCGGTGACAGTGACGATTGGTTCCCCCCAATGTATTTGGGGCGCCATGATAATCCTGGCGAAAAATGCGTGGTTTTTTCCAGATACAGCATTTTTACCAAGAACTACTTTGGTGAACCCCAGCAGGTCATCGACGGTCTGGCTGATGCAACGCATGATGTCTATCATTGTGAAATCAACATGCAGCTGAGCCCGACCTATGCAGAGGATGCGTCTAAATATCGCAAAGGGCAAATCCGCTACGGATCGTTTGTGTATAACGATTTTTTCACCAATATCCCGCTTTCCGCTGAAACATACGCAGTATCCAGTTCTGCGGCCAAACGACTGGCTGTGCCGGCCATGAAGATCAAACTCCCGGCGATCTGCGCTTTGATCTGCGACGGCTACACCGGCTCCTCCCACATGGGCGGAAGTCAGCAATATCCCCATGGATTCAAGGCGAATGTCGCGTATTTTGATGGTCACATCGGGCAAATGGACTATGCAAACCGCAATCGCCTGTCTGGCAGCGTATCCAAAAAAACGACTAGCGTGACTACAGTGTCCATCAATCTCACAGGACATCCTGACAGTATCGTGTATTGAAAAATACGAGTCAATTTTATCATCGACGGAGAAGAAAATGCATTTGCTTGCGCTGTTTGTAGCTGCAATTCTTTGTGTCCATGTTTCAGCGAAGGACGACAACCTGATTCCCAATAGCAGTTTTGAATACGGTGATTGCATGGCGGACCTCTTGATCTGGAACCGCATGCGAAATGTCCCGCTCGAGTATCATGGCAATTGGGAGATCGACAGCAAAGCCGCGTATGAGGGCGAGAAATGCATTGCCGGAACGGATGAATTGCTCTTGAGCTATGAAAATTACGGTGCGGTTGCCAACATGCATATTTTATCATTCTATTTGAAAACAGATCGTATTGGGGGCAATTGCACCGTATGCTTTTCTGCCTATATCAATCATGAGCGCATGGTAACTCAGAGTGAAACTTTTCAACTCGATTCAGAATGGAAGCAATATCAGCTGGTTATTAATAAGCCATTCGGCGGGGGGATACGTAGGCATGGCAGCATATTCGGCCCGATACAGGTTCGCGTAAGTCCCGTTGACGGATGCAAAGTCTGGCTGGATGCCATCTATCTGGGGACTGGCGACGGCACTTATCAGCCTGATCAAAAAGTATTTATGCAGCTGGCAGCAGAGCCGGAGGCGTCTTCTGCCCGAGATATCGACGTGAATCAGCTGGCTGCAACAACGGCAACTGGCGAAGCAACCTTTGTGGTCGCTGCAAAAAAGAGCGGCAGGCAAGTGCCATTGCAGGGAGTCATGCCGTTTGCACCGGGCTTGGTTGGCAGGAATACCCGATTTCAGCTGAAAAGCAATGGTCAAGCGATCCCTTGTCAAGTCACTCCCCTGGCAGTTTGGCCGGACGGGAAATCATTGCAGACTGTCCTGGTTGAATTTTCCGGTGATGTCCAGGCGGAAGGGCGGCAAACGCTGACTCTTGCTTATGCTCCAGGAGAAAGCGCCAAACCATCCATGCTTGCAGTGCAAGAGGACGACCTTGTCAATGTCCGCTTCGGAAATGGCTTGCGCATGTTTGTCAAGGCTGGCAGCCCCAGGATTTGGGAAAAAATTTGCACTGAAGATGGCAGGGAAATGCTGGGGTCGGCCCTTCTTCTGGGGAAAGACCTTTCCGGCAAAACCTATCAGGCGAATGCGGGACGTGTTGAAATCGAGCGAAACGGCCCGCTCTCCGCGGTAATAATGCGTTCCGGCATGATCATGGATGAGCAGGGGTGCACTTTGGGGCACTACAGTGTCAGACTTACTTGCCGTCAGCATGAACGCGCTCTCCACCTGGAAATGAATGTCAGCAATACTACCCAGGATCAGGATTTTCTGATAAGGGAAATCTTCTGGCAGGCGGAATTACCAGGTGCACCCCGGCAACTCTGCGGTCCCTTGGGCGAGTTCCCTGTCGGAGCAGACGCAAAGCTTTTGCTGTCCGCCGATCCGGAATCACAAAAATATGCGCTGAGCCAATTCTCTGATGGGCAAATCAGTGCTTCTTCCGAAAGCAGCCAGGCGCTGCATCTCGATAGCGGGGATTTCCGCGTCCAATTTCTGCAAGCAGGAAAATATTATCCGGCCATGCTGGGTGCAGCCAAGGATGGGCGAACACTGCGGGGATACTTCTGGCCTGCCGCACCTGTTAAAGCGCTGAGTCTGTGGAGAGGGCTATCTGCAACCCGGGAGTTCAGGCTGGAATTCAATCCGGAAAATTCCCCGGAGTATTTCGATGATCCGGCTGTCGTCCTGCCTTCTTCAGAAGATTTTGCCAAATCCGGAATCATGATTGCATTGGCACCGCAAAATCTGGAGAAATTCCCCCTGTTTGAACAGATTATGAATAGCGATGGCGCCCTGGAACGCTGCCATTGGGATTCGATAGCCGAAAAATTCCAATATGGCCTGTTTGACTATGGTGATCATTTTGGCGACGGGGGCTGGGCAAACCTGGAATCCTATGAAGATTATTCCCTCTTCCATCGGGCACTCCGAGCAGAATCGGCGGAAATTTTCAGCGCGGCAACTGCCGCCGCCCGGCATTACCGCGATGTCGATACAAACCAGAACCGCTTTCTGCCCAGTACACACAGCGCTAATCACGTAATAGGCGGGGTTGGCTTTGGACATGCCTGGGTGCAGGGGATTTTATCGGATTACCTGCTTACCGGGAATCTCCGCACGCGCGAAGTCGCCTGGAAAGTGGCCAAAGCGATCAAAAACATGCCGCCAAATCATAGCAGCATAGCCTCCGGACGAAACTTTGGCTTTTATCTGCTGACTCTGGCAAATTGCTATGGGGTCTTCAACGACCCGGCTTTCGTCCAGCGCTTTCGGGAACAGCTGCAATATCAAATCGAGAAGCATTCCGCTCCGCTTGCGGAATCGGAGATGCGGATGCAGCGCACGGACCTTCCCCGGCAGGGTTCCCTGTTTTACACCAGTTATTCGGGGTTGGTTCCTTTTCATTGCTGGTATGGCTTGCTGGGCATGGAGCTGATGTATGAATTTACCCGGGAGCCGTTTATTCTCGAAGTTCTCAAAGACCAGCTCCCAAATATCATGAACCTGGAAATGACCTATCGCCCGCAAATCGAGACCAACTGGCCAGGCCTGCCTGCCGAGAAGGCATTGCCGACCATGGCGACGGATTATCTGTATGGCCGCGGCGCACTGTTTTATCCGGTCATGGTCAAATACACGCAAATTACCGGCGAACCACGTTGGAAAGACTTGGCGCTTGATGCAGCATACACCGGATTGCTGGGCGGACGGCGTAAATGTGGCCTGCAAGATATCTTCATGGCCTCGGCACTACTGGACCTGCCAGACGATTTTTTGGAGACAGACCAGGTGAATAAAATTCAAAACCTGCTCTGGCAGGCAGCCAGCCCAACCCTTTTAAATGGCGATTTTTCAACATGGCTCCCCTACAGGGATCTAGTTATTCCCAAAAATGGTCTTGGCAAACCAATCTATCCGAACTGGGCAGTTGAAAAACCCTATCCGCGCAACTGGCATTTTGTCGAGGGAAAGCAAATTATATCTTCCATGTTCATGCGTTTCCGTCCGGAATACTATGAAATCGATCATGAAGACTACGGCTTGCAGGCGCCGGCCTTGCGCTTAGTGATGGAACAAAAGAAATGGAATTTGAAAAGCCAGGATTTGATCAGCGCAAAAACTCGCCTCGAACCAGGTGAATGGCTCTTCCAGTTTCGCTACAAACCCTCGGAAGGACTTAGCTACATACGGATGAGGATTGTATTGAGCGACATGGAATTCATTCAAGGCAATCTCGAAGCGCAATTGCTCGAACAGCCCAGTTTGACGGATAATAGGCTAAACCTGAAGGACAGCAGGCTGGAATGCGAAGACGCGAATAAAGATGGATGGAAGCTGGCAAAAATTTATTTTTCTCTCCCAAAACGGCATATAGGCTGGCTGAAATTCAACACGGCTATAGCCCCGAAGTTCGAAAAAGCATCCATCCTGCTGGATGATTTCCAACTGGAAAAAATAACCCGATAAAAAAGGGTGCAGGGGGCAGGGGGCAGGGTGAAGGGTGAAGGGTGAAGGGTGAAGGGTGAAGGGTGAAGGGTGAAGGG